>NZ_LGHM01000041.1 GCF_001908185.1 Bradyrhizobium sp. AS23.2
CGGTTCTCGCGGCGATGCGAAGCATCGTCCGCTACGCCCGCTTCGGCGGGCTCCTCACCATGAGGGTTTGATATCTCGCCGCGAAACGCGACCTCATCCTGAGGGCCCGCCGTAGGCGGGCGTCTCGAAGGATGGCCGCACGTGAGCTTCCCGCCACGTTCATATGCGATAGCCGTCGGGGGCGGGGGTGTCAGATCCGGTCATTCTCCGGTGCGATCCCAAGGCGCCGGACGATCTCGGCGCCCACGGCGCGGGCTTCGAGCCTTGAGCCGATGCGGGGGCTGCGAAACCTCTGTCCGGAGTGCGTTCGGATCACGACGATACAGTGCTCGTCCTCGGACCGGCCGCGGCGCTCGACCATGATCGTCTTCACGTCGCGCCCCTCGATATAGTCCGTGCACGGCTTGCCGTCGCCCCACAGGCGCTCGACGCGGATATCGCCTTGCCGGACGATCCAGAACGCGCCGGTTACGAGGTTGGCGTATTTGTGCACGGCGAACGCGGCGATCGCGCCAATCGGCAGGAGCATGATGTCGATCGGGCCCGGCGACAGGCCACGCCAGAGCTTGTAGGCGTAGGGAACGGCGCACATCGCGACGGCGATCAGTGCAACGATCCGGATGTCCCTTGCGGAAAACGGCTCGAGCGGCTCGCCGAGATGCATCTCGGGATTGCTGGCATCGAGCGGATTGACCGGTGCTTCGACGTTGGGAACGCCGAACTGTTCGGCGATCCGGGCCACCGTTTCGCGAACATGCGTGACATCGGAGATCGGCGGGGAGGTCAGGCGCTCCCCCGAGGCCAGCGTGAAGGCCAGGTGGAAGCGGGCTTTCGCCCTCTTGCTGCCGGGAACTTGCAGTCCGGTGATGTCGTCTCTTGTGACGATCCTCGTGCGAAGCTTCCCGAAAGGGCGTTGTTGCCCGATCAGGATCTCGTTTGGTGTGATGATCCACACCACCGCCGGCGCCAGCATGATGCCGCCGACGAACGCTGCTCCCAGCAGGAGCGCGACCACGGATATGATCACCTCCAGGGTGTCGTGCGTGAACAGGCCGGGCGTAAAGCAGAGTGCGACGGCGGCCGCAAAGCCGGACATGACCAGCCGCTGCGCGATCGAGGAGCCTTCACGAAGGCGAATGTCGTTGGTCGCGTCGTCCATTGCGGGCGGCTGATTTCGTCGCCCGCGAAACTCCACGGACGGGTCCGTGGAGTCAAGCCGCAACGGCGACAAGTGAAACCAGCCGCGCGATCTCCGTGCGGGATCAGCTGTTGGCGCTCAGCAGCCGGCCGACGGTGCGGTCGATCTCGTCGTAGCGGCCTTCGCCCTCGTGCTGGAAGACGATCTTGCCGTTCTGGTCGATGATGTACTGCGCCGGCCAATACTGGTTCCGATACGCATTCCAGGTCCTGGAATCGTTGTCTTGCGCCACCGGGTAGGTGATGCCATGGCGCTTCAGCGCGGCCTGCAGATTGGAGGCCGAGCGCTCAAACGGAAATTCCGGCGTGTGCACGCCGACCACGACGAGCCCCTTGTCCTTGTACTTGGCATAGAGGTCGGTGACGTGCGGCAGCGTGTTGACGCAGTTGACGCAGCCATAGGTCCAGAAGTCGACCAGCACGACCTTGCCCCGCAGGTCCGCGATGCTCAGCGGCTTGGAGTTGAACCAGTTGCTGATGCCGGCGAAGTCGGGCGCGGTCTGCTGGCTTGCGGCGGCGGTGACAACAGGCACGGCGCGTGCGGCCTCGTCGCAGATGCCGGGGATGACGGCGCCGGTCACGGCGATGCCGATCAGCGCGGCGGAGACAGTGAGCAGTTTGAAAGTCATGGAAGCGTCCTCCGGTGAAGATGAGGGATGGTCACAGGCCGATCTGGCCGGTGGGATAGAATCCGGTGAGCCACGCCACGATCAGCGTGTCGTATTGGAAGTAGGCGGCAACCGCGAACGCGATCACGACGACGCCAAAGCCCTGCTGCAGGCGCGGCGAGATGCGCGCGAGGCTGCGCACGCGCGTGGTCGCGGCCTGCCCGCCATAGGCGATCGCCAGCATCGGGATGGCTGCGCCGATGGCGTAGGCGACCAGCAGCGTGCCGGCCCAGGCGAGATTCTTCGAGGTCGCAACCAGGGTCAGGATCGAGCCGAGCACCGGGCCCGCGCAGGGCGTCCAGACCAGGCCCAGCGTGGTGCCGAGCACGAGACCGCCGAGCGCGCCCTCGCGCTGCGCGCCACTTGCTGCGCCGAGATCGAACCAGCCGTTGAGGCGGATCGACAGCCACTCGAACGGTGCCGGCCACAGCATCAACAGGCCGAAGCCGAGCAGCAGGATCGAAGCCGCCGAGCGCAGCACGTTCGGATCGAAATCGAACAGCCGCGTGACGGCACCGAGCAGAAGCGCGGCCGCCGAGAACGAGATGACGAAGCCGAGCGCGATCATCGCCGGGCGCAGATTTCCGGCGCGCCCGATCGACGCGCCGAGCAGGATCGGCAGCATCGGCAGTGTGCAGGGCGCGGCGATGGTGAGGACGCCGGCAAGGCCGGCAAAGATCAGGTCGAGCATGGGGCACTCGTGATGGAGGTCACGAGGTTGTTTCGAGCCGGATGCACCGGACGTTACGCAGCGTCACACGTTTGTGACGGAGCGGCTGTTTCGCCGGAAGTAGCGAGTGACATTGCGTGGGAGCAGCTGCTGACCGCGCGGATGGTGCCGCTCCCTCCCCCCTTGCGGGGGAGGGCTGGGGAGAGGGGTGGCCCAGGAAATGGTCAGTGATGGAAATAGGCCTGACCCCAAACACAAAACGACCCGGAGGGGGGCATCCCGTCCGGGTCGTTGGAGGTCCTTGGGAGGTTTAACGAAAACCCTATGCGAGCTTTATAGGAGGGAAGTTTTTCCGCCTGATGTTGTGCTTTGTTTCAATTGTTTCGTCGGCGGTAACACTTCCGTGTCCGGGAAAGGGCCAAGAAGTAAGTCCTATCCCATTGAAATCCTGAGCTTTAGGCGGCGAAGCGATCGACGCCAGCACCTCTAAGCAGATCGGCCAGCTGCTTGCGGGCATAGAACATCCGCGTCTTCACCGTGCTCTGGGGGATGCCGATGATCTGCCCGACCTCCTCCACCGACTTCTCATGGTAGTAGACGAGGTTGATGATCTCGCGATGCGCGGGTGACAGCTTGGCGACGCAGGCGCGCAGGATCGCGCTGGTGTCGTTGCGGTCGAGCGAGCTCTCCGGCGTATCGGAATCGTCGGGAATCTGGCGCACGTCCTCCTGGTCGATGTCCTCGAAGCGGCGCTGGCGCATCGCGGTCAGCGCCTTGAAGCGGGCGATCGAGAGCAGCCAGGTCGAGACCTGCGAACGGCCCTGGAATTGGCCGGCGGTCCGCCACACGTCGAGGAACACCTGACTGACGAGGTCTTCCGCCGTGGTGCCGTCGCGCACGATGCGCAGGATGAATCGGTAAACCCGCACATTGTGCCGGCAATAGAGGATGTGCATGGCCGTCCGGTTGCCGTCGGCAATGCTTTCCAGAAGCATGTCGTCCGAAGTCGCCTGAGCGGCAATGATGCCCTGGCTGGCCTGGGCGTTGATGGCGATGACGTTCGGCATTGACTTGCTCCCCGTAGCGCCGCAACCGAGCGGCGTTTCCTTGGACCAAAGTGTTAATGAGCCAACGTTTCGGGACGTCTGCACGAAAAGCGGAAAATGGTTTCGTGCGCTGCTGAATTGTTTCGTCGGACAAGTTGCGACGAAACATTCGGAGCAAAAAATCGTGGAATTTCAATGTGCGGACAATACGGTACTGGCGACTTGGACTAGACGGAACGAATTTCGGGCTGCCGCGTTCGGTCGCGCCACACACTCCACTGTTGCCGCGCGACTGTTGCCGCGCGCCTACGCCTTCTCGCGGCCGGCGAGAACAGATAGCCGCCGCCGCGGATGGTGCGGATCACGGCGGGCTTGGCCGGGTCGGGCTCGATCTTGCGGCGGATGCGCATGATGCGGAGGTCGACGGCGCGGTCGAAGGCTTCGGCGTCGCGCGCATTGGCCAGTTCGAGCAGGCGCTCGCGCGACAGCACGCGCTTCGGATTGGCCGCAAACACCTTCAGCAACCCGAACTCGGACGCGGTCAGCGGATGCTCGTTGCCCTCGTCGTCGCGCAGCGCCTGCGCTTCGAGATCGAGCCATTTGGTGCCGAAGCGGACAAGCTGATCCTTGTCGGATTTCGCAGCCGCAGCTTCCGGCGCGGTGGCCCTGGCCGGCGCACTTCGCCGCAGCACCGAGCGGATGCGCGCCATCAGCTCGCGCAGCTCACAGGGTTTTGCGACGTAATCGTCGGCGCCGAGCTCGAGTCCGACGACGCGATCGATCGGACTAGCGGTCGCCGTCAGCATGATCACCGGCACGTTGATGCGGCTCTTGAGGTCGCGGATGATCGAGAGCCCGTCTTCCTCGGGCATGTTGAGGTCGAGCACGACGAGATCGGGCATGCTGCCCCGGATCGCGGCGCGCAAGGACTTGCCGCCGTCGCACAGCGTCACGGTGAAGCCGTGCATCTTGAGGTAATCGCCGACCATCTCCCTCGCAGGAGCCTCATCGTCGACAATCATGATGTGCTGGCTTTGGGTCATATCACTCAGATCTCTGCACTGGGATCATGGCAGGTCGGTCGCGGGCAGCGTGATGGTGAAGGTCGATCCCTTGCCGGGGCCGTCGCTCTCGGCAGTGATCTCGCCTCCATGCATGTCGATAATACGCTTGACGATGGAAAGCCCAAGCCCCGTCGAGCTCTCGCCGGCGGTCGGCTTGGCCGAGAGCCGCTGGAACCGGCCGAACAGGCGGCCGATATCTTCCGGCGACAGGCCGGCGCCCTCGTCGCTGACACGGACGATGGTGTCGTTGCTCTCATGCGTGACGGCAACGCCGATCTTGCCGCCGATCGGGCTGTATTTGATGGCGTTGCTGATGAGATTGTCGATCGCTTCCCGGATGCGGTCGGTGTCGCACATGGTGACGATGTTGGGCGGCGCGGTGACGCTGATCGCCTGCTGCTTGTTGACGGCGAGCGGCTGGTTGGCCTCGGCGACCTCTTTCGCCAGGGCCGCGACGTCGACAGGCTCGCGGCGGATGGTGATGTCGAAGGCGTCGGCCATCGCGTCCGAGATCAGATGGTCGACCATCGTGGTCAGGCGCTTGGTGGCGTCGCGGATGTGGTCGACCTGGGAGACCACGCCGCTCGACGACGCGCCGGTCGAGATCAGCTCCTTCAGCATCTCGGTGCGGCCGAGGATGACGCCGAGCGGGTTCTTCAGGTCGTGCGCGACGGTGCCCAGGATCTCGTTCTTGAAGCCGTTGGCGCGCTGCAGCCGCAGCCATTGCGCGGAGAGGCGGCGGTTGGCCTGCATCAAGGCGCGGGTGCGCTGGGCGACGCGGTCCTCGAGCTGGGTGTTGGCGTCCTGGAGCTGCTGATAGAGGATCACGTTGTCGAACGCGATCGAGAGCCGGCTGGAGAAGATCTCGACCAGCGAGCGGTCGGTTTCCGACAGCTCGCGCTCGGCCTGGAGCAGCACCACGACCTCGCGACCGCTGCCGGTGCGCAGATAGATCACGCTGCGATGGTCGGCGAATTCGTTCTTGCGGCGCTGGAAGGCGGCTTCGACCAGCTCGCGCAGATCCGGATCGAGCGCCCGTGACGAGGTCGTGCCGATGAAGCGGCTGTAGCAGCCGCTGCAGGCGAGCACCGAGAGTTCAGGGTCTACGCCGCCATTGTCGCGTAAAACCAGTATACCGGCGCAATCGACATTGAGCAGCGAGGCGAGCTGGGTCAGCACACCCTCGGCGAGCCGCTGCATCGACTTGAAGTCGTACAGCGTCGAGGCCGCATCGATGATGATCTCGAGCCCGCGGCGGGTCTGCACCATGCGCTCGAGCTGCTGATGGGAGCGCAGCGCCGCGGTCAGCGAGGTAAACAGCTTGTCGGCGGTGAGCTCGGTCTTGGCCTTGTAGTCGTTGATGTCGTACTGCACGATCACGCGCCGCTCGGGCGCCTGGCCCGGCTGGCCGGTGCGCAGGATAATGCGCACGGTCTCGTTCTTGATCTCGTTGCGGATGAACTCGACCAGCTCGAGCCCGGCGACGTCGGTCTCCATGATGACGTCGAGCAGCACGGCGGCGATGTCGCTGTGCTCGGCCATCAGCCTGCGACCTTCTGCCGCGGAATAGGCCGAGAGGATCTCCAGGCTCTGGCCGTTGAGACTGTAGTCGGACAGCGCAAAGCGCGTGCCGTCATGCACGGCCGGATCGTCGTCGATAACGGCGATCTTCCATTTCCGGGCGTTGGTATCCTCCGACGCGGCGCCGGTGTCGTCGATCAGGTGGAGGACATCGTCCTGTTCGGCCATTGAGAAGTCCCGTCAGTCTCTGTGCTTTGCGCGCCGCCCTTGGCGATCCGGGGCATGATAATGCGAAATGTGGTGCCTTGTCCCAGCTTGGATTCCAGCATCATCCGCCCGCCGAGCTGCTGGGTCACCAGATTATAGACGATATGGAGGCCGAGACCGGTGCCGCCTTCGTTGCGCCGCGTGGTAAAGAAAGGGTCAAAGGCCTGGCGCTGCACGTCGGGGGTCATGCCTGCCCCATCATCGGTGAAGATGATCTCGATGTCGTCGGTCCCGCGCGGCCGCGCCGAGATCGTGATCGTGCCCGCGCGCCCGTCGGCGAAGGCGTGGTTGGCGGCGTTGAGGAAGAGGTTGGTCAGGATCTGGCCGTAGGAGCCGGGATAGCCGTCGAGCAGGAGCCCCTCGGGCACGTCGACTTGAAGCGTGATCGGCGATCGCTTCAGCACGGGACGCAGGCTCGCGATGATCTGGTCGGTGGCTTCGCTGAGTGAGAATTGCCGCCGCTCGGCATGCGAGCGGTCGACCGCAACCTGCTTGAACGACTGGATCAACTCGCCGGCGCGCTGGAGATTGGCGACGAGCTGCTGCGAGGCATCGCGCGAGGACTGAACGAACTCCTCGAGCTGCGAGCGGCGCAAGCCGCCTTCGCCCTTGAGCTGGGCCTCGAAGATCTCGGTGCGCCGGGCAAAGCTGGACGCAACGGTCAGGCTGATGCCGATCGGGTTGTTGACCTCGTGCGCGACGCCGGCGACGAGGCCGCCGAGCGCGGCGAGCCTCTCCGCATCGATCAGATTCTGCTGCGCCGTGTTGAGCTCGAGCAGCGCGCTCTCGGCCTTCTCCTTGGACGCGCGCAGCTCGTCCTCGGTCTGGCGCTTGGCGATCGCGTTCTCGCGGAATACTTCCACCGCGCGCGCCATGGCGCCGACCTCGTCGCGCGCCTTCGTGCCCTGCACCTCGCGGTCGAGGTTGCCGAGCGTGATCGCGCGCATCGCGGCCATGATCTGCTGCAGCGGCAGCCGGATCGACAGCGCGATCAGCACGCCGGCGGAGAGGATGATGCCGAGGAAGATCACGGCGATCGAGAGCACGCGCCGCGAAATATTCGCCAGCGTGCGGTCGAAAGTCTCCTGCGCCTTCTGCTCGCGCTGGCGCATCTTGGTGGAGAGATCGTCGATGGCGCCGATCGCCTCGGCCTGGCTCGCGTCGATGGTATTGCGCAGCAGTTCGGTGCGGTTCGTGAGCTGCTCGGAGAGCTTTGCGAAGCCCTCGCGCAGCGCCATGGTGCGGGCGCCCAGCCGTTGCAGCGCCATGCGCTGGAGATCGTTGTCGGCGAGATCGATCATGACCGGAATGGTCGTCTCGATCGTCTCGGTGTTGCGGCGCGCATCGTCCGCCGCGCCCGGCGACAGCGACAGATAGTAGGAATTGGCCGCGACCAGCATCGCGGTGAAGGCCTCGCGGGATTTGCCGAGCGACGGCCAGATCAGCGCGTCGCGATGTCCGGTGGCGCCTTCGATGATGGAATAGAGGCCAGCCATGTCCTTGGCCGGGCCCTGCACCTGCTCCTCATAGGTCTTGGCGATGGTGGCCTGCACGCTGCGCAATTCGCCGAAGCCGTTGAGGAAGCGGTCGGTGGTGCGCTCGAGCTCCTCGACCGAGCCCGACAGCATCGGGTCCTTGGCGGCACGGTCGGTCAGCGTGCCCAGCACCGCCTCGCGCAGCAGGAGGATCTCGGCGAACAGGTCCGGGCTCGGCTGGTTGATGTAGCGGTGGATAAGGTTCTGCAGCCGCCCGGTCTCGCTTTCGAGCAGCGCCAGGATCCGGTCGGACTCGCGCACCTGGCGCACGTCGTCCCAGGCAGAGCTCAGCACCTGCGTGCCGTTCCAGATGAGCGCCACCAGCACCACCACCACGGCGGAGTTCAGCGCTGCGATCGACAGGATGCGCCAGCGGATCGGCACGGCCCGGAGCACGCCGACGAGCCGCGCGCGCAGCCGCCCGATCGGGCCGCCCTGCCGCTCTGCGTGCTCGCTGTTTCCAGGCGTCGTCAACGAAACTCACTCCACCTTGCGAATGCGTTCGATCAGCGCTGCCGCGGCGGGATTGCGCCCGGCCTTGGCATAGATCGCTGCCATCGCATCCTCGAACGGCTTGCGGTCGACGTTCCTGACGATGGTGACGCCAGCGTCTTCCGCCTTGCGCTGCGACTGTTCCTCGAGGTCGCGCCACTTCTCGCGCATGAATCGGCTGGAGTGCTGCGCGGCCTCCCGGAAGATGGTCTGGTCGTCCGCCGACAGGCTCCGCCAGGCCTTGAGCGAGACCACCAGCACCTCGGGGCTCATCGTGTGCTCGGTGAGCGCAAGGTAGCCGGCGTATTTGTAATGGTCTGTCGTCACGAACGATGGCCAGTTGTTTTCGGCGCCGTCGATCAGATGGTTTGCAAGCCCCGTAAGCACTTGCCCATAGGGCAGCTCCACCGGCTCGGCGCCGAGCGAGCGAATCATTTCGCTCATCAACTCTGACTGTTGCACCCGGATCCGCAACCCCTTGAGGTCGGCGACGCTCTTCACGGGGTGGACGGCATTGTAGATGGACCGGGCACCTGAGTCGTAAAAGGCGAGCCCTACGAAGCCGTAGGGCTCGAAGCTGCCAAGGATCTCGCTGCCGATCGGCCCGTCGAGCACCTTCTGCATGTGCTCGATGGACCGGAACAGGAACGGCATGGCGAGCACGTTCATCGCCGGAACGAAGTTGCCGATCAGCGCCACATTGGTGCGGTTGAGGTCGATCGCACCGGCACGAGTCTGCTCGATCGTTTCCTTCTCCTCGCCGAGCTGGCGGGAGTGAAAAACCTTGATCTCGTGCCGGCCGCCGGTGCGCTCGGCGATCAGGGCGCCCATGTAGCGCAGCGCCTGGACGGTCGGGTAATCCTCGGGCTGGGTGTCAGCGGCGCGGAATTCGCGAGCAAGGGCGGCCGTCGCGCACATCACGAACAGAAGCGCGACGAAAATCACCCCGGTCCGCGAGAGTTCGGCACGGTTCAACACTGGCACACTCAACCCCTCAGTGGTGAAGTCTATGGCGGGGACCAAAAGGTTCAAAGCAATCTAACAAATGATTAAGAGAAGGCCATCCCGGCAGAGGCAGGGCATTCATCTCATCCGCGATAGCCCTGCCGGCAGCGGCGGCACCGATTGTGCGGCGCGGCCGAATCTCATTCCTGCGAATCTCATTCCTGATTGAATCCGCGAAGGCGGCGCTTTAAGCAGGTGAGGGCAAGGATCGCCTTTTGTTCGCGCGAGACGGGATCTTCGATCGTGACTTCAGCATGGCGCCTTTTGCAGATCGTTGCGGCCGCCGCGGCCCTCACATTCACCGCGCAGGCCAGCGCCGCCACCGACATCGCGCTGTGGCACGCCATGTCCGGCGAGCTCGGCCGGCAGCTCGACAAGCTCGTCTCCGATTTCAACACCTCGCAGTCCGATTACCGGATCGTGCCGAGCTACAAGGGCAATTACACCGAGACGGTGACGGCTGCGATCTTCGCCTTCCGCTCGCGCAGCCAGCCCGCCATCGTCCAGGTCAATGAGGTCGCCACCGCCACCATGACCGCGGCCAAGGGTGCGATCTATCCGGTGTTTAGCCTGATGCGGGACCAGGGCGAGCCGTTCTCGCTCAATGATTACCTTCCCGCCGTCTCCGGCTATTACACCGATGCGGCCGGCAATCTGCTGTCTTTCCCGTTCAATTCCTCGACGCCGATCCTCTACTACAACAAGACCATGTTCCGCGATGCGGGCCTCGATCCGGAGCAGCCGCCAAGGACCTGGCCCGAGCTTGGCGTCGCCGCAAAGCGTTTGCGCGAGCGCGGTGCGGTGTGCGGCTTCACCACCTCGTGGCCGTCCTGGATCCATGTCGAGAACCTGTCGGCCTTCCACAATCTGCAGCTTGCGACTCGCGCCAACGGCTTTGCGGGGCTCGATGCCGAGCTGACCATCAACAACCCGGTCGTTGTCAAACACATCGCCCAGCTGGCTGAGTGGCAGAAGACCAAGGTGTTCGACTATAGCGGCCGCGGGCAGTCGGCCGAGCCGCGCTTCCAGAACGGCGAATGCGGCATCTTCATCGGCTCGTCGGCGACGCGTGCCGACATCAAGGCGAATTCGAAGTTCGAGATCGGCTACGGCATGATGCCGTACTGGCCCGATGTGAAGGGCGCGCCGCAGAACTCGATCATCGGCGGTGCCACGCTGTGGGTGCTGCGTGACCGCCCGCGCGAGGAATACAAGGGCGTGGCGCGGTTCTTCGCCTATCTGTCGCAGCCCGGCGTCCAGGCCGCCTGGCACCAGAGCACCGGCTATTTGCCGGTCACCCGCGCCGCCTTCGAGCTCACGCGCGCGCAAGGCTTCTACGAGCGTAATCCGGGTTCGGCGATCTCGTTCGAGGAGATCACGCTGCATGCGCCGACGGAGAATTCGAAGGGCGTCCGGCTCGGCTCCTTCAATCTCATCCGCGGCGCGATCGAGGAAGAACTCGAGCAGGCCTTCGCCGACCAGAAGAGCGCACAGGCCGCGCTCGATTCCGCGGTCGAGCGCGGCAACAAGCTATTGCGCCAGTTCGAGCGCGCCAGCCCGGACCGGTAGGGGCGATGACCAACGCTGCGTTGCCGGCTTTCGCCGACGCGGAAAGCTTTCGCGCCTGGCGTTCCGATCCGCCCCGATGGTTGTCAATCGCGCTCGATATCGCGCGCGAGCACGGCCTCGATATCAGCTCGCCGCACGTGTTTGCGACCGGCACCAATCTCGTGGTCGGGCTCAGTGAGCGCCTGATCCTGAAGATCTTTCCGCCGCGCTCCGCGCGCAATTCGTCTCCGAGCGCGGCTCGCTGATGCAGCTCGCAGGTCGCCTGCATTTGCCGATCCCCGGGATCGTCGCGGAAGGGATGCGCGACGGCTGGCCCTATCTCGTCATCACGCGCCTTGCCGGCACGCTCGGCTCGGAGGTCTGGCCGTCATTGCCGGAAGAGCAGAAGGAGCGCGCCTGCTGCGCCAGATCGGCGAGACCATCGCGGCCGTGCAGCGCGCCCCGCTCGGACCGCTCGCAAGAATCGAGCCGCGCTGGGACGCATTCATGCGCCGGCAGATGGAAGGCTGCCGCGCGCGGCATGAACGTCTCGGCCTCGCGCCAAAATTCCTCGCCGGCCTCGACGATCTCCTGCGCGAGGCCGCCGACCTCATTCCGATGGATGCGCCGCCGGTGATTCTGGTCGGCGAATACATTCCGCAGAATTTTCTGCTCGGCTGCCACGACGGTGAGTGGTCGCTCGCCGGCCTGTTCGACTTCGGCGACGTCCTGGCAGGAAGGTGTGACTACGATCTGCTCGGTCCCAGCGCGTTCATGGCGGCGGGCCGGCCGGGCCGGGTGCGCAGCCTGCTCGAAGGCTTTGGCTATGGGAAGCCGGATTACGCGCTCAAGCGGCGATTGATGGCCTTGATGCTGCTGCACCGCGCCAGCGACCTCAACAGCCACCTCTGTATCGAGGGCTGGCAGCAGCAGGCGAACGATCTCGTCGAGTTGCAGGACCTGATCTGGCCGGGTTGAGCGCTCGCGCTCCGCCCCTCTCCGTCATTCCGGGGCGCCGCGTAGCGGCGAGCCCGGAATCCATTGTCCCGCGCGTTCTGCCGCCCAATGGATTCCGGGCTCGATGCTGCGCATCGCCCCGGAATGACGACGGTACCTATTGGACGGGCGGAGGCAAAATCAGCTCATCTAGTGAGCAATCGCGCCTCTTTGTATGCAATGAACGCCCTGATGGTTCTGGCCCCAGCCTCGCTAAATCAGAAATATCCTCGTTCTATCAGTCTATTACCGTAAGCGCGTGCCTTGGCACGAACCTTGCGAAGTCTGTTCCAGCAAAAAGCCTTGTGTTGGAGCAGTCTCATGAAGCGTCGCGATTTCCTCAAGTCCGTGTCCGGATTGGCCGCCGGCGCGGCGCTTCCGGCGATGCCGTCCGTCATCTCGTCAGCCCGGGCCGACGCGCGCTCCGAAACGCTGTTGATCGTCTCGGAAGGCGGTCCCAACAATCTCGACATCCATGGCGTCGGCACCAACGTGCCCGGCTATGAGGTGTCCTGGAATTGCTACGACCGCCTGATCGGCCATGAGATGAAGAGCGGTCCCGGCGGCGTGCCCTATTACGACCGCGACAAGTTCAAGGGCGAGCTCGCCGAGGACATGAAGATCGACGACATGTCGGTCACCTTCAAGCTGCGCAAGAACGCCAAATTCCACGACGGCACGCCTGTGACCGCCAAGGATGTGAAGTGGTCGCTCGACCGCGCGGTCAGCGTTGGCGGCTTCCCCACCTTCCAGATGAGCGCGGGCTCGTTGACCAAGCCGGAGCAGTTCGTGGTGGTCGACGACTTCACGGTGCGCGTCGATTTCCTGAAGAAGGACAAGCTGACGATCCCCGATCTCGCTGTCATCGTGCCCTGCGTCGTCAACTCGGAACTCGCCAAGAAGAACGCGAGCGAGAAGGATCCCTGGGGGCTCGAATTCACGAAACAGCAGACCGCGGGCTCCGGTGCCTACAAGGTGACGAAGTGGACCGCCGGCACCGAAGTCATCATGGAGCGCAACGACGATTGGGTCTGTGGTCCCTTGCCGAAGATCAAGCGCGTGATCTGGCGCATGGTGCCGCAAGCGGGCAACCGCCGCGCGCTGCTCGAGCGCGGTGACGCCGACATCTCCTACGAGCTGCCGAACAAGGATTTTCAGGAGATGAAGGCGAACGGCAAGCTCAACGTGGTGTCGCTGCCGTTCTCCAACGGCATCCAGTACATCGGCATGAACGTCACCAGGCCACCCTTCGACAACCCTAAGGTACGTCAAGCGGTCGCCTGCGCGCTTCCCTATCAGAAGATCATGGATGCCGTGATGTTCGGGCTGGCGAACCCGATGTTCGGCGCACCTGCGGACAAGCCGACCGAAGTCGCCTGGCCGCAGCCGCACAAATACAACACCGACATGGAAAAGGCGAAGGCGCTGCTGACTGAAGCCGGCTACGCCAACGGATTCGAGACCACGATCTCGTTCGACCTCAACTTCGCCGGCGTCAACGAGCCGCTCTGCGTGCTGGTGCAGGAGTCACTCGCCCAGCTTGGCATCAAGACCACCATCAACAAGGTGCCCGGCGCCAACTGGCGCACCGAGCTCAACAAGAAGGAGATGCCGCTTTTCACCAACGTGTTCTCGGGCTGGCTCGATTACCCCGAGTACTTCTTCTACTGGTGCTATCACGGCAACAATTCCGTCTTCAACACCATGAGCTACAAGTCGGCGGAGATGGACAAGCTCATCGACGGCGCGCGCGCTGCCGCCGCGATCGGCGACACCGCGACCTACGACACTGATGTGAAAGGCTTCGTCGATCTCGCCTACGCCGACATCCCGCGCATCCCGCTGTACCAGCCCTTCGTCAACATCGCGATGCAGAAGAACATCAGCGGATACCAATACTGGTTCCACCGCCGCCTGGATTATCGCGCGATGGCGAAGGGGTGAGCGGTCATGCTGATGGTCGGCGACGCATCGGCATCTGTTGGCTGTGCTGATTTCAGTGAGGTGGGCACCACTCTCTCATTCCCTCCCCCCTTGCGGGGGAGGGGCAGGGAGGCGGGTAGCCACGAACTCAGACCTCGCTTGGGGCCACCCCTCTCCCTAGCCCTCCCCCCGTCGCAAGTCGGGCTTGCCCGACTTGCGCAAACAAAGAATGCGCAACCGAGGTAAACCTCGGTTGCGTGGGGGAGGGAACGCGACGGAGCGCGGGGCTAGTGGCGTGCACAACACGCGCAGGAGCACCACACCATGCTGACCATGATCGGCAAGCGCCTGATGTTCGCGATTCCCTCGCTGATCGGCGTCGTCATCGTCACCTTCCTGCTCACGCGCGCGCTGCCGGGTGATCCTGCTGCGTATTTCGCCGGTCCTGCCGCGACCAAGGAAGCCGTCGGGCAGATCCGCAAGAAACTGGGTTTCGACAAGCCGCTGATCGAGCAGTTCTTCCGCTACACCAACGATCTCGCTCACGGCGATTTCGGCAATTCGCTCACGACAGGTCAGCCGGTCGCGACCGAGATCCGTAACCGCCTGCCGGCCTCCGCCGAGCTGACGCTGCTCGGCCTCATCGTCTCCATCGTCATCGCTATCCCGCTCGGCGTGCTGGCGGCGACGCGACCGGGATCATGGATCGATCATCTCTGCCGGGTGACGACGACAGCGGGCGTCTCGCTACCGGTGTTCTTCACCGGCCTCGTGCTGGTCTACGTTTTCTATTTCCGGCTCGGCTGGTCGCCCGCACCGCTCGGCCGTCTCGACGTGTTCTACAGCGCTCCGCCGACGGTGACCGGCTTCTACCTGATCGACACGCTGATCGCGCGCGACTTCGAGACGTTCCGTTCGGCGCTGAGCCAGCTCATCCTGCCGGCGACGACGCTTGCGATCTTCTCGCTGGCGCCGATCGCGCGCATGACACGCGCCTCGATGCTGGCGGTGCTCGCCTCCGAATTCGTCCGCACGGCGCGCGCCAGCGGCCTGTCACCTTCAACCGTCATTGTCACCTACGCGTTTCGTAACGCGATGCTGCCTGTCATCACCACGCTCAGCATGGTGTTCTCGTTCCTGCTGGGCGCCAACGTGCTGGTGGAGAAGGTGTTTGCCTGGCCCGGCATCGGCTCCTACGCGGTTGAAGCGCTGATCTCGTCGGACTTCGCGCCGGTGCAGGGTTTCGTGCTGACCATGGCGGTCATGTATGTGCTGCTCAATCTCGTGATCGACATTCTCTATGGCGTGATCGATCCGCGCGTGCGGCTGGAAGGGTAGGGAGGAGATGATGAGCTCCGTTGCGACGGCTGTTGAACCGGTCGGTCCCACACGTACCTCGGGGTTCGTCGCGATCCTCGAACAGACCCGCTATGTGCTGGGCGAGAACAAGGTCACGGGCTTTGCCTTCGCGCTCCTGATCCTGATCCTCGTTGCCGCGATCTTCGGTCCCTATGTGGCGCCCTATGATCCGCTCGCCTCCGACACCGCCGCGGCGCTGAAACCGCCGTCGGCGGCGCACTGGTTCGGCACCGATCAGTTGGGACGCGACATCTTCAGCCGCGTCATCGTGGCGACGCGGCTCGATACGTTCATTGCGGTCGCCTCCGTCGTGCTGGTGTTTTTGATGGGCGGCCTCGCCGGCATCGCGGCAGGCTATTTCGGCGGCTGGACCGATCGCATCGTCGGCCGCATCGCCGACACCATCATGGCTTTCCCGCTGTTCGTGCTGGCGATGGGCATCGTCGCTGCGCTCGGCAACACCGTGCAGAACATCATCCTGGCTACGGCCATCGTGAATTTCCCGCTCTATGCCCGCGTTGCGCGCGCCGAAGCCAACGTGCGCCGCAACGCCGGCTTCGTGCAGGCGGCCCGTCTCTCGGGCAACGGCGAATTCCGTATCTTGCTGGTGCACATCCTGCCCAACATCATGCCGATCATGATCGTGCAGATGTCGCTGACCATGGGCTATGCCATCCTCAATGCCGCGGGGCTCTCCTTCATCGGCCTCGGAGTCCGGCCGCCGACCGCCGAATGGGGCATCATGGTCGCCGAAGGCGCCGGCTTCATGGTGTCAGGCGAATGGTGGATCGCGCTGTTCCCGGGCCTCGCTTTGATGATCGCCGTGTTCTGCTTCAACCTCCTCGGCGACGGCCTGCGCGACATCGTCGACCCGCAGCGGAGGACGTGATGATTGTTTCCAGACTGAGCCGCGTCTTCCTTCGCCTCTCCCCGCGTGCGGGGAGAGGCCGGGCCGCGTTAGCGGACCGGGTGAGGGGGGCTCTCCGCGAACTCCCCTGGCAATTGCACGCGCGGATAGAGGCCCCTCAACCTAACCCTCTCCCCGTAAGAACGGGGAGAGGGAATGAGAGAGCTGAGGCCACCTCACGTGCAGATTTCCAGCCGAAATTCTCCAATGATTCCAACCCCATTCTACTGTGCATGGGGTTGTTTTCGACATTTTTGGGTGGGAGCCATTCATGACCGCCCAGCCGCTGCTCGACGTCCAGGACCTCACCGTCGAATTCACCACCCGCCGCGGCATCGTCAAGGCGGTGCAGCACGTCAACATCTCCGTCGCCAAGGGCGAGACGCTCGCCATCGTCGGCGAGTCCGGCTCCGGCAAGTCGGTGACCTCCTACGCGGTGATGCGCATCCTCGACCGCGCCGGCAAGATCGCCGAGGGCTCGGTGATGTTCTCCGGCATCGACGTGAAGGCCGCGACCGAAGCCCAGATGCGCGATTTGCGCGGCCGCGAAGTCTCGATGATCTTCCAGAACCCGCGCGCCGCGCTCAATCCGATTCGAAAAGTGGGCGATCAGATCGAGGACGTGCTGCGCACCCATGTCCAGCAGGCCCAGGTCGCCGATCGCGGCGAGAAGGCGCTTCTAGCGCTGGAGCAGGTCAAGATCGCCCGCCCGCGCGAGCGCTACCACGCCTATCCGTTCGAGCTCTCGGGCGGCACGTGCCAGCGCGTCGTCATCGCGCTCGCGCTCGCCTGCAACCCGCAGCTCCTGATCGCGGACGAGCCGACCACCGGCCTCGACGTCACCACGCAGAAGGCGGTGATGGATTTGATCGTCGAGCTGACCAAGCGCCGCGCGATGTCGACCATCCTGATCACCCATGATCTCGACCTTGCGGCAGCCTATTGCGACCGCGTCGTAGTGATGGAGAAGGGCCGCGTGGTCGAGACGGCAAAGGCGGCCGACATCTTCGCCAATCCGCAGCACCCCTATACGAAGAAGCTGATGCGCGCGACCCCGCGGATCGGCGTGTCGTTGAGAGACTTGCTGCCGGAGGAGGAGGGCGCTTCCTTCGCCTCTCCCCGCACGCGGGGAGAGGCCGACGCACGAAGTGCGGCGGGTGAGGGGGACTCTCCAAGCACTCCGCCCGTGGAGAGTCCCCCCTCACCCCGACCCTCTCCCCGCAAGCGGGGAGAGGGAGAGACCCCTCCTCCTCGTCGAAAAGCTCGTCAAGGAATATCCCCGCCAGGGCGCCACCGCCGTGCTCGGAAAGCTGTTCGGCCGCAAGCCCCCGCCCGAGCCGGACGTGTTCCGCGCGGTCGACGGCATCAGCTTCTCGATCGGCCACGGCGAGAGCGTCGGCCTCGTCGGCGAATCCGGCTGCGGCAAATCGACGACGTCGATGATGGTGATGCGGCTCCTCGACCAGACCTCAGGCCTGATCCAGTTCGATGGCGAGGACATCGGCGGCATCGCGCCGGCAGCGTTTGCCCGGCTGCCACAGCGCAGCCGTATCCAGATGGTGTTCCAGGACCCGACCGACAGCCTCAATCCGCGTTTCACCGCCGCGCGCGCCATCGCCGACCCGCTTCTGCTGCTCGGCGAGATCAGGGGCCGCGACGCGCTCCGCGCCCGCTGCGAGGAGCTGGCCACCATGGTTGGCCTGCCGCTCAACCTGCTCGACCGTTTCCCGCACCAGCTCTCCGGCGGACAGAAGGCCCGCGTCGGCATCGCCCGCGCCATCGCCCTGCACCCCAAGCTCGTCATCCTGGATGAGCCGACGGCGGCGCTGGACGTCTCGGTGCAAGCAGTCGTCCTGAACCTGCTTCAGGACCTCAAGCTGCGCCTGGGGATGAGCTACCTGTTCGTCTCGCATGATTTGAATGTAGTGCGCTTGCTGTGCGATCGTGTCATTGTCATGCAGGCGGGGCGGATCGTCGAAGAGGGGACTTCCGAGAAGGTCCTCAGCGATCCCAAGGACGACTACACCAAGGAACTACTGACGGCGATTCCGCATCCGCCGTTGCCGGTGCACTAAGAGATTGTTTGGGAGTGTGATGGCCGAGCCGTTGGACGATTATATCGACGCCGTATCGAAGGCGCTCGCGCTGCCGGTCGAGGAGGCCTGGCGGCCGGCGGTTCGCGCCAATCTCGAAGTGTCGCTGCGGCTCGCCCGCCTTGTCGACGAATTCGCGCTGCCGGACGAGACCGAGCCGGCGCCTGTCTTTACGGCCTGATGTTGCCATGACCATCAAGCCAGAGATGACAGCCTCCGATATCGCGAGCGCGGTTGCCGGCGGCAGGATGTCCGCGATCGATCCCACTGAAGCGGCTCTCGCGCGCATCAAGCGGCACGACACCACTCTCAACTCCTTCACCGACGTCACCGCCGAGCGCGCCCGTGCCAGGGCGCTTGCGATCGACGCCGACATTGCCGCAGGCAAGAAAGTCGGCCCGCTCGCCGGCGTCCCCTTCGCAGTGAAGAGCCTGTTCGACGTCGCGGGCCTCTCGACGCGTGCCGGCTCGAAGATCAACCGCGACCTCGCGCCGGCGAAGCGCGACGCGACGCTGATCGAGCGCATGGAGGCGGCCGGCGCGGTGCTGGTCGGCGCGCTCAACATGGGCGAATACGCTTACGACTTCACCGGCGAGAACGTCCATGACGGCCCCTCGCGCAATCCGCATGACACGACGCGCATGACCGGCGGCTCCTCCGGCGGTTCGGGGAGCGCCGTCGGCGGCGCGCTGGTGCCGCTCGCACTCGGCTCGGACACCAATGGCTCGATCCGCGTGCCGGCCTCCTTCTGCGGCATCTTCGGCCTGAAGCCGACCTATGGCCGGCTGTCGCGGGCGCGCTCGTTCCCGTTCGTGGCCAGCCTCGATCATCTCGGTCCGTTCGCGCGCTCCGTCACCGATCTCGCGCTAGCATATGATGTCATGCAGGGGCCGGACGCCGACGATGGCGCCTGCACCACGCGCGGCGTCGAACCGGCCGCGCCGCTGCTCGGCGAGTCCATCGCAGGCTTGCGCGTCGCCATCGCCGGCGGGCATTTTCAGAAGAACGTGTTTCCCGAGGCAGTCGAAGCCGTCAGCCGCGTCGCCAAGGCGCTCGGTGCAACGCGGGTGATTGATGTCCCCGAAGCCTCACGCGCCCGTGCGGCGGCCTATGTCATCACCACGACCGAAGGCGCCTCGCTGCATCTCGATCGCTTGCGCAGGCGTCCGAACGATTTCGACCCTGCCGTGCGCGACCGGTTGATTGCGGGCGCCATGGTGCCGGCGCCCTTGGTCGACCGCGCGCAGAAATTCCGCCGCTGGTATCGCGCGCAGCTTGCCGAGATCTTCAGGTCGGTCGACGTGCTGCTCGCGCCGGCAACCCCCTGCACCGCGCCGAAGCTCGGCCAGGTGAATTTCAACCTCGACGGCGTGGAGCTGCCGGTGCGCGCCAATATCGGCATCCACACCCAGCCGATCTCGTTCATCGGCCTGCCGGTGGTCGCTGTGCCGGTGCCGCTCGAACCGTTGCCGATCGGCGTGCAGATCATCGCCGCGCCCTGGCGCGAAGACGTCGCGTTGCGTGTCGCGTACGCGTTGGAACAGATGGGCGTGGCATCAGCGCCGTCGCCGAAAGGAATTTGAGATGGAGATCGATCTCCTCGACGTGATCGCGGAAGTCAAAGCCGCGTTCGAGCGCTATGAGAAGGCCCTCGTCACCAACGAGGTCGCGGTGCTCGGCGAGCTCTTTCGCAACGATCCGCGCACGCTGCGCTACGGCATCGGCGAGAACCTCTACGGATACGAGGCGATCTCCGGCTTCCGCGCCGCACGCTCGCCGGTCGGCCTGAACCGCCGCACCGCCAAAACCGTCATATCGAGCTATGGCCGCGACACGGCCGTGGCCTCCACCCTGTTCTATCGCGACACAGCGCCCGGCAAGGTCGGCCGGCAGATGCAGACCTGGATTCGCTTCCCGGAGGGCTGGCGCGTCGTCGCCGCCCATGTCAGCATTATCGACGAGTCGAAAGAGACCTGATCGCATGACGCTTGACGCCTTTCCGCAGGGGACAGTGTCGGCCGAGCCGGTGGTGCCGCGCGTCGACCGCGCGCAGCCCAGCGTGCATAAGGTCACGCGCGCCGAGGAGCTGCGCTTGCAGCTCGCCGACGAGATCGTGCGCGGAACCCTAGCCCCCGGCGCGCCGCTCGACGAGACCGACATCGCGCGCCGCTTCAACGTCTCACGCACGCCGGTGCGCGAAGCGCTGCGCCAGCTGGTGGCGAGCGGCCTCGTCGAATCGCGGGCCCATCGCGGCGCGGTGGTGGCGCAGCCCTCGATCGAGCGGCTGAAGAGCATGTTCGAAGCGATGGCGGAGCTCGAGGCGCTGTGCGCCGGCCTTGCGGCCGAGCGCATGTCTGCGGCCGAGCGTCACGGCTTGGAGGCCATCCACGAAGAGCTGCGGGTGTTGAGCTACACCGGCAATCCCGATCGCTTCCACGAGGTCAACGAGCGCTTCCACAACGCGGTCTATGCGGGATCGCAGAACGGTTACATCGCCGAGATCACGCTGGCGACGCGCGTGCGCGTCCAGCCGTTCCGCCGCGCCCAGTTCCGCAACCTCGGGCGTCTTGCCAAATCGCAGGCCGAGCACGACCGCGTCGTCGTCGCGATCATGCGCGGCGACAAGCAGGGCGCCGCGGTGGCGATGCGCGCGCATATCGAGCTGGTGCGCGGGGAGTACGAGATCTACGCGGTGTCGGTGTAGATGCGTCCGTGTCCCGGACGCGGTGCAGCGCGTAGCGCTGCTCCGCAGAGCCGGGACCCATCTATGCACCGCGTATAGCCAGCTCCATGGGTCCCGGTTCAGCAGCGCACCACTGCGTGATGCGCTGCGCGCGGGACACGAGAATTACCCCGTTGCCGCTTCCGCCATATACGCGCGCCAGCCACCATACGCAGTAATGTCGCGGGCATCGCCCAACACTTCAGGCTCGACGATGAATCCCTTCACGCTGCGGCCGTCAGCAAGTCGAACTGTGCCGATCGACAAAGGCGCGGGGATCGCGTTGACGAACTTGCCGAAGGCGGACGACGACAGCGACCATATCTCCAACTCGATCGCAGCACCCTTGCCGGCCTCGACGCGCAACATGCCCGGCTTCGGCGGCGTGGTCTTCAATGCATAGAGCTTGTAGTCGGGCGCGGTCCTGGTCGCCTCGATGAGGTGTCCGTTCAACGCTTTCAATTCGCCGTTCAGCGCCATGCCGGAGAGATGCGCGCCGACGACCGCGATCGGGATCCCGTCGCCTGTGCTTGCAGGCAGCGGCGTGAGCGGTGGCTGCGGCACGCCCCTCGCGCCAACGGTCAGCTTGGTATCCGCATGGAACACGCGGCCGATGCTCGCGAGCAGCGCATCGCGTCCCGCGGGCGCAAGCAGCGTGATCCCGAACGGAATGCCGTCGGCACGCATCTCTGCCGGCACGGCGAGGCCGCAGAGGTCGAGCAGGTTGACGAAATTGGTGTAGGTGCCGAGCCGGCTGTTGAGCTCGATCGGATTGGCGAGCACCTGCGCGGTCGTATAGGCCGTCGGCGCTGTCGGCAGCACCAGCGCGTCGATATTGGCAAAGGTGCGCTCGGCGATCTTGCGCAGGCCCTGCAGGCGGTAGAGCGCCGCGAAAGTTTCCGTCGCGGTCAGCCGCGCGCCGGCCGCAGTGATCTCGCGCGTTACCGGGTGGATCGCATCAGGGGCAGAGGCGAGCAGGTTGCGGATCACGAGATAGCGTTCTGCGACCCATGGGCCTTCATACAGCAGCCGCGCCGTCTCGTAGAACGGCTCGAGGTCGAATTCGACCAGATCAGCACCAAGCGCTGTCCAGCGCTTCAGCGCATCGGCATAGGCGGCTTCCGTCTTCTTGTCGCCGAAGAAGATCAACTGCCCGTTGCGCGGCACGCCGAGGCGCAGGTTCGTGGGGAACGGCGTGATCGGCCCCAGCGGCCGGTCGCGCGAGAATGGATCGGCCTGGTCGGGGCCTGCCATCACCGACAGCGCGAGCGCGGCGTCGTCCACTGTCAGCGTGAACACCGAGATGCAGTCGAGCGTGCGGCAGGCCGGCACGAGACCGGCGGTCGAGATCATGCCGAGGCTCGGCTTCAGCCCGACGATGTTGTTGAGCATCGCCGGCACGCGCCCGCTGCCGGCGGTGTCCGTACCCAGCGACAGCGGCACCAGCCCGGCACCGACGGCGACCGCCGATCCCGAACTTGAGCCTCCGGGAACGAGACCTTCGCGGATCGAGTTCCTGGGGATGCCGTAAGGCGAGCGCACGCCGACGAGGCCGGTCGCGAACTGGTCGAGATTGGTCTTGCCGATGATGACGGCGCCGGCGGCGCGCAGGCGCTCCACCGCGGTCGAGTCATGCGCCGGCGTGTAGGAAAAGGCCGGGCAGGCCGCCGTGGTCGGAAATCCCAGCGCGTCGATATTGTCCTTCACCGCGACCGGCACGCCATAGAGCGGCAGCCCGGCGATATCCTTCGCGGCGAGCTTCTCGGCTTCCGCGATCGCGTCCTTCTCGTCGCGCAGGCTGATGAAGACGGCGGGATCTCTGTGGTCGCGGATGCGCTGATACGTCCGCGCGATCGTCTGCGCCGGCGTCAGTGTACCCGCGCGATGCGCGGCCACAATAGCGGTGATCGTTTCAGGCTGCTCAGCCCCCATGCGACAAAACTCCGGCAACTTGTGTTCACCCGGATTGAAGCAAGCAGTGTGCCATTGTGTACAATATCCGAGCAGAGCGTCTGCTTCAGATATTATCGAGGCATCAGTGGCTTGGGGAGCGTTCGATTGTCGAACGGGCCGTCATGCCCACGCCCTGTTAGGTGCATTTGCGCAAATATTGGGCGGCCCGGGTCACGTGAAGCCGGCGAGGATCTGGAGCAGACGCTCCCGGTTCTCCTTGCCGATCTTCGCCTCGACATGGCGCTCGTGCTCCGCGGCGAGGCGCTTGAATTTCGCCAGCGCCGTCTCGCCCTGCGCGGTGAGGTGCAGCGCGTGGGAGCGCCGGTCCGCCTTCGACTTGATCCGCTTCACGAGCTTGCGCTGCTCGAGGCTGTCGAGCAGATGCACGAGCCGGGCGCGCTCGATGCCGAGGCGCTTGGCCACCGCCATCTGCGACAGGCCCGGATTGGCGCCGATCACCGTCATGACCGAATATTGCGTCGGCCGGATGTCGACATCGCCGAGCGTCTTGATGAAGTCCTGGAAGATCCAGATCTGAAAGCGCCGCACGGCATAGCCGGCGTGGCCGACCAGTGCGTCGAGGCCGATCTCGTCCGCGTCGATCCGCCGCGCCGGGCCGTTGCCGGCGCGTTTGCGCGGGGATAGGCGGGTGTCGGCTCGGGCTGCGCTGGCTGTCACATCATGTCTCCTGCCGCGCAACCTTAGCGCCTCGACGACTTGAGCGGAAGATTGTTGTTGACGACAACAATTGCCACGCCCAACATTGTGGCCAACGCGGCCCGGAACGAGGCCGCGGCCGATCCGGACGTCCGGGCGAGGAGGAAACCATGACAACCGCCCAACGCGGTGAGGCCGCAAGCCTATTCGCAACGCCGAAGACCGTCGCCGAGCCTCGCGCGGATGGCAGCATCGTGCTGCGCTCGCCCGAGCCGCTGCGCGATAGCGCACGCTGCATCGGCGACTGGCTGGAGCAGTGGGCGCTGCAAACGCCTGATACGATCTTCCTCGCCGAGCGCGGCAGCGCCGAAGTGCCGTGGACTACCGTCACCTATGCGCAGGCGTTACGGCAGGTACGCGGGGCAGCGTCCTGGATTCTGGCGCAGGGTCTTTGCCCCGAGCGCCCGATCGTCATCCTCTCCGACAACAGCATCGACCATGCGTTGCTTGCGCTCGCAGCCCAGCATGTCGGCGTGCCCTCCGCGGCGATCTCGCCCGCCTATTCGCTGATGTCCAGGGATTTCGACAAGCTCAAGAGCATGATCGGCCTGCTGGAGCCGGGCGCGATCTATGTCTCCGCGACCAGACCATTTGCGGCTGCGCTGGCGGCGATCAGGCCGCTGCACAAGGCGCAGATCATCAGCGGCAATGGCGACGCAGATGCGCTTGCCTTCCGCGCCATCGCGGCGACGCCCGAAACGCCCGGCGTCGCAAAGGCCTTCGCCGCTGTCACGCCGGACACGATCGCAAAATTCCTGTTCACGTCAGGCTCGACGGGCGCGCCCAAGGCGGTCATCAACACCCAGCGCATGCTGACCTCGAGCCAGCAGGCCAAGGCGCAGACCTGGACCTTCCTCGAGCAAGCTGGCTGCGATCTCGTCATTCTCGACTGGCTGCCCTGGAGCCACACCTTCGGCGCCAACCACAATTTCAATCTCGTGCTCCGCAACGGCGGCTCGCTCTATATCGACGGCGGCAAGCCTGCGCCCGGTCTCTTTGCGACGTCGCTGGCCAATTTGAAAAGCGTGATGCCGACGGTCTATTTCAACGTGCCGCGCGGTTTCGACATGCTGATCGCGGCGCTGCGCGGGGACGAGGAGCTGCGCCGCCGCTTCTTCGGCGAGGTGAAATTCGCCTTCTATGCTGGCGCCGCGCTGCCCCAAAACCTCTGGGACGCGCTCGAGCAGCTTTCCATCGAGACTGTCGGCCGCGCGCTGCCGATGGTCTCGGCCTGGGGATCGACCGAAACCTCGCCGCTCGCCACCGACTGCCATTTCCTCGCCGAGCGCTCCGGCAATATCGGCGTGCCGATTCCCGGCACCGAATTGAAGCTCGTCAGCTCCGGCGACAAGCTGGAGGTCCGCGTGCGCGGTCCCAACGTCACGCCGGGCTATTGGAAGGCGCCGGAGCTGACGAAGCAGGCTTTTGACGAAGAGGGATTCTATCTCATCGGCGACGCCGTGAAGCTCGCGGACGCCGGGCGGCCGGAGCGCGGCCTGTTCTTCGACGGCCGCGTCGCGGAAGACTTCAAGCTCAACTCCGGCACCTGGGTCAGCGTCGGCACGTTGCGCGTCGCCGGCATCGCCGCGCTGGCGCCGCTTGCGCAGGACATCGTCGTCACCGGTCATGGCGGCGATGAAGTGCGTTTCCTGGTGTTTCCGAACCCTGTAGCGTGCCGGACCCACGCCGGTCTGCCCGAGACGGCGAGCGTGAATGATGTGCTGGCGCATGACAAGGTGAGGTCGGCAATCGCGGAGGGCCTGGTGAAGCTGAAGCAGCAGAGCGCCAACTCCTCCGGCCATGCCACGCGGGCGCTGCTGCTTGCCGAGCCGCCGTCCGTCGATGGGGGCGAGATCACCGACAAGGGCTACATCAACCAGCGCGCCGTGCTAACCCGGCGCGCGGATGCCGTGGCGCGGTTGGACGATGATGCGTCGGGCGAGTGGATCGGCTGCGCCAGCTGAAGCATTAGCGTCTCCCGTGCCCCGGACGCAGTGCAGCACCATAGGCGCGTTCACGCGCGTCTTCAACGCGCTATGGTGATGCGCTGCAGAGCCGGGGCCCATCTCTCGTAGTGCGCGTGGCGGCGTGGGTCCCGGCTCTGCGCAGCAGCGTTTCACGCTGCAGCGCGTCCGGGACACGAGAGCTGGGCAGGTGCATTACGCCAGCCATCCTGCCGCAATATCCTGCATAATTCTTTTGTTGCCCAAGCAACTAATTTGTGCGAACCGTTCCAAACAAGGATGACGGTGGGGGAACCGCCGCGCCTGATCTCGGAGGAAACAATGCTCGGCCGGAAGGGTGCCGCAGGCAGACGCCCGCACATGCCGGAAAATGACGGAGGATTGCGCCCGGCGCGCGACCTGTCAGGTGTCCGTGCCGCCCGTCACTGCACCCAGATTGTCGTGCAGTCTGCGCAACAAATCGATCAGCACCTCGCGCTCGTCCTTGCTCAGGCAAGACAACAGGCGCCGCTCGCGCTCGAACGCGGCGACGATCACCTTGTCATGGGTGGCGCGCCCCTTCGCCGTCAGCGAGATCGAATGGGTGCGACCGTCGTTTGGATCGGTGCGGATCGATACCAGCCCGCGCTTCTCCAGGCCGGCGAGCGTACGGCTCACCGGACCCTTGTCGAAGCCGATGACGTGGCAGATGCGCGAGGCGGGAATGCCGGGCTCGATCGCCAGCAGCGACATGATCCGCCATTCCGTGACGTTGACGCCGAATTGCCGCTGATAGAACGCGGTCGCGCTGTTCGAAAGCTTGTTGGCGATGAAGGTGATGAAGGCCGGAACGTAACGATCGAGATCGAGCGTCGGCCCCGCTTCCGCGGGCGCAGGCTTCTGTCGGGATCTGGTCGAAGGCGGCGGCATATCGGGTTTTTGACTCGCGGCGTGCTCGCAGACCTAAGGGCATGCGCCGCCCTTTCACAAGATCAAAGTGAGGGAGAACTTCAATGAGCGCATCAAGCTCCCCGGAAATCAACGGCTCGGCCGTCCCGCATCTCGACGTCGACCCCTTCGACATGAAGTTTTTTGCAGACCCGTATCCCACGCACGAGTTGCTGCGAGAGGCGGGGCCTGTCGTCTATCTCGACAAGTGGAATGTCTACGGCGTGGCACGCTATGCCGAGGTCCATGCCGTGCTGAACGATCCCGCGACTTTCTGCTCCAGCAGGGGCGTAGGCTTGAGCGACTTCAAGAAGGAAAAGCCGTGGCGGCCGCCGAGCCTGATCCTGGAGGCCGACCCGCCCGCGCACACGCGCACGCGCGCGGTGTTGTCAAAGGTGCTGTCACCCACCGTGATGAAGCAGGTTCGCGACCGCTTCGCCGCGGCGGCCGAGGAGCGCGTGGATGCGCTACTTGAACAGCGCAGCTTCGACGCGATCACGGATCTTGCGGAAGCCTATCCGCTCTCAATCTTCCCGGATGCGCTGGGGCTGAAGCCGGAGGGCCGCGAGCATCTCATTCCCTATGCGAGCCTCGTGTTCAACGCCTTCGGCCCGCCGAACGAACTACGCCAGGAGGCCATTGCGCGCTCGGCGCCGCACCAGGCCTATGTCACCGAGCAATGCCAGCGCGAGAACCTTGCGCCGGGCGGCTTTGGCGCCTGCATCCACGCCCATGTCGACGAGGGCGCGATCACCGCAACCGAGGCGCCGCTGCTGGTGCGCTCGCTGCTCTCGGCCGGCCTCGACACCACCGTCAACGGCATCGGCGCGGCGGTCTATTGCCTCGCACGCTTCCCCGATCAGTGGCAGCGCCTGCGCAATGATCTCTCGCTTGCGCGCAACGCTTTCGAGGAGGCCGTTCGCTTCGAGAGCCCGGTGCAGACCTTCTTCCGCACCACGACGCGCGAGGTCGAACTGTCAGGCGCGACCATCGGCGAGGGCGAGAAAGTGCTGATGTTCCTCGCCGCCGCCAACCGCGATCCGCGCCGCTGGGACAAGCCGGACAGTTACGACATCACCCGCCGTGCCTCCGGCCATGTCGGCTTCGGCTCGGGCATCCACATGTGCGTCGGCCAGTTTGTCGCGCGTCTCGAAGGCGAGGTGATGCTGACCGCGCTGGCGCGGCGGATCGCGAAAATCGAGATCAGCGGCGAACCCAAACGTCGCTTCAACAACACGCTGCGCGGGCTCGACAGCCTGCCTGTTACCATCACCCCGGCCTGACGAGGAGTTCTATGCCCGCCATCACCTTTATCCATCCCGACGGCAAGTCCGATCGCGTCGAGACCGGCGACGGCGAGAGCGCCATGCAGGCCGCGACCCGCCACGGGCTCGACGGCATTCTGGCCGAATGCGGCGGCAACGCCATGTGTGCGACCTGCCACGTGTATGTCGACGAGAGCTGGCTCGCACGCCTGCCTGACATGTCCGACGACGAGGACGCGCTGCTCGACGGCACCGCGACCGAGCGGCTGCCGAACAGCCGGTTGTCGTGCCAGATCAACATCACGCCTGCGCTCGACGGGCTCGTGCTGAGACTGCCGGCACGGCAGGTCTAGCTCGCCAGGGCGTCTGACTTTCAAAGACGCGCCGGCAACGACCGGTGCGGCATCACATCAAACGGGGAAGGAACAATGAAACACTTGAAGTGGACGCTTGCGCTGGCCGCGAGCCTGATGAGCGGCGCGGCAAGCGCAGAGATTTCCGACAATGTCGTGCGCATCGGCGTGCTCAACGACATCTCCGGCATCTTCCAGGACACCAACGGCATGGGCTCGGTCGAGGCCGCGCGCATGGCCGCGGAGGATTTCAACGGCGGCGGCAAGAACATCAAGGTCGAGATCGTCTACGCCGACCACCAGAACAAGGCCGATGTCGGCAACGCGATCGCGCGCAAATGGCTCGACGTCGAAGGTGTCGACGCCATCGTCGACGTGCCGAACTCGGCCGTCGGCCTCTCCATCAACGCGCTGCTGCGCGACAGCCGCATGACCTTCCTGGCGTCGTCCACGGCAAGCTCCGATCTCACCGGCAAGGCCTGCTCGCCCAACACCATCCAGTGGGTCAACGACACCTGGGCGACCGGCAACACCACGGCGGCCGCGATGATGTCGCGCGGCGGCAAGGACTGGTATTTCCTCACGGTCGACTACGCCCTCGGCAAGGGCATCGAAGCAGAAGCGCAGAAATACATCGATGGGCACGGCGGCAAAGTGCTCGGCTCATCGAAGCATCCGCTCGGCACCTCCGACTTTGCCTCCTTCCTGTTGCAGGCCCAGAATTCGAAGGCGCAGGTGATTGGCCTTGCCAATGCCGGCGGCGATACCATCAACACGGTGAAGCAGGCCGCCGAGTTCGGTGTTCAGCAGGGCGGCCAGAAGCTCGTGGCCTTCCTGCTCTTCATCAACGACATCCACGGCATGGGCATCAAGGTGGCCCAGGGACTGCAACTCATGGAAGCCTTCTACTGGGACATGAACGACGACACCCGTGCCTTCGCAAAGCGCTTCGCCGCGCGACCCGGCATGAACGGCAAGATGCCGAGCGGCAACCAGGCCGGCGTCTATGCCTCCACGCTCGCCTATCTCAACGCAGTGGCGGCCACCGGCAGCGACAATGCCAAGGACGCCGTGCCGGAGATGAAGAAGTTCAGGGGCAAGGACAGACTGTTCGGCGACACCACGATCCGCCAGGACGGCCGCGTCGTGCACCCGATGTATCTGTTCGAGGTGAAGAAGCCGGAGGAGTCGAAATATCCGTACGACTATTACAAGCTGGTTTCGACGATCCCCGCGGACCAGGCGTTCCGGCCGATGGCGGAAGGCGGGTGTGAGTTGGTGAAGTAGGCCTCGTGCCCCGGACGCAGTGCAGCGCGTAGCGCTGCGCTGCAGAGCCGGGGCCCACGACTTCTGGGTCCCGGCTCTGCGTCGCGTCATACGGGACGATGCTTCGCATCGCCCGGCATGCCGCGCCGCGTCCGGGACACGAGAGAAGCCTCACCCCACCACCTTGCTGCTTCCCTGCGTGATCAGCCGCGCGGCGCGCTGGTCGCGGGCGTAGATCCAGAGCCAGCTCAGGGCGACGCTGAGGCGGTGGCGCAGGCCGATCAGGAAGTAGATGTGGGCGATGCCCCAGATCCACCACGCGATCGCGCCGCGCAGCTTGATGCGGCCGAAATCGATCACGGCGAGTCGCTTGCCGATCTGCGCGAGGCTGCCGGCGTGCTTGTAGCGAAACGGGCCCGTCGGTGCGCCGCGCAGCCGTGCCTTGATGGTATCGGAGACATGGCGCCCCTGCTGCTTGGCGGCAGGCGCGATGCCGGGCACCGGCTTGCCGTCCCAGGCGTTGATGCTGACGGTGTCGCCGATCGCAAAGATCTCGGGGTGGCCGGGAATTGTCAGGTCGTCTTCGACCTGCACACGTCCGGCGCGATCGGCGGGTGCCCCCAGCCACTCTGCGGCGGGCGAGGCGCGCACGCCCGCGGCCCAGATCCGGGTTTTTGCGTCGAGCCGCGTGCCGCCGAACACGACGCCTTCGCGATCGATGTCGGTCACGGCCTGCCCGAGCACGACCTCGACGCCGATCTTCTCCAGCGAGGCCTGCGCATAGGCCGAGAGCTCGTCGGGAAAGCCGGCGAGCACGCGCGGGCCTGCCTCGATCAGCACCACGCGCGCTTTGGTCGTATCGATGTTGCGGAAATCGCCGGGCAAGGTGTGGTGCGCCATCTCGGCGATGGTGCCGGCGAGCTCGACGCCGGTTGGACCGGCACCGACGATGACGAAGGTCAACCGCGCCGCGCGCCTTGCCGGATCAGTCTCGCGCTCCGCGCGCTCGAACGCCACGAGGATGTGCCGGCGCAGCGTGGTCGCGTCCTCCAGCGTCTTCAGGCCCGGCGCGAACTGCTCCCATTCGTCGTGGCCGAAATAGGCATGGCGCGCGCCGGTGGCGAGCACGAGCGTGTCGTATGGCACTTCGCTGCCGTCATCGATCACCACGCAGCGGCGCGACGCATCGACGCCGCTGACCGTCGCAAACAGCGTCGTCACTTCGCGCCGGTCGCGCATGAGGTGGCGGATCGGCCAGGCGATCTCGCTGGTGGCCAGCGACGCGGTCGCGACCTGGTAGAGCAGCGGCTGAAACAGATGATGGTTGCGGCGGTCGATCAGCGTGATCGTAACAGGTGCGCCCGCGAGGCGGTACGCCGTTTCCAGCCCGCCGAAGCCGGCTCCGACGATGACGACGCGATGCGGTGTCGTGGTCATGATGCGCCCTCGAATCTCGCTGCTGTACTCCCCCATTTAAGTGCGGATCGGGTGCCGCGGTCCAATAGCCGTCTTCAATCGGGGAATAGGCCGGGTGTATGGATCTCCCGCGAAAAAGCGCCGCAGCCTTCGCCGAAGTGAGTAGAATTATATTTCTTGCCATCCCCGATTGGGGCGAAATATGGTGCAGGGGCAGGCGCTGAGCCATTGGCGGCTCGACAGATTTTGCGTTCAATAGAGACAGGCCCCGGGGCGGCGATCACCCCGTTTCCGGGAGCAATAATTAGGAGGGGAGTGGTTATGAGGACGGCATTCTGGCTGGCGGGCGCGGCTGCGCTCGCGCTGGCGAGCCCGGCATTCGCCGGCGACACCATCAAGATCGGTTTCGTTTCGACCTTCAGCGGCCCGACCGCCGTGATCGGCAACGACATGCGCAACTCCTTCGAGCTCGCGCTCGATCACATGGGGCGCAAGATGGACGGTAAGCCGGTCGAAGTGATCTACGAGGACGACGGCCAGAAGCCCGATGTCGGCAAGCAGAAGACCGAGAAGCTGGTGCAGTCCGACAAGGTCGACTTCATCGTCGGCTACATCTGGTCGAACGTGCTGCTGGCCTCGCTCAAGACCGCGGTGGACTCGCAGACCTTCCTGATCTCGGCCAATGCCGGGCCGTCACAGATCGCGGGTGAACTCTGCTCGCCTTACGTGTTCTCAACCTCCTGGCAGAACGACCAGACGCCGGCCGCCATGGGCCTCTACATGAACCAGAAGGGCGTCAAGAGCGTCTTCCTGATCGGGCCGAACTACGCCGCCGGTAAGGACATGCTCGCGGGCGTGAAGAGCACCTTCAAGGGCGAGATCAAGGGCGAGGAATACACGGTGTGGCCGAGCCAGCTCGACTTCTCCGCCGAACTCTCCAAGGCGCGCGCCTCGGGCGCGGAGTCGATCTTCGTGTTCTATCCCGGCGCAGCCGGCGTGCAGTTCCTCAATCAATATGCGCAGGCGGGCCTGAAGAGCACGATGCCGCTCTACACCGCCTTCACCGTCGACGAGCTCTCGCTGCCGCTGCAGAAGGAGAACGCACTCGGCGTTCCCGGCGCGCAGGAATGGGTGAACGACCTGCCCAACGAGCAGAACAAGCGTTTCGTCGCTGACTACCGCAAGAAGTACACCGGCCTGCGTCCGACCTATTACGGCGCGCAAGCCTATGACGCGGCGCAGCTCATCAACAGTGCGGTTGTCGCGGTGAAGGGCGATACCAGCAAAAAGGACGCGATGAAGGCCGAGATGGAGAAGGCCAACATCAAGTCGCTGCGCGGCGCCTTCAAGTTCGGCAACAACCACATCCCGGTGCAGAGCTTCTATCTGCAGGACGTGGTGAAAGACGCTGAAGGCCAGCTCGCGCTGAAGACGGTCGCCACCATCGTCGAGAATGACCAGGATCGTTTCCACGACAAGTGCCCGATGAAGTGAGGCGTTGCCTCTTCCTCTCCCCGCAAGCGGGGAGAGGGCTCTCACCCCGCCACTCCGTCATTGCGAGCGAAGCGAAGCAATCCAGACTCTTTCCGCGGAGAGACGCTGGATTGCTTCGTCGCTTCGCTCCTCGCAATGACGGCGTGGATAGAGCTTACACCCGCGGCATGCTCGCGGGTTGCACCTCGCGGGCCTGCGCTGCGAGCGTGATTCCGGCATTGGCCACGCCAAACCCCTGATAGTTCCGCCGCTCGACGATCTCGAAGAAGAAGCGCTCGTCGAAGATGTGGGTGTAGACCTGGAAGAACTCGCCGTCGCCTTCGCGGTCGTAGAGGATGTGATTGGCGCGAAGCTGCGCCATCAGCTCGGGCTGGCGCCGAACGACAACAGGTCGTTCTCGAAGATCTCGGCCGCGTCGAAGCCGGCTGACGCGATGGCGCGGGGCTTTTCGTCGAGCGCGCCGGAAAGGGAGACCGTTGCGATCGAACGCTTGTTCACGCTGCGTTGTCCTCCATGGCGCCGCCGAGGAAGAGTTGCCCGATCCGTGGATCGTTCAGGATGCGCTTCGCGCCGTCGACCATGCGGGTCTGGCCGAGTTCGAGCACGATGCCGAAATCGGAGATCTCCAGCGCCGAGCGCGCGTTCTGCTCGATCATGAGGATGGTGACGCCGCGGTCGCGCAAGCGTTTGAGGATGTCGAATGTCTGCTGCACCATCAGCGGCGACAGGCCGATCGAGGGTTCGTCGATCAGGACGAGCTTCGGTTCGAGCAGCAGCGAGCGGGCGATTTCGAGCTGCTTCTGCTCGCCGCCAGAGAGCGTCGATGCCTGCTGAGCCGACTTGCGGCGGAGCGCGGGAAACAGGTCGAGCGCTGCCTCGATCCGCCTCTGCAGGTCGATGCCGTTGCCGGCGGCGACGCCGCCGAGCTCGATGTTGTGGCGCACCGACAGCTCGGGAAAGATGTTGCGGCCCTGCGGCACGTAGCAGATGCCGGCATTGAGCAGCGCGCGCTGGCTCAAGTTCGTGACGTCACGGTTCGCAAAGCTGATCTTGCCTTCGCGCAGCTTGAGCAGGCCGAAGATTGCCTTGAAGACGGTGGACTTGCCGGCACCGTTCGGGCCGATGATGGTGGTGATGGTCGCCGGCGATACCGAAAATGTCGTGCCGTTCAAGATCGTCATCTTGCCGTAACCGCCGACGAGATTGTGAACCGAGAGGATCGGGTCGCTCATGGCTCGCTCCCTCCAGCATGATCCGGAAAAGTGTGAAGCGGTTTTCCCTCGCAACAAACGCGGAACGCGTTTGCGCGGAGATCATGCGCAAACAATAAAACCAAAGCGCGATGACGATTCATCTCAATCTCCATCGCGCTTTAGTGTCCGAGATAGGCTTCGATCACGGCGGGGTTCTTGCGCACCTCGTCCGGCCGTCCCATCGCCAGCACCTTGCCTTCCGCCATCACCATCACACGCGAGCACAGCGACATCACGAATTCCATGTTGTGCTCGATCACGACGAAGGTGGCGTTCTTCTCGCGGTTGATCGCAACCAGCCGCTCCTTCAGGTCCGACAGCATCGACGGGTTGACGCCGCCGGCGGGCTCGTCCAGCAGCACCAGGCGCGGGCCGCCCATGAAGGCCATGGCGGCGTCGAGCAACTTCTGCTGGCCGTAGGAGAGACCGCCGGCCGGCTCGGCGGCGAGATGATCCAGCTTGAAGAAGCCGATCATCTGATTGGCGGCCTCCGTCAGCCCGGCATCGGAGCGGCCGACGAAGCGCGAGGCCATGCTGCCCTGATGCTCCTGGCCTGCGAGAATCAGGTTCTCGCGCACCGAGAGTTTTGGAAACACCTGCAGGAGCTGGAACGTGCGGCTAACCCCGAGCTTGTTGAGCTCGGCGGGACGCAGGCCGGTGACGACCCTGCCGTCGAGCTTGACCTCGCCACCGCTCGGGGTGAGCTGGCCGAGGATGCAGTTGAACAGGGTGGACTTGCCGCAGCCGTTCGGGCCGATCAGGCCGAGGATCTCGCCCTCGCGCACGTCGAAGGAAACGCCGTCAACGGCGCTGATGCCGCCAAAGTTCTTCTTGATGTTGGTGACTTCGAGCACCGCACTCATTGCACCGTCTCCATGCGCGATTTCGCGACGGCGCGCAGAGCGGAGGCCGCCTTGGTACGTCGCGCGGCCATGGTGCGATCGAGAATTCCCAGAATGCCGGTAGGCGACCAGATCAGGAGCAGCATCACCGCGATCGCATAGAGCATCAGATAATAGCCCTCGGTGAAGCGCAGCCATTCGGGCAGCAGCACCGCGATCATCGCCCCTATGAAGGGGCCGAAATAGAAACCCGCGCCGCCGACGATCACCATCATCAGGAGGTCGAGCGAGAGCGACAGGTTGAACGGCACGGGATCGATATATTGCGTCAGTGGCGCATAGAGCGCCCCGGCGACGCCGCCGAGCGCCGAGCCGATCGCGAAGGCCATCAGCGTGTAGCGCCGGGTGTCGATGCCGAGCGATTGTGCGCGCAAGGGGTTTTCGCGCAGCGCCATGAAGGCGCGGCCCCAGGGCGAGCGGATCAGCCACCAGACCGTCAGGGAGACGATCGCGAGCGAGCCGAGGCAGACATAGTAGAACGGCAGAGGCTTGTTGGTCGCCAGCCCAAAGACGTGCGGGCGCGGAATATTGGAGATGCCGTAGATGCCGCCGGTGAGCCAGCTCTCGTTGCGGAACACGAGGAAGGCGAGGGTGGAGAAGGCGAGTGTGACGAAGGCGAGATAGTGATGCTGCACGCGCAGCGCGGGGTAGCCGAGCACCCAGCCGACCATGAAGCTCAGGACGATCGCGACCACGATCGCGGCCGGCAGCGGCCAGCCGTGGGTGGTCGTGATAGCGGCGGCATAAGCGCCGATGCCAACGAAGGCTCCTTGCGCCAGCGACACCTGGCCGGCATAGCCGAGCGTGAGGTTCAGTCCCATCGCGGCGATGGTCATGACCGCCCACTGGCTCAGGATGAACAGGCCGTAGCGGTTGAAGTTCATGGGAACGATGATCAGCGCCGCGATGACGGCAAGGCCGAGCGCGATCTTCAGGGGTTTGCCAAAGCCGCTCATACCGTGCGCTCCTCGGCGCGGCCGAGCAGTCCTTGCGGCCGGAACAGGATTACAACGATCAGGAAGATCAGCGGCACCGCCGCGCGATATTGGGTGGAGACGTAGCTCGCGGCGAGATTGTCGAGCACGCCGATCAAGAGGCCGCCCGCGATCGCGCCGCGGACCTGGTTGAAGCCGCCGACGATCGCGGCGATGAAGGCGGCTTGGCCAAGCACCTCGCCGGAGGAGAATTTTGCCAGATAGATCGGCGTGATCAGCAGCGAGGCGAGCGCAACCAGGAAGGCGTTGATCAGGAAGGTCAGGAGAATCATGCGCTCGACCGGCACGCCGATGATGCGCGCCACCGTCGGGTTCTGCGCTGCCGCCTGCATCTGGTGGCCGAGCGAAGTGCGGTTCAGCAGCGTGGTCAGGCCGACCACGGCGAGGATGGCGACGACAAGCACGCCGATGCTTTGCAGCGAGACGGCATGTCCGAGGATGGAGATGTCACCGGTCGGCACGATCGAGGGGAAGGGCGAGGCCTCGGCGCTGAAGAACTGCTTCACAGCCTCCTTGATGCCGATCGCGAGCGCCATGGTGGCGATCGCCAGCGGCAGCACGCCATGGCGCATCATCGGATCGACCAGGAGGAGCTTGAAGGCGAGCCCGAGCAGGATCATCGACAACAGGATGCCGAGGATGATCGCGAGCCAGAACGGCGCGCCGACATGCATCGCCGCCAGCATCAGGAACGCGGGCAGCATCACGAACTCGCCTTGCGCGAAATTGATGGTCTGCGAGGTCTGCCACAGCAGCGTGAAGCCGACCGCGACCAGCGCGTAGATCGCGCCGGTGGCAAGTCCCGCGACCAGAAGATCGAACATATTGGACATGGGTTCTCTTTGATCGTTAGAGCCCGGGTGAACTCGACGCGAATTCAGGCCTATCGCTCCCTCTCCCCGTCCTTACGGGGAGAGGGTGGGGTGAGGGGCTCGCTCCGCGAGCTCATCTCTCACCGTCTTTGCGGAAGCAGCCCCTCACCCCAACCCTCTCCCCGCGAAGAGCGGGGCGAGGGAGAAGGGCAGAATCTCACTTCACCTTTGGCAGCACCTGCTTCACGACCTGCTTGCCTTCGACCACCTCGACCAGGAAGCTCTGGCGATCGATGTCGCCGTTCTGATCGAAGGTGACGTCCATCAGGATGCCCGGCTCGTCCGCGGCCTTGATGGTGAGGCCGTGCAGCGCGTCGGCGAACGCCTTGGAATCGACCTTGCCCATCTTCTCGGTGGTGGCCTTCACCATGTAGACGGCGAGATAGCCCTTCAGGCCGTTGTGATCAGGCACATAGTTGTACTTCTTGGAGAAGCGTTCACGGAACCCCTTGACCAGGTCGACCGGGGCGTCCGTGGTGAGCCCGACATGGCCGCGCGCGCCATTGGCGGCGTCGCCCGCGAGCTCGATCACCTTCTGGCCGATCAGCGTGGTCTCACCCATCAGCGGCGCGGCGACGCCCTGGCGCTTCAGCTCCTTCAGGATGCGGGCGCTCTCTTCCTCGTTGAGATAGACGAACACTGCGTCGGGATTGGCAGCCTTGATCTTGCCGACGTCGGCGGCGAAGTCGGCCTGGCCGGCTTCGGTCGAGAGATCGGCGACGACCTTGGAGCCGAGGCGGTCGAGCTCCTTGACGACGACATCGCGGCCGCCGCGGCCGAAATCATTGTTGACCCAGACCACTGCGACCGATTTCGCCTTCATGTCGTCGTGGATGTATTTGGCGACCTTCGGCATCGAGGATTGCTGGCCGAAGGACGTGCGGAATAGGAATTTGTTTCCGGCTTGCGTCAGCTCGGCGGCTTCGCCGCCCATGATCTGCGTGATGCCGGCCTCTGCCGCGAGCGGCGCGGTCACCTTGACCGAACCGGAATAGCCGGGTCCGAGCAGTACATAGGGCTCGGCGTCGAGCGCCTTCTGCACCTGCGCGCGCGCCACGCCGGGGTTCGACTGCGAGTCGGCGTGGGTCACTTCGAGCTTGCGGCCGAGCACGCCGCCCTTGGCGTTGATCTCCTCGATCGCGAGGTCGATGCCGTTCTTCCAGTTCGTCCCGACGGTGGCGCCGCCGCCGGAAAGCTCGGCGACGTCGGCGAGCTTGATCGCTTGTGCGTGCGCGCTGGTTGCAGTCGCGAAGGCAAGCACGGCGCCCGCCAGCAGGGTCGATTTCATGGACTCTCCTCCCATTTCCGTTGATGTTGTCCGCGGCCTTGTGTCCGGCCGCTTCGGTTACGCTGCGTGATAGGTCGAACTTCGCGCCGCCATCACCTCGTCGAAAGCCTCTCCCATGACTTCGGTCGATGGGGCAAGGCCCGTGAACAGCTCGAAGGCGTCCGCGGCCTGATAGATCGCCAGCTCCCGTCCGGTCATGATCCGCGCGCCGCGTTCCTGCGCTGCAGCGAGCAGCGGCGTGATCAGCGGCGAATAAACGGCATCCGCGACCCACAATTTGTCATGCAGCAGCGTGGCCGTAACCGGCATGCCCCGGTTCGGCAGCATGCCGACCGGCGTGCCGTTAACGAGTCCGGTTGCGCCCTGGAGCGCATCCTCGACGCTTGCGGCGACCCTCACGCCGCCCCGCGGGGCAAGCAGGGAGACGAGCGTCTCGGCACGCGCCGGCTCACTATCAAAAATGCGGATGTCGGAAACCTCAAGGCTCGCCAGCGCAAACGCGATTGCCTTGCCGACGCCGCCGGCGCCGATCACGGCCACGGCGTTCCCGGTCGGCGTCAGCAGCGGTGCCACCGCGCGCACAAAGCCGGTCGTATCGGTGTTGTGGCCGGTCAGGCGGCCGTCCCTGACGACGACGGTGTTGACCGCGCCCATCGCAGCCGCACCCGGCGCAAGCTCGTCGAGCAGCGGGACCACCGCTTCCTTGTAGGGGTAGGTGACGTTGACGCCGGCAAAGCCGAGCCGCCGCACGCCCTCGAGCATCAGGCTGAGCCCGGTCGCATCGGCGCCGGCGACCTCGATGAGCTGGTAGTGGCCGCGCAGGCCGAGGGCATCGGCGGCGCGCTCATGCATGGCGGGGGAAGCGGAATGCGCGATCGGCGCGCCGATCAGGCCTGTGAGGAGCTTCCTGCTGGCGGTGTATCCGCGCTTCGACATGATTCACTATCGTCTTGTTCGGAGCGTTCGGTCCTGGCCATTAGCGGGGAAAACCGCGCAATTCCAAGTGCGACGATAGCCTTTCCGCTGCCTAACACAATTACCCTTTGGTCCGGCAAACCTAACATCATGTTATTTCTTCCGCCCGCGTCCCGCAGGCACCTTGCCGTTGCCGCGGGACGGCTCGACTGCACGCATCTCGGCGTGCAGGGATTCGATGAAATGCTCGACGTGAAGCGACAGCGGCGCGCCGCGCTTCACCGCGATATAGGTGTCGAACCGCGTCGGCTCGGTGATCTTCAAGAGCTCGATCCCAGGGTAGCCGCCATGCGCCACCGTGAACTGGTCGATGATGGCGATCCCGAGGCCCGCCTTCACCAGCGCGCAGACCGTGGTGCCGAAGCGCGCGCGGATGGTGATGTTGTAGTCGAGCCGGTTGCGCGCGAAGATCTCGGCGATGATCCGTCCATAGGGGTCGTTCGGGTCGATGCCGATCAGCGGATAGCGGGTGATCTCGGCGGCAGAGACCTGCTTGCGCCCGGCAAGCTCGTGGCCGGGCGGCACGATGCAATAGAGCTCGCCGGAGGCGAGCGGCATGAAGTCGAGGCCGGAATGCTCGAGCCGGTAGCTCATCGCGACGCACTCGCCGCGGCCGAGCATGAGATAGTCGATGGCTTCCTCGAGCTTGAGGATGTTGATGTCGATGCCGAGATCGGGATAGCGGCGCCGGACGCGCTCGATCGCACGCGGCACCATCACCTGCGCGATGCTCGGCACCGAGCCGATGCGCAATTCCGATAGTCCGCCGCGGCCGATCTTGGAGATGATCTCGGAGAGATCGTCGACCTTCTTGTAGACGCCGTTGATCTGCTCAAAGATGTTCTCGGCTTCCGGCGTCGGAAAGTAGCGGCCGTTCTGGCGATGGAAGAAGCGGATGCCGCGGAATTCGAGTTTCGTTGCCGCCATGCGGCCCGTTGCCAGGGTTCCGCGAGCGCGCTGATCTCTGTCTCCCGAAAATTGATCGTCGTCGTATCCGGTTTCCGGATCGCTGCGTTCACTTCTGTACATACGACCGCGCCGCCGTGGCTCATGATGCCGCGGCGGATGCCCTGCCGGATGGGGAGGACGAGATGAGCGAGTTCGAAGGTCGCGTGCAAACCGTGTTGGATGCCGCACTCGATGCGGCCTTCAAAGATATCAGACATGGCGGCGATCATGAGAGCAGGAAGCTCATTGCCGCACGGCTGTTGGACGCGGCCCGCTCGGGCGTCACCGCTCTGGATGAACTGACGTCCGTTGGGCGGCGCACCCTGATCGATCTCAGAAGCAGATCGCTGGGCTAGACGGCGCCAACAGCGAGGCGGTTGAGGATCACGATCAGATCAATTCAACTATGCCGCCACATGCGAATGGTGAAACGGCATGCAGAAGCGGCTCGTGTCGCTGACGCGCAATTGCTGCAACAACGTGGCTCAGCTCGCCGGTCCCTCCGGCGAGGCGGTGTCGGCTGGCTTCGTGCGCTCGCTTTCCAGCACGTCGCGCGCGAATTCGATGATTTTCTGCTTGTTTGCCGTTTCGCGCACGGCGAAAAAAAACGCGGTTGAGCTCCAGGCCGAGCACACTATTGAGGGCGATGTTCTCGTCTTCCATCGTGGCTCTCCGCTTTGGGCGCCGTCAGGTGCATCTTGATCCAATTTCCTCCACAAGTAGATTAAATCTTCGGCGCACGGGGAATACCGGGAAACTACGGGAACGGCGAATTGAGGCAGTCCCCAAAGCCATGCTATACCTGACGACAAGGGTCAGGAAACGCACCGATGTCCGCCGTAGATTATGGCCGGGAGGCGCTCGACTTCATCGAAGGTCTGGGGACCTATCGCAAGGTTCCAGATGCCATGGATGCGCTCGAAGCAGCCTTTGGTCGCTTCGGCTTCGAAACCATCATCGTAACGGGATTGCCGAATCCCGACCAGCAGTTTGCACAGATGGTCCTCGCCAAGCGCTGGCCGGCGGGATGGTTCAGCCTCTACACCGAAAACAACTACGATCGCTTCGATCCGGTGGTGCGGCTGTGCCGGCAATCCGTCAATCCGTTCGAGTGGTCGGAAGCGCCCTATGATGCCGAACTCGAGCCGAGTGCGGCCGAGGTGATGAACCGCGCCACCGATTTTCGCATGTCGCGCGGCTTCACCGTCCCGATCCACGGGCTTACCGGTTACGAGGCCGCGGTGTCGCTCGGCGGTGTCCATCTCGACCTCAATCCTCGCAGCAAGCCGGCGCTGCATTTGATGGCGATGTATGGCTTCGACCACATTCGCCGTCTGCTCGACCCGGCGCCCGATCAGTCGACACGCCTCACGCCGCGCGAGCGCGAGGTGATCGCCTGGGCCTCGCAAGGCAAGTCGGCCTGGGAAATCGGCGAGATCCTGCACATCACGCAGCGTACCGCCGAGGAGCATCTTGCAACCGCGGCGCGCAAGCTCGGCGCCGTCAACCGTACGCATGCTGTTGCGCTGGCGATTCGCCACAAGATCATCAGTCCCTGAGCGACACACTGGGAAATTTCCCAATATCGAACGTTCCTCTTTTCGCGGAGGCTTCCCCCATTAAGGTCGAATGGGGTGGAGTCCATGATTCACGCAATTTCTGCGGTAAATCGCCACCTGTACCAAGACGTGCTCGAGCAGCATTTCCGGCTGCGTCACGACATCTTTGTCGAGGAACGGCGCTGGGAGGCGCTGCGCAAGCCGGATTGCCGCGAGATCGACTCCTATGACAACGAAGACGCTGTCTATCTGCTCGCGCTGGAGGGGCGCCGCGTCATTGGCGGTCACAGGCTCTACCCGACGACCAAACCCTCGATGATGAGCGAGGTCTTCCCGCATCTGGCTGCGGTTCGCGGTTGCCCCGCGGATCCGCTGGTCTGGGAATGGTCGCGCTATTTCGTCGTACGCGATCGCCGCGCCGGCGCTCTCAATCTGCAATTGATGGCGGCGGTCCAGGAGTTCTGCCTCGGCCAAGGCATCGCGCAGGTCAGCGCGATCATGGAAACATGGTGGTTGCCGCGCTTCCATGAAGCCGGCTTCGTCGTGACACCGCTTGGTCTGCCGGCGCTGGTGGAGAACGCCTGCACCATGGCGGCGACCATCGACATTCGACAGGAGACGCTCGCTGCCCTGCACAATCGCATTGGCATGACTTCGGTCGTGCGCCAGGACGGCCCACGTTTGGACGCCGTCGCCCGTGCCAACCTCTGCGGCTTCGCCGCGCAACGAAAGATCGCCTGAAATGTCGAACATGATGCGAGACAGCCAGACAATGGCGCAGACCAAGGACGAAAATCTCGGCTACATGTCCGACATGGCGCTCGAGCTGGCGCAGATGGCGGAAGACTCCGGATTGGCGACGCTCGCCTACCTGTTCCGGATGGCCGCGCTGGAGGCCTCGACCGCAAGCAGCGGGCTCGCCGAACCGGATGATCCTCCCCGGCGGATGACATCGCACTAGGCGCGCCCTCCTTTTCTCTCTCATCCCGACGACGTTCGCGCCCTCTTCTCGGCTCACCGGGAGGAGGGTACTCGTTTGGGTGCGGCAGGTTGCCCCATTCGCGCGGCGGCCTTCTTGCTAGGCGGATTTCGACCGCATGGACCTGGATGCAACAAAGTGCATGTTTGGCACCAAATCGCTCTTGCCTCGGAACGATACTGCCATTACCCATTTTTCTGCCTTGAAGAGGCGGGGGGGAGCTCTTTCACTGATGGCGACCGTGTTCGAACATCGGCGCGACGCTGCGTGCGCCTGAAAGAGTTTTGATGCTGCTCGTCGTCGAACAGTTCTTGAACGGATTGCAGTTCGGCCTGCTCCTGTTCCTGCTCGCCGCTGGCCTGACGCTGGTGTTCGGGATCATGGATCTCGTCAACCTCGCGCATGGCTCGCTCTACATGATGGGCGCCTATTTTGCGGCGACCTTCGCGGCCTGGACCGGCAGCTTCCTGCTCGGCGCGCTGCTGGCGCTCGGCGCGACGCTCGTGCTCGGCATCGTGCTCGAGATGAGTGCGCTGCGGCATCTCTATGGGCGAGACCATCTCGACCACGTGCTCGCGACCTTCGGCCTGATCCTGTTCTTCAATGAAGCCGTGCGGCTGATCTGGGGCCCTGCAGGTCTTGCGCTGCCGCTGCCGGCCTGGCTCACGGTGCCGGTGCCGATCCTGCCCGGCATTCACTATCCCGCCTATCGCCTCGCCATCATCGTCGTCGCGCTGCTGGTGGCGCTCCTGCTTTATCTCGGCGTGATGCGCACCCGCGTCGGCATGCTGATCCGGGCCGGCGCCTCCAACCGCGAGATGATCGGTGCGCTCGGCATCAACATCAAGCTGCTCTACACGCTGGTGTTCGGTCTTGGCGCTGCGCTCGCGGGTCTCGCCGGGCTGATGCAGGCGCCGATCCTCACCGTGCAGATCGGCATGGGCGAGAACATCCTGATCCTCGCTTTCGTCATCATCGTGATCGGCGGCATCGGTTCGATCCGCGGCGCGTTCCTCGCCGCGATCTTCGTCGGCATGATCGATACGCTCGGCCGCGCCTTCCTGCCCAACCTGTTGCGGCAGGTGCTGAGCTCGACTGCCGCCTCCACCGCCGCGCCCGCGCTGTCCTCGATGCTGATCTATCTCCTGATGGCGATCGTGCTGGTGGTGCGGCCGGAGGGGCTGTTTCCGGCCAGCCGTCGATGAAGGGTTTGGGCGCGAGCAAGGCCGTCACGGCCCTGATGCTGGCGGGCCTCGTGCTGCTGCCGCTCTATTCCCAGCTCTCCGGCAACATCTTCATCCTGACGCTGTTCACCCGCATCGTCATCCTGGCGCTGGCGGCCGCAAGCCTCAACCTCATCATGGGCTATGGCGGCATGATGAGCTTCGGCCACGCCGCCTATCTCGGCATCGGCGGCTATGCGGTCGGTATTCTCGCGCAGGAAGGCGTCGGCTCCGGCTTCATCCAGTTTCCGGTCGCGCTGGCCGCTTCGGCGGCTTACGCGCTCGTGATCGGCGCGCTCAGTTTGCGCACCCGCGGCGTCTATTTCATCATGATCACGCTCGCCTTCGCACAGATGGCCTATTACGTTGCCTCAGGCCTTGCGCGTTACGGCGGCGATGACGGCCTCACGGTGTACAAGCGCAGCGACTTCTCCGGGCTGATCAACCTGTCGAACCGCACGCAGTTCTATTATCTCTGCCTCGTCTGCCTCCTCGGCGTGATCTTCGTGATCTGGCGCATCGCCAACTCGCGCTTCGGTCTCGTCGTGCAGGGGCTGCGCTCCAACGAACAGCGGATGCAGGCGATTGGTTTCCCCGCCAAGCGCTACCAGCTCGCTTGCTTCGTCATCTCAGGCACCATGTGCGGCCTCGCCGGCGCGCTGCTCGCCAACAACACCGATTTCGTCAGTCCCGCCGTGATGTACTGGACCCGTTCCGGCGACCTCATGGTGATGGTGATCCTCGGCGGCATGGGAACGCTGTTCGGCCCGGTGATGGGCGCAGTCGTCTATCTGCTGCTGGAAGAGTTCCTGTCGCAGATCACCGAATACTGGGCGCTGATCATGGGCCCGCTCCTGCTGCTGATCGTGCTGTTCGGCCGCGGCGGCATCATGGGCCTGCTCGGGAGGGTTGGCCGTGGCTGAACCCCTGCTCCGCGTCGAAAAGCTGGTGCGCCGCTTCGGCGGCATCACCGCGACGGACAACGTGTCGCTGGACGTTGCGAGCGGCGAGCTGCACGCCATCATCGGGCCGAACGGCGCCGGCAAGACCACGCTGATCAGCCAGCTCACCGGGCATCTCGAGCCCCATTCCGGCAGCGTCTCGCTCGGCGGCCGAGACATCACTTACCTGCCGGCCTATCGCCGCTGCGCGCTGGGCCTCGCCCGCTCGTTCCAGATCACCTCACTGCTGCTCGATTTCACCGCCGCCGACAACGTGGCTCTGGCGGCGCAGGCCCATGCCGGCACGTCGTTCCGCTTCTTCGCCAACGCGCGCAAGGAGAGGGGCCTGCGCGATGCCGCGCATGCCGCGCTCGACCGCGTCGGCCTGTTGCACCGCGCCGACGTCGTGGTGAGCAAGCTCAGCCATGGCGAACGGCGTGAGCTGGAGCTCGCGGTCGCGCTCGCGAGCAAGCCGAAGCTGTTGCTGCTCGACGAGCCGATGGCGGGCCTCGGCGTCACCGAGTCACAGCGCATGGTGAAGCTGCTCCAGGAGCTGCGGAAAGAAGTCTCGATCGTTCTGGTCGAGCACGATATGCCCGCGGTGTTCGCGCTAGCCGACCGCATCTCGGTGCTGGTCTATGGCCGCGTCATCGCCTCGGGCGAGCCGGCCGCGATCCGGGCGAACGAGGAGGTCAAGCGCGCCTATCTCGGCGAGCAGCATGTGGTGCGCCATGTCTGACAAGGTGATGGCTGACACGCTGCTCGACGTCGACGGCATCGAGACCTGCTATGGCCTCTCCCAGGTGCTGTTCGGCCTGTCTCTGTCGATCAAGGCGGGCGAGATGGTCTCGCTGATGGGCCGCAACGGCATGGGCAAGACCACCACCATCCGCTCCATCATGGGCCTGACGCCGGCGCGTGCCGGTGCGATCCGCTTTGCGGGCGTCGAGGTCAGGCAGCTTCCGTCCTACCGGATCGCGAAGCTCGGCGTTGGCCTCGTGCCCGAAGGCCGCCAGATCTTCCCGAACCTCACCGTGCGCGAAAACCTGGTCGCGGCCGCGGCCGACCGCTTCGGCAGCAGCAATCCCTGGACGCTTGCCGCCATCTACGTCATGTTTCCGCGCCTCGCCGAGCGCGCGTCCAACATGGGCAACCAGCTTTCCGGCGGCGAGCAGCAGATGCTGGCGATCGGCCGTGCGCTGATGACCAACCCAAAGCTCCTGATCCTGGATGAGGCGACCGAGGGGCTGGCGCCGCTGATCCGCGAAGAGATCTGGCACTGCCTGTCGCTGCTGAAGAGCCGGGGGCAGTCGATCCTGGTCGTCGACAAGAACGTCGACCACCTCGCCCGCATCTGCGACCGCCACTATATCATCGAGCGCGGCAAGACGGTGTGGAGCGGCACGTCGGACGAGCTCATGGCAGAGCCGGACCTGCAGCACAAATATCTCGGGATTTGAGGTCCCGCTCCATCAGCTTCGTCATTGCGAGCGCAGCGAAGCAATCCAGAATCTTTCCGAGGCGGCAGTCTGGATTGCTTCGCTGCGCTCGCAATGACGGAAGAGGGCCTTCCGTTCTTACCAATAGATCCCGTGACGGTGCAGTTCGCGGATCACGCGAGCCTCGGTTGACGGCTGACGGCGCTTCGGCTTGGCCACTTCGCCCGTGCCGGCAACCGGCGCCGGCGTTACAGCAGGAGCCGTCGCGGTTTGCGACGCTGCGGCCGGCGGGGTTGAAGCGGGAGTGGTGGTGGCCGTCTGGGCATTTGCCGGCGGCGCGACTGTTGCCGTCGCGGCCGGGGGCTCGGTCGCTTGCTGGCTTGCATTTGTTGCCGCCAAGCTGAGGCTCCGCGAGCCTCCGGCAGAGGCCTGTGTTGCGAGCAGCGACATCGCGGCAATCACAATCAACTTGCGCATGGGAGCACGCCTTATCTGGTCAATCCACCTTACCCAATTGGCGCTGGTTGGCCGCTACCTTGCCAGGTGGTGCGTGCCGATGCTGATCAGCGTGGCCCGGCAGGACAGACGATAGATCAGGCTGAATAATTGACCCCACATGACCGAACTCCATTGTTCATCATGGCGTGGCATAATGGGCCGGGTGTCTTTCCGGCGATTTTCGCGGCGTGAGGAAAATGGCTTCGTCGGCCGGCTCCAACATGTCGTCGGAATAGATCGGATGAAGTCGCCTCACGGGGGCGTGAGGCATATCTGCCTCAAAACACCTCGAAGTATTCGCGATGCTCCCAGTCGGTCACTTCGGCCAGGAAACGGTCGATCTCGGCGTTCTTGATGTGGGTGTAGTAGTCGACGAACTCGGCACCTAGCTTCTCGCGGAAGAACGGATCGTCCTTCAGCGCGCTGACGGCTTCCCGCAGCGATTTCGGCAACAGCGGCGCCTTGGTCTCGTAAGGCGTGTCGGCGGAAGGACCGGGATCGAGCTTGCGGTCAACGCCGTCGAGGCCCGACAGAATTTGCGAGGCCATGTAGAGGTAGGGATTGGCGGCGGGCTCGCCGACGCGGTTTTCCAGGCGCGTCGCGGTGTCGCTGGCCCCGCCCAGCACGCGGATCATCACGCCGCGATTGTCGCGGCCCCAGATCGCGCGATCAGGCGCCAGCGAATAGGAGCGGTAGCGCTTGTAGCCGTTGATGGTCGGCGTGGTGAACACGGTCGATGCGCGGGCGTGGTCGAGCAGGCCGGCGAGATAGGCGCGGCCAAATTCGCTGAGCGGCTGGCCGTTCTCCTTCGCCATGAACAGATTCTCGCCGCTCGCGCGCGAGACGATCGACTGGTGCAGGTGCCAGCCGCTCGCGAACAAATTCGCAAGCTTCGGCCGGCACATGAAGGTGGCGTGGTAGCCGTGACGTCGCGCGATCTGCTTCACCGCGGATCGGAACAGCACCATGTTGTCGGCAGGCTCCAGGCCCTTCTTCGGCTGGAAGGTGAATTCGCACTGGCTGGGGCCGAACTCGACCTCGACCGAGCGCAAGGGCAACCCAAGCGCGACGATGTCGCGGCGCAGGATCTCCAGCACCGGCTCCATCTGATCGAAACGTTGCTCGGTGAGGTATTGATAGCCGTGGCTGAGCAGGCTCACCGAGGGCGGCGTGCCGGGCTGGCCGGCGTCTTCCGCGCGCATATGTGGGTCATCGAGCCTGAAGATGTGGAACTCGACCTCGAGGCCCGCGACGAAATCGTGGCCGCGGCTGCTGAGATCATTGAGCACCTTGCGATAGAGCCCGCGCGTCGCGAAGGGCACGGGGCGGCCGTCGTTGAAATAGAGGTCGCACAGCACCCAGCCCGTCGTCGGCGCCCAGGGCAGCACGCGGAACGTGGTTGGATCGGCGACCATCAACACGTCGGCCGCGCCCTCCATCTCCTTCATGCCGAACCCGCCGCCTGATGTGAACACCGGAAACACCGTGCGGTGCGAGGTGTCCTTGGCGAGCATGGTGGTGGTGATGGAGCAGCCGCTTTCGAGCGAGGCGATCGCCTCGGAGGCGATGATGGTCTTGCCGCGCAGGATGCCGTGCTGGTCCGGGAAGCCGAGGCGGATGACCTCGAGGTTCTTCTCCTCGACGATGCGGCGCATGCGCGTCGCCGCGTCCTTCTGCTCATCCGACCACAGCGCATGACGCGCGACGAAAGTCACTATGATGGCTCCTTGCTGCTCGTCGAGAGCATAACCCACGCTGTCATCGTCCGCGAAGGCGGACGATCCAGTATTCCAGAGACGGTCGTGTGTCCACGAGAGGCCGCGGCGTACCGGATGCCCCGCCTTCGCGGGGCATGACAGCGGAGATTGTGGAGCCCTCGTCGTGCCCGGCTGGCCGGAAGCGGCACCGTCACTCCGCCGCCGTCAGCCGATGCACGTTATCTGCGATATCCTTCGGCACCGGCGCGGTCCAGGGCGCGCCGCGGCGGCGCTTGACGTCGACTTCCATCCAATAGGTTTCCCAGCCCCGGGTCGGTCCGATGCCGTCCATGGTCGCCGGTCCCTGGATGCTGCGCGCGTTGGCTTCGTCCAAAAACAGCATCGGCTTCTCGCCGCCGGCGACCTTCTCGATCTCCTGCCGCAGCAGGCGGCGATACTGCACGATCGCCTTGTCGCTCTGGCCGAGGTGCTCTTTGGTGCGGTCCTGGATCGCGCCCATCGACTCCACCGCCCACTGGTCGTGGACATTGATGTCGTTGCCCATGCCGGTATAGGTCGCCGTCTGCTGCTCGTGCGGATCGAAGCCGTAATCGTTGGTCTTGTTCTTGCGCGATTTGTAGTCCGGCAGCTCATAGAGCTCGAGCCGCTGGTCGCGCATCTTCTTCTTGTCGACCGGGTTCGTGTAGCTGGTGAAAATCGCGTACCAGTAGCAGTTCTCGTCGTCGACCGGCACGTGCCACTGCGTGATGGTCATCTCCGTGCTCATGGGGATGACGAAGCCGTGCGGAAAGAGCTGGTTGGTGACGCGCACATGGGTGCGCTCTTCGTCGATCTCGCGCAGTGCGATCAGCCGCAGGCCGTATTCGGTGTGCTCGACATTGATGATCGGGCGGTCGTATTCGCGCAGGATCTTCGTCATCGGCAGATCCGAGCCGGCGGAGGCGCCGCGGAATTGCTTGCCGTAAGCGGTCGAAGTGTCCTCGTCCTCGAAGAAGCGATGCAGGTAGGAGGCGTGCGCGGGATCGATGCCGACTTCGAGCGCCTGGAGCCAGTTGCAGGCCATGTGGCCCTTGAACGCAAAAGTGTGCGTCCCCGGCGCGACAAAGCAGTCGATCTCCGGGAACGCCGGCGGCTCACCCTCGCCGAGATAGGCCCAGAGGATGCCGCTCTTCTCCACCACGGGATAGGAACGCTGCCTGATGTTCTGGCAGAGCTTCGAGTCCTTCGGCTCGGCCGGCGTCTCGATGCATTGGCCTGTCGCGTCGAACAGCCAGCCGTGGAAGGCGCAGCGCAGGCCGCCATGCTCGAGCCGTCCGAAGGCGAGGTCGGCGCCGCGATGCGCGCAGTGGCGATCGATCAGGCCGTAGCGTCCAGTCTCGTCGCGGAACAGCACCAGGTTCTCGCCAAGCAGCCTGACGGGACGGATCGGCCGCTCGCCCTCGAGCTCATCGACCAGCGCCGCCGGCTGCCAATAGCTCCGCATCAGCTTGCCGCAGGGGTCCTTCGGACCGGTGCGGGTGATCAGGTCGTTCTGCTCCTGGCTCATCATGGCGGTCGCGTCCTTCTTGATGAGGATCGTTGTCGATCAGGTCAGCGGAGCACGTTTTTCTTCGCCTCGCCCCGCGTGTGGGGAGAGGCCGGATCGCATCGAAAGATGCGATCCGGGTGAGGGGGACTCTCCGCGAGGGCAATCATCACCGTCCCTGTGGAGACTCCCCCTCACCCCACCCTCTCCCCGCAAGCGGGGCGAGGGAGCGTGAGACCGGCTAACCTAACCGAAACTACCCAAAGCGTTTTGTTCGCCTATTGAACGAATGGGCGAATTATGACATGCCTTGGACCGGCAGCAAGCACTATTTTGCAGGATTGTCCCGAGGACCATGCCCAAGCTGAAGCGGAGCGAGACCGACGAGCGCGCGACGGATTTCGTCGAGAGCCTTGATCGCGGCCTGCGCCTGCTTCAGTGCTTTGGCGCGACGGCGGGCCCGATGACGCTAAGTGACCTTGCCCGTGCCGCCGATCTGCCGCGCGCCACCGCCCGGCGCATGCTGTTCACGCTCCAGCGTGGCGGCTTCGTCAGCGGCGACGGCAAGCTGTTCTCGCTGACGCCACATGTGCTGACGCTCGCGGCGTCGTATTTGCGATCGAGCCAGCTCGTCGCCGTGCTTCAACCCGTGCTCGATCGCATCGCAACCGCCGCGCAGGAAATCTCCTCGCTCGCGGTGCTCGACGGCGATGATGTCGTGTTCATCGCGCGCGGCGGCCCCGCGCGGGTGTTCACGGGCGGATTGGAGATTGGCTATCGCCTCCCGGCCTTCTGCACCTCGGTCGGCCGCGCCATGCTCGGCCAGCTCGACGATGTCGAACTGCGCGCGCGATTGAAAGCGATGCGCCGCGAGGCGCTGACGCCGCGCACGGTGACCGATCCGAAATCGCTGCTCGAAAGTATCATCGCCGACCGCGCACAGGGTTACTCGCTGGTCGACCGCGAGGCCGAGCCGCATTTCCGCTCCATCTCCGTTCCGGTGCGCCGCTACGACGACACCATCGTCGCCGCCATCAACATGGGCGCCCATGTCGACCGTGTGCCGACGGCTGAGATGATCGACCGCTTCCTGCCGTTGCTGCGTGAAGGCGCCGGGTCGGTGTGCTCTCAATTGCTGTAGGTGGTAATTCCGTAGCGCACGTCGCGTGTCGCGACGTCGCGTGCCTCCGCTGGCGTCAAAGAACCATTAACGCCAGTTGCGTGGCGTATGATGCGTTCCGGCTTTCTTAACGGCTTCATGGGCACGATTGAGTGGTTGAATTCATCCTATTTCCGCATTGCCACGCAACAGCCGCTGATTGTATCCCATGATCTCTCGAGACACCGGTGGAGCGATCGAACCGCAGATCCGTCACCTGGCGTTCGTGGTCGCGGCTCTCACGGCGTTGCTTCTTGCCGCACCGCTCTTGCCGGTCGTGCATTTCTTCACGCCGCTGTCCTACCTGCCGGTGCACACTGCGCTCGAATTCACCGCCATGGCGGTGTCGCTGATGGTGTTCGGACTCGGCTGGAATCTGCGCGGGGAGAAGCTCAACAGTCACATCGTGCTGCTCTCCGCGGCCTTCCTTGCCGTGGCGGTGATCGATTTCGCTCACGCCATGACCTATCCCGGCATGCCGTCGGCGCTGGGCGAGAGCGGGCCGCAGTTGACGATCGAGTTCTGGCTTGCCGGCCGTGCGTTCGCTGCGCTGGCGCTCATCGCTGTTGCGCTTCTGCCAGCGCGTAGCTGGTCGCCGAATACTGCCGTGGCTGCCGTGGTGGTTGCGCTCGCGGGCAGCGCACTGGTGTGGTGGATCAGCCTCGCCCATGGCGACCTGCTGCCGCGGAACGTCACGTCGAACGGCAGCCTGACCGCCTTCAAGATCAGCGCCGAGTGTGGCCTGGCGGGAACCTATTTCCTCGCGGCGCTGCTGCTGCTGCGCCGGCGCAAGAGCTGGCGGAATGCCAACCTCTGCTATCTTGCTGCGGGCTCCTGCGTGCTCGGGCTTGCCGAGCTCATGCTGACGCTCTACGTCGCCCCCGGCGACCTCCTGAACCTGCTCGGGCACGTCTACAAGGCGGTCGCCTATGCCATGCTCTACCGCGCGCTGTTCGTCGCCGGCGTGGTGGCGCCGCAGCGGGCGTTGACGCGCAGCAGGGGCGAGCTTGCCTATCTCGCGCATCACGATTCGCTGACGCGATTGCCCAACCGTCGCATGATCGAGATGCGGCTCGCAGCACTGCTAAATGACGCTGCCGGTCCCCAGGGCTCGCTGTTGCTGCTCGATCTCGACGCCTTCAAGAACGTCAATGACAGTCTCGGGCACGCGGCAGGCGACGAGCTGTTGCGCCTCGTGGCCGAGCGGCTCCAGCTCGGATTGTCGCCGGAGGCGCTGCTCGGGCGCGTGGGCGGCGACGAGTTCGTGGTGCTGACGCCCGGCCTGCTCGACGATGTCGCCATTTCCGAGCTCGCGCAGGGCCTGATCGATGCGCTGGTGTCGGTCTTCGTGCTCAGCGGCGGCCAGGAGATCTACATCGGCACCAGCATCGGCATCTGCCGCTTTCCCCGCGACGGCGGCACTGTCGACCAGCTCGTCCGCAATGCCGATGCCGCGCTCTACGAGGCCAAGGCCGCGGGCCGCGGCGTGTTCCGTTTCTACACCCCCCGCGCTGACCGAGGCCGCGAACAGGCGTGTCAGCCTGGAAAGCCGCCTGCGTCGCGGCCTCGAGCGCAACGAGTTCCTGCTGTACTACCAGCCGCTGGTGAACGCGACCGACGGTCGCCTCAACGGTGTCGAGGCGCTGCTGCGCTGGGCGCCACCGGGCGAAGGCGTGATTCCGGCGGGGGCATTCATCAAGGTCGCCGAGGACACCGGCTTCAGCATCGCGCTCGGTGAATGGGCGCTGCGCGAGGCCTGCCGTCAAATGAAGGAGTGGCGCGCCCAAGGCCTCGCGCTCGACATCATGGCGGTGAACCTGTCGTCGCAGCAGTTCCAGCGTCCGGACGTCGCCAGGACGATCGCCGGCGTGCTGGCGGAAACCGGTCTCGAGCCGCAGGCGCTGGAGCTCGAGATCACCGAGAGCAGCCTGATGGCACAGGGCACCGATGTCGAAGCCACGCTCGCCGCGCTGAAGGAACTCGGCGTCAAGCTCGCGATCGACGATTTCGGTACCGGCTACTCGTCGCTCGCCTATCTGAAGCGCTTTCCGGTCGACAAGCTGAAGGTGGACCAGAGTTTCGTCCGCGATATTCCCGATCATGCCAAGGGCATGGAGATCTGTGCCGTGGTCGTCAATCTCGGCAAGGCGCTCGGGCTCGAGGTGCTCGCCGAAGGCGTCGAGACCGAGATTCAGCTGGCGCATCTGAGACGCCTCGGCTGCGACTCCGTGCAGGGTTATCTCCTCGGCCGGCCGATGCCCGCCGAGGAGATGGCCGCCCAGCTTCGCGGCAACGCCGCCTCGCTGCGACGGTTGCAGCTCATTGCGAACGCAGGGGCAGCGCCGGCCGTGCCGGGCATGGAGCGGACGGAGCTGAACGCTCGATCCGCGTGATCCCAAGATGGGTTGGCGCCCCACGATCTCGGCGCGTGCCACGACCGAAACTGCAAGGCATGACCCACCAGGCCAACAGCGATAGCGGAATTTGCCAACGCGACGTGGTGGGTTACGCTTCGCAATCCCACCCTACGCCGCTATAATATCGCGCAACACCAGAGACCCGGGAGGCAGCCATGCAGCACACCATGGTTCCCAGTGATCGCGTGGAGCACGTCGCCGTCTTCGGGCGCGACGGCATGAAGCTCGGCACGATCGAGCGACTGATGCTCGACAAGGTGAGCGGCACGGTCGCCTATGCAGTGATCAAGACCGGCGGGCTGCTCGGCACCCACCATCATTATCCGGTCCAGTGGAGCGCGCTGCGCTATGATCCGGCGCAGCAGGCGTTCAGGGTCGAATTGATCGAGGACGACCTGCGCAGCGGCCCCTGCGAGTTCGACGGCGATGCCTTCGACTGGGGCGACCGCTCGCGGTCCTATCCGCATCCGCACTACTGGACGGTCTAGAGCCATATCCGTTCCGATGGAATCGGAACGGGGCTCTAGTGTCCTGAATCTGAAGTTCAGCGGACTCCAGAATGACTCGATGATGGCGGAATCTCCTCACTTTGGGGAGGATTGGCTATGGGCCGACGCTTTGCTCCGCTGGAACTGAATGAGATTGAGCTCACCGAGTTGAGGTCGCTGGCCTCACGCCGAAGCACAGCGCAGGGTTTGGCGCTGCGGGCTCGGATCATCCTGGCCTGTGCTGAAGGCGAGCAGAGCAAGATCGTGGCGGCCAGCCTGGGTATCGACCCCGATACGGTCGGCAAGTGGCGTCGGCGCTTCGCCGAACATCGGCTTGACGGGCTTCGGGATGAACCGCGGTCGGGGACGCCGCGCACTGTCGAGGATGCCCAGATCGCGGCGATGATCGTCCGCACCCTGGAGACGAAGCCCTCCGACGCCACCCACTGGAGCTCGCGCAGCATGGCGCGGGCCAGTGGACTGTCAGTCTCGACGGTACAGCGGATATGGCGCGCCTTCGGCCTGCAGCCACATCGGTTGGAGACCTTCAAGCTCTCAACCGACCCCGACTTTGTCGCCAAGGTTCGCGACGTCGTCGGCCTCTACGTGGCCCCGCCTGAGCGCGCCATCGTGTTGTGCGTTGACGAGAAGTCGCAAATCCAGGCGCTGGACCGCAGCCAACCCATGTTTCCCATGCGGCCCGGCCAACCGGCACGCCGCAGTCATGACTACAAGCGTCACGGTACCACATCGCTGTTTGCCGCCCTCGACGTCGCGACTGGCCGGGTTATCGGCAAGTGTTACGGGCGCCATCGCGCCAAAGAGTTCCGTAAGTTTCTCGATGAGATCGAAGCCGCTGTTCCAGACGATCTGGACGTTCATCTCGTGATGGACAACTACGCGACCCACAAGGCGCCGCTGATCCGCAACTGGCTGGCCAAGAGACCGCGCTGGCACGTTCACATGACGCCAACAAGTTCATCCTGGCTCAATCAGGTCGAACGCTTCTTTGCACTCATCACCGAGCGCAAAATCAGGCGCGGCATCTATCGAAGTGTGGCGGCGCTACGTGCCGAGATCGTGTCATTCATCGAACATCACAACGCTGATCCGAGGCCCTTCCGATGGACCAAATCAGCCGACGACATTCTTAGCTCGATCGAACGCTTCTCCACCTACAATTCGCCCGCCAACTAAAGCCAACGGACTTTTGGTTCAGGACACTAGATTATTGTTTTGACGCGTTTTCTTTACGCGAACCGGTGTCCACTTCGCTCGAAAACGCTCTAGCGGAGCTGCTGAGTAGGGTGGGGCAGCAGGGCCGCGAGTTCGGTCGCGCCACGAGAGAATTTGCAAGGGGTAACCCGCCGCGCCGCTTGTGAGGTGGGATCTGCGGATGGAAAGCGGTGGGTTTCGCTCCGCGAATTCACGCAACTCACGCTTCTGAGGCCTCGCGCTCCATGTCGCGGCCGGCAAGAGCTTCGCCCTGCATGTTGGCGTACTCGCGCGCCATTTCGCGCATCAAAAACTTCGCCGGCACGTCGTGATAGCTGCCGCGGTCGTTGACATATTGCATGTAGGCGCGGCCGGCGCCGTCGAACGGATGCAGCAGCGCATCGGTGTGGCCGTCGAAATCGAGCGGCGCCACGCCGACCTTGGCGCAGAGCGTGTCGTTGAAGGTCGGCGTCGCCTTGCGCCAGGCGCCGTCGACATAGACCTCGGTAAAGCCGTGCCAGGTGAACATGTCCGTGCCCATGCTCTGGCGCAGCTTCTCGGTGGTGAGATGGTTCTTTACATCGGCAAAGCCAACGCGGGCCGGAATGCCGTGGACGCGGCAGGCGGCGGCATAGAGCGCGGCCTTGCCGACGCAATAACCTTGCCCGGCGGCGAGCACGCTCGAGGCGCGAAAGGTCTCGGCGACGCGCATGCTGACATAGGGATTGTAGCGGATGCCGTCGCGCACCGCCTTGTAGAGCATGCTCGCCTTTTCGCGATTGCTCGCATCGGCGCGCACGGCGGTCTCGGCGAATTGCCGCACGGCGGGATGATCGCTGTCGATGTACTCGCCGGGATCGGTGTAGAGGCGGCGGATGGTATCGGGGAGGGACTCGGTCATAATCTGAGCTTAGCAGGTGACCTGCACGGAATTCAAATCGCCTGATGCGTCGAAGGGCTGCACGCGGGCATGCCACGTCTTCACGGGCCGCAAGGCACGGGTGTGCGGTCGGCTCCCGATGTGTTCATTGCCGGTTGCGCATCCAGTCAGCAAGGCCGGATAGCGCCCGGTCGAAATTTTGCCGCGCGGCAGAATCAACAACCGTCTCCTCCAGCGCGCCGCGCATGCAGAGCAGCCAGGCGTCACGTTCGGCATCGCCGATGGCAAAACCGATGTGCCGCTGCCGCAGCCGCGGATGCCCCTTCTCGACCGAATAGAGTCGCGGGCCGCCGGTCCACTCGGTGAGATAGCGCTTCAGCACATCCCTGATCAGGCCAAGGTCGGCCGCATGCATGGCGCGGATGACTTTCGCCTCCGGCAGCGTATCCATGCGCTCGTAGAATCGGTCGACGAGCCGATCGATCGTGGCGCTGCCGCCGATCCGCTCGAACATGGAGATTGCGACGTCACTGTCAGTCATCATCTATCCCAAGATCTATCCCAAGGCTTGTTGCTGGGCTCGGATATAGGTCATTCGAGGTCGCGCACAAACACCGCTGTCGTCCCGGATCTGCGCTTCGCTTGTCCGGGACGACAGCGGTGGGTGTAGGTGTCGCGGGGTCTAATCTTTCTACAGCGCCACGCTGCGCAGCCCAAAGCTGCGGGCCTCGTTCTGCAGCACCGGACGGACCGCATCGATGAGACGTGCGGCGGCGGCGTCCACACTGAGCCCCGCGGTATCCACCACCGCGGTCGCGCGCGAATACAGCGGCTCGCGGCTCAAGAGGATGTTGCGCAGCTCCGTCATCGCAGAGCGGTCGTCGGCCATTGGACGCAAATCACCCTGGCGGCGTACGCGGGCCATGTGCTCCTCGGGTTCGGCCTTCAGCCAGATCGTGTAGAACGACGTCAGGATCTGGTCGAAGGTCAGCGGCTCCGACACGATGCCGCCGCCGGTCGCCAGCACCATCAGCTCGTTGCGGGCGAGCAGTTGTTGCAGCGCCGCCTGCTCCATGCGGCGAAAACCTTCCTGGCCGTAGAGCGCGATGATCTCGGCGACCGAGAGCCCGTTCTGCTGCTCGACCTCCTTGTTGAGCTCGACGAAGCTCCAGCCGACCTTCTTCGCCAGGATCTTGCCCAGCGTGGACTTGCCGGCGCCGCGCAGGCCGATCAGCGCGATGCCGCAGAACGGAGCGCGGTGCGATGCGGTTGCACTGCCGCCGGCGAGCAGATCCTTGGCCTGTGCGATCTGGGCAGGCGTCGCCTTGCGCAGGAGATCGCGAAACATCTGCCAGTCCGGCGTCGGATCGGCGCTCGGAAGTAAATCTTCCAGATGCGCGCCCATCGCGTCCGACACGCGGCGCAAGAGCACGATGGAGACATTGCCCTTGCCGCTCTCGAGCTGCGCGATGTAGCGCTCCGAAATTCCTGATACCCTGGCGAGCACCTTGCGCGACATGCCGCGCAGCGCGCGCATGGTGCGCACACGCTGGCCGAGCTGTTCGAGAAATCGGGATTCGGCGTCGGGACTGTCGGTCATGGACTACAGATCATGGGCCTTCTTTAGCGGTTGTCCCGCGGCGCATTTTAATGAAACATAATGCCTGCTGGCATTGACAGCAAGCTGCGGCGGTGTCTTTCTATGAATTATAATTCTAAATTCAGGGGAGAAGTCCGTGAGCGAGGGATCCTATAACGCGGTGACCTGGCTGCTCGATCGTAACGTCGAGGAGGGCAGGGGCAACAAGCTCGTCTTCGACGACACCGTCTCGCGGCTCACCTATGGCGAGCTCGCGCGCGAGACGCGGCGCGCTGCCAACATGCTGCGCCGTCTCGGCGTGCGCCGCGAGGAGCGCGTGGCGATGATCATGCTCGATACGGTGGACTTCCCGGTCGTGTTCCTGGGCGCGATCCGCGCGGGCATCGTGCCGGTGCCGTTAAACACGCTGCTGACCGCGGACCAGTACGCCTACATCCTCGCCGACTGTCGCGCGCGCGTGCTGTTCGTGTCGGAGGCGCTCTATCCCGTCATCAAGGACGTGGTCGGCCGCATGCCGGATCTCGAGCATGTCGTGGTGTCGGGCGCCAAGATGAATGGCCACAAGCAGCTCGCCGAGGAGCTCGCGGGTGAGAGCGACCAGTTCACCACCGCGGCGACGCATCCCGACGAGCCGGCGTTCTGGCTCTACTCGTCCGGCTCGACCGGCATGCCCAAGGGCGTGCGTCATCTGCATTCGAACCTGCAGGCAACCGCGGACACTTATGCGAAGCAGGTGCTCGGCATCCGCGAAGGCGACGTCTGCCTCTCCGCGGCAAAACTGTTCTTCGCCTATGGCCTCGGCAATGCGTTGACCTTCCCGATGTCGGTCGGCGCCACCGTAGTGCTGAACAGCGAGCGCCCGACGCCGGCGCGCATGTTCGACCTGATGAACAAGTTCAATCCATCGATCTTCTACGGCGTGCCGACGCTGTTCGCGGCGATGCTCAATGACGAGACGATGAAGGCCGAGCGCGGCGGCAAGTCCTTGCGCATCTGCACCTCGGCTGGCGAGGCGCTGCCGGAATCCGTCGGCAACAGCTGGAAGGCGCGCTTCGGTGTCGACATCCTCGATGGCGTCGGCTCGACCGAGCTCTTGCACATCTTCCTGTCGAACGCGCCCGGCGACATCAAATACGGCTCTTCCGGCAAGCCGGTGCCGGGCTACGCGGTGCGGCTGGTCAACGAGGCCGGCCAGGACGTGGCTGACGGCGAGGTCGGCGAGCTTCTGGTCGATGCGCCCTCCGCCGGCGAGGGTTACTGGAACCAGCGCCACAAGAGCCGCCGCACGTTCGAGGGACCGTGGACCCGTACCGGCGACAAATATGTCAGGGACGCCGAGGGCCGCTACACCTTCTGCGGCCGCGCCGACGACATGTTCAAGGTCTCCGGCATCTGGGTCTCGCCGTTCGAGGTCGAGAGTGCGCTGATCACGCATCCGGCCGTGCTCGAAGCCGCCGTCGTGCCCGAAGCCGATCCGGAAGGGTTGCTGAAGCCCAAGGCCTTTGTCGTGCTGCGCCCCGGTGCGAAGACGACGAATCTGCAGGAAATGCTGAAGGAGCACGTCAAGCAGAAGATCGGCCCCTGGAAATATCCGCGCTGGATCGATGTGGTGGAGTCCTTGCCGAAGACGGCGACTGGAAAGATCCAGCGGTTTAAGCTGCGTCAGGGCGCGAATTGAGGAGTTCGTCATTCCGGGGCCATGCGAAGCATCGAACTATGTGCGCACTTGCGCACCTGAGAATCTCGAGCGGCAGACGACAATCTCGAGATTCCGGATCAGCTCGCGTTGCGAGCTGTCCGGAATGACGGGATGAATGGGAACGAAAGCATGACCGCCCTCAATCCGACCGGCTTCCTTACCATCGGTGGCGCCAGCCTCGAGTACAAATGGCTCGCGCCGCAAGCCGCTGATGCGCCGACCATCGTCATGCTGCATGAAGGCCTCGGCTCGGTCAGCCTGTGGAACGATTTTCCGGAGAAGCTCCAGCAAGCGACCGGTGCCGGGATCTTCGCCTATTCGCGCGCGGGCTACGGCCAATCGAGCCCGGTGACGCTGCCGCGGCCGCTCGATTACATGCAGCGGGAAGCGCTGGGCGTGCTGCCGAAGATCCTCGACGTGATCGGCTTCAAGCGCGGCCTCTTGCTCGGCCATTCTGATGGTGCCTCGATCGCGACGATCTATGCAGGCGCGCATCAGGATCACCGCCTCAACGGCCTCGTGCTGATCGCGCCGCATTTCATTGTCGAAGATATCTCGGTGAAATCCATCGCGGCGATCAAGACCACTTACGAGACCACAGACCTGAAGACGAAGCTCGCGCGCTGGCACAAGGACGTCGACAACGCTTTCTACGGCTGGAACGGCGCCTGGCTCGATCCGGCGTTCCGCGACTGGGACATCTCGGAATATCTCGCCTATATCCGCATTCCGGTCATGGTCCTGCAGGGTGGAAACGACCAATATGGGACGCTGCGCCAGGTCGAGATTGCGCAGGAAGAGTGTTATTGTCCGGTAGATCTAAAAATTATTTCAGGCGCGGGGCATTCCCCGCATCGTGAAGCGCCAGGGGCGACGCTTGACGCGATTGAGCAATTTGCAAAGGCGGCCCTGCGCGACGATCAGGGACTTCAGGGACGCACCGCATGAGCTTGCGGAGGCACATCAATGAATGTGCCGCCGAATATGGGCGGTCCACTGCCGTGGCCGCAATGGGCTTATGTGCCGGGCGAGGCCGGCGGGGGCGACGCGGACTACGAGACGCTGGACATGGCCAAGGCGCTGGTGCCCTCGGCGTTCCGCGGCTACGTGCCGGCGCGCCACCCGGCGCTGCGCTACGGGCTCGCGCTCAATGACCGCGGCTATTTCTGGGAATCGCAGGAGGTGTTGGAGGCGGTCTGGGCAGCAGCCCCGCAAGGCAGCCGGGAGCGCATTCTGCTGCGCGCCTGCATCCATATCGCCAATGCGAACCTGCGGCTGCGCATGCAGCGACCGCATTCGGCCGCGCGCCTGTTTGGGGATGCGCTCGCGGAGTTGCAAATCCTCAATTCCCGCAAGACAGCCGCGGGCGGCGACGGCTTCGTCGAGAGCTTCCCGGTTGCGCCATTGGTGGCGCTGCTCCAGGTCACGTTTGGCCGACCGCAGCTCTCCAAGGCGGACTGGGTCGCGCTCGGCGCGACTGCGCGGTCTCAATAGATTTCATGAAACAAAGTGCATGCGTCCGCCGTTATGGACTAGACGCGCTCTAAAAGATGCACTATTGTGCATCTAGCACTACAGCCAGAACTCATAACCAAGCTCAAGGGTGGCCCATGGCCGGGGAAGATCGGCGCCTCGCAGGCGGTGCGACATTCATCGATTTCCAGACCGAACCGTCCCGCTACCGGCACTGGAAGCTCGCGGTCGATGGCGACGTCGCGACCCTGACCATGGATGTCGACGAGAATGGCGGCCTGTTCGAGGGCTATCTGCTCAAGCTCAATTCCTATGATCTCGGCGTTGACATCGAGCTTGCCGACGCGATCCAGCGGCTGCGCTTCGAACACCCGGAAGTGAAGGTCGTGGTGATGCGTTCGGCCAAGAACCGCGTGTTCTGTGCCGGCGCCAACATCCGCATGCTCGCGGGCTCCACTCACGCCCACAAGGTCAACTTCTGCAAGTTCACCAACGAGACCCGCAACGGCATGGAAGACTCCTCGGAGAATTCCGGCCAGCGCTTCATCACGGTGGTGAATGGCTCCGCCGCCGGCGGCGGCTATGAGCTCGCGCTCGCGACCGACCATATCATTCTTGCCGATGACGGCTCGTCTGCTGTCGCTTTGCCTGAAGTGCCGCTGCTCGCGGTGCTGCCGGGCACCGGCGGTCTGACGCGCGTTGTCGACAAGCGCAAGGTGCGCCGCGATCACGCCGACTTCTTCTGCACCATCGAGGAGGGCGTGAAGGGCAAGCGCGCCGTGCAGTGGCGCCTGGTCGACGAGATCGCGCCGAACTCGAAGTTAGAGGCCAAGATCGCCGAGCGCGCCAGGGAATTCGCCGGCAGCTCGAAGCGCAAGGGCGGCGGCAAGGGCATCGCGCTCTCGCCGCTCAAGCGGGTGATCGACGAAACCAGCATCCGCTACGGCTTCGTCAGTGTCGATATCGACCGTGCCGCGCGGATCGCCACCATCTCGATCAAGGCGCCGGAAGCTGCGCCGCCCGCTGATATCGACGGCATGATGGCGCAGGGGCCTTCGTTCTGGTCGCTCCAGGTCGCGCGCGAGCTCGACGACGCCATCCTGCATCTGCGTATCAACGAGCTCGAGATCGCGATGCTGGTGTTCAAGAGCCATGGCGATCGCGCCCACGTGCTTGCCAGCGACGCCTTCCTTGAAGCCAACAAGGCGCACTGGCTGGTCAATGAGATCCGCCACTACTGGAAGCGTGTGTTGAAGCGCATCGACGTCACCTCGCGCACGCTGGTGACGCTGGTCGAGCCCGGCTCCTGCTTTGCCGGCACGCTCGCCGAACTCGTTTTCGCCGCCGACCGCTCCTACATGCTGGTCGGCACGCGCCAGGGCGACAACCGTCCGCCGCCCTCGATCGAACTTTCGGCCATGAACTTCGGTCCGTATCCGATGAGCCATGGGCTGACGCGCCTGGAGTCGCGCTTCCAGGCCGATCCGTCGGACGTGGAACGCGCGGAAGCCACCGTCGGCACGACGCTCGACGCCGAGCAGGCCGAAGAGCTCGGCCTCGTCACCTTCGCGCTCGACGACATCGACTGGGACGATGAGGTTCGCGTATTTCTGGAGGAGCGCGCCAGCTTCTCGCCCGACAGCCTGACCGGCATGGAAGCGAGCCTCCGCTTCGTCGGTCCCGAGACGATGGAGTCAAAGATCTTCGCGCGCCTGACTGCGTGGCAGAACTGGATCTTCCAGCGGCCGAACGCAGTCGGCGAGGAAGGCGCGCTGCGCCGCTACGGCAGCGGGCAGAAGCCGAAATTCGATATGACGCGGGTGTAACTCTCTCATGTCCCGGGCGCGCTGCGTCACGAAGTGATGCGACGCAGAACCGGGACCCACACGGACCATATGGGTCCCGGCTCAGCAGTGCAGCACTTCGCGCCGCACTGCGTCCGGGACACGAGATCGCAAGGAGCACGGCCATGAACATGAACATCATGAACGTCGACTACTCGACCAAGATTCCGAACAACGTGAATCTCGCGGAAGACCGCCAGGTGTTGAAGGCGCTCGAAGGCTGGCATCCCGGCTACATGGACTGGTGGAGCGACATGGGGCCGGAAGGCTTCCAGGAATCGCTGGTGTACTTGCGCACCGCCTACTCGGTCGACCCGCGCGGCTGGGCCAAGTTCGACTATGTGCGGATGCCCGAATATCGCTGGGGCATCCTGCTTGCACCGCAGGAAGAGAACCGCGTCGTGCCGTTCGGCGAGCACTATGGCGAGCCGGCCTGGCAGGAAGTCCCGGGCGAGCATCGCGCGATGCTGCGCCGCCTGATCGTGATCCAGGGCGACACCGAGCCGGCTTCGGTCGAGCAGCAGCGCCATCTCGGCAAGACCGCGCCCTCGCTGTACGACATGCGCAACCTGTTCCAGGTCAATGTTGAGGAAGGCCGTCACCTCTGGGCGATGGTCTACCTGCTCCAGAAATATTTCGGCCGCGACGGTCGTGAAGAAGCCGACGACTTGCTGCGCCGCCGCTCGGGCGATGCGGATGCGCCCCGTATGTTAGGGGCCTTCAACGAGGCGACGCCGGACTGGCTGTCCTTCTTCATGTTCACCTACTTCACCGACCGCGACGGCAAGATGCAGCTGCACTCACTGGCGCAGTCGGGCTTCGATCCCCTGTCGCGCACCTGCCGCTTCATGCTGACCGAGGAGGCGCACCACATGTTCGTCGGTGAGACCGGCATCACCCGCGTCGTGCAGCGCACCTGCGATGCGATGCGCGAAGCCGGCATCTCCGATCCCACCGATATCGCTAAGGTCCGTGCGCTCGGCGTGATCGACCTGCCGACCATCCAGAAGAAGCTGAACCTGCACTACACGCTGTCGCTCGACCTGTTCGGCTCGGAGGTCTCGACCAATGCGGCGAATGCCTTCAACGCCGGCATCAAGGGCCGCTACCATGAGACCCAGATCGAGGATGATCACCAGCTCAAGAACGCCACCTATCCGGTGCTGAAGTACATCAATGGCGAAATCAAGCTGGTCGACGAGCCGGCGCTCACCGCGCTCAACATGCGCCTGCGCGACGACTACAGCCAGGACTGCGTGAAGGGCATGCTGCGCTGGAACAAGGTGATCTCGACCGCGGGCTACGATTTCAAGCTGACGCTGCCGAACGTCGCCTTCCATCGCCACATCGGCGAATTCAAGGACGTTCATGCGACGCCCGATGGCATCCTGATCGACGATGCCACCTGGGCCAAGCGCAAGGACGAGTGGCTGCCCTCGACCGGCGACGGCGACTTCATCACTTCGCTGATGCAGCCCGTCACCGAGACCGGCAAGTTCGCGTCCTGGATCTCGCCGCCGAAAGTCGGCATCGACAACAAGCCGGGTGACTTCGAGTACGTGAAGATCGAGTCGTAAGACGCGACGTTGCTCCACACACTCCCCTGTCGTCCCGGACAAGCAAACGCCTGGCAACGCAGTTGCCAGGCGTTTGCGCAGATCCGGGATCCATAACCCCAGGGAGGGGTCGTGGCACGAGCTAGCAACCACGAATCTTCGCCAAACTACTGCCTGTGGTTATGGGTCCCGGATTGCATGTTGTTGGCGTCTTCCTGATGGAAGATGAGACGCTGGCGGGACCTCGCGGTCCCGGAAGATCCTGACGATCGTGCAGATCTGGAGGCCCGCCGGCGCTTCTG
>NZ_LGHM01000368.1 GCF_001908185.1 Bradyrhizobium sp. AS23.2
GGTGCGACTTGAAGCGTCCGTCCAAAAAGCGGATGCCACGGATATGCAATTGTCGCGCTTCGAAGACTGTATGCAGAATGTCGCGTGTTGGGCACGCTTGGCACGGAACACATAAACAGCACCCGAGAACGGATCGGCCTTCATGTGCTCGCGTACCAGCATCGCAAGCCCCTCCATTCCCTTGCGGAAGTCGACCGGCTTGGTTGCCACCATCACCCGGACAGTTCCGGACGGACCGATCACCGGCTTGCCTTCAGCGCATCGATGATGGCCGCAATCACCGCCACGTCCGCGCCTCGGCCGACCCGGATAGTGACGCCTTCGGCTTCGATCTCGATGCCCCCGACATCTGGCTGAGCCTTGCGTCGCGCTATCTTGCGCTCATGGCCAACAGCCACGGCCGGTACCATGGCGTCTACCACCGCCGGTACAAACGGCGGATCGTCAGCCATCGGCGTCGGCAACCGCCGTGCTTGCCGCCGCCAGGTAAACACTTGTTGTGGGGTCAGCCCGTGTCGCCGGGCAATCTCGGAAACGACCGCGCCTGGTACCAGCGTCTCCTCGACGATCCGGGCCTTGTCGTCCTTGGAGAACCAACGACGGCGTCCCGTCTCCGTGATCACTTCCAGCCGGCGCGCCGTCACGTCCGACTTAAGCGTATGGTCAAG
>NZ_LGHM01000042.1 GCF_001908185.1 Bradyrhizobium sp. AS23.2
CGAGCACTACAATCACGCCCGCTTCCATGAGAGCATCGACAACCTCACGCCCGCCGACGTCTACTTCGGCAGAGCCGAGACAATCCTGGCCGAACGTCAGCGCATCAAGCACGACACCATCGCAATTCGTCGCTTGCAGCATCGACTGCAGGCCGCTTAAACTCTAACCCCTGATGAGCCAGAGCCTCCCTTCGCAGCCCGCCTAATCAGTCTCAAATCATCTGACGACGAACAAAGTCACTACATCTCGGATAGACACGACCACGCGACTGGCCCACGAGAGGTCTGTTGGTTTCAAAGTCAGCTCGATGTGGTTTGCCACGAAAGAGAATCTATCGACGATGTTCGGCACGCGCGCCTCCGCCATCTATAGGCTGAAGGCCTGTGGTCATTGCCACGAGAAACCATTCGAAAGATGCGCGTCACGCTTGATACCGAATGTCCCAGATTCGCTCATTGTCAATTTTTTGCACCTCACGGTGCACACGTCGTGCACTCGCCGCCCTCTAACCGTTTGAAAAAACCTGAACAGTCGCTCCAATCCATCATGGGGGCGGTAGAGAACGGCCGCGCTAACCCCTCGCCCGCAATCCCGAGCGTTTTGAAGAAAACGGTATTGCTGGATCCTTGAGGATAACAGTGCAAACGCGTAACCGGCTATCGGGATTCTCACCTGCCGCCCTATGACGCGCGGTTGAGAAAGATCGGCAGCCCGAGCTTGTTGGCGTAGGTGGGGCGGTAGCGCTCCGTGTTGTAGGTGCCGGCGACGTCCAGTTTGCGCGGCCCGAGCTTGGCGTCGGGGATGGGCACGAGTTCGTAGCGGCCTTCTACCAGCGCCGACATGAGGCCGGTCTTGCCTTCCAACATGGCATCGTAGGCCATGTTACCGAACGTCAGGGCCACAAGCTTGTCGATGAAGTCCGGGTCGCCCGATCGCAAATCGTAAGTGAGATCAGAGGTGATCGTCTCCTCGCCGGCGCGCCGCTTGATCTCGTCGGCAAGCGATTCCGCTACATTGGCCTTCCTGCGGTGACCGTAGGCGTCAGGCTCGCCATACTCCTGCAGCTTGTAGCCTTCCCATTCGGCCCCTTCACTGAGCACGACCAGCGCGTAGTTGCTTGGGTTGCCGCGCTTGTCCTCGAGGAGCAACTGGATCAGCTTGTCGAGGTCGACCTTGTACTCCGGTATGACGCATCGTATCGAGGTCGCGTACGCGGTGTAGAGTGCCGTAAATCCGGAATCACGGCCAAAGACGCGGAAAATGCCAATTCGCTCATGCGAGCCGACGGTCGTGCGTTGCCGCTGGATGGCATCGCTGGCGCGGGTGATCGCGGTCGAGAAGCCGATGCAGTACTCGGTGTTGCGTACGTCGTTGTCCATCGTCTTTGGGATGGCGATGATCTTGACGCCGAGTTCGTTGAGCTTGGCCGCATAACTGAGCGTGTCGTCGCCGCCGATGGCAATCAGGTGTTCGATACCCAGTCCCGAAAGGTTCTCCAGCACCTGGCCGGTGAGGTCCCATGTCTTTTGCGCGATGCCGTCCTTGGTGCTCAGGGAGACTGGAACACCCCTGTCGACGAGATGATCGGGCAGCTTTTTTATCTTGGACGGGTTGAGACGGCTCGAGTGTAGCACGGTGCCGCCACGCCGATCGATGGTGCGAGTGTTCTCACGGTTCAGCGGGACGACGTAGTGGGACCTGCTGTTAGGATCCTCGACGTTCAAGTGCGTGAGGGCCTCCCAACCACGGCGCAGACCGACGACCTCGATGTCGTCCTCACTGCCGCGGTAAGTCACGCTCTTGATGACTGCATTGAGGCCGGCAACGTCGCCGCCGCCCGTGAGTATGCCGATGCGTTTCCGCGCCACAGCGCCTAGCTCCATCAATTAGATGCACGGTGAATGCGACCACCGGGTTCAGATTGGAGGCGGTCGTTACTCGGCTGCTTCCGGTTTGCGCTCCTCGCGCAGCCGAAAACGCTCCAGAAGTGTGGATACGGTATCCCGGAAGCCTCCATACTCCAGTTCGGAATAGGGCAGCATCGCTGCACCAGACCACCCTTGACTGCGCATCTCGAGGGCCTTGCGCTGGGCGCGCTGGCGGACCTCGTCCCACGCCGGGTTATCAAAGAAGTCGGTATAGGACTCGGAAAAGCGGCCTTCCTTGTCGATCGAAAAGCCGACGCAAGAAACGATTGGCAGGCAATACATCCCTGTCACGGGTGTATTAAGTGGCACGGGCATGAGCGGCATCACGTGCGAGCCGCGCGCATCTCCGCCCACGAAGTGTGCTTTCGCGAAGGGCGAGATGATTTCCTCGGGCGCCGGGAATATCCCCTGGTTTCTGAGGATAGCGACAGGATCGTCCTTCCCGGTGTACTTGCCTGCGATCGTGTGAAGACGCTGCGCCGAAACAGCTGCAGCGACCTCGTCATGGGTCCGGGAAATGATGCGATCGATGCCAAAGCGCTCGTTGTCGCGGAGCAGCGCGGCAATATGGTAGCTGTCCGCAGGCGCGTCGAGTTCGATCACGCTGTCGCCGGTCGTGTTGTCCATGTCGATAATATCGAAACGGAATCCCCTGATCATCGGGGGCAGCATCAGTCCGGCGCAGTACATTGGATCAGCAAAGGCAAGGTAGAGTGGCAGGTTGTAAGCGCCGGGGCCGCATTTGTCGGCGGCGAACACCATAAAGGACTCCGCGGGTCTTGGACCCGAGAGGCTGTGGTCGAAGCTGAGCTCGGCAACACCCGGGCCGGCACCGCGAATGTTTCCGGAGGGTGCATCTGCGAGAAGATCCTGGCCCGCGCCGTAGAGACCGGACGTCTTCGCAACCGAAGTGGCGGCGAGAAACGCCTTCCAAGCGAATTGATGGACCTCGGGGCTGCCTTCGCCCCGCGTATGCGTCATGATGATCGCGATGTCGTCGCCGGTGTGGCAAATGAAGCCGTCGATCAATAGACCTTTGCAGATCGCTTTCGCGACCTCGCCCTCGACGGCCGCCATCATGCGTGAAGACGGTTTCGTGTGTCCGCCGACGGAGCCAATGTCAGCCTTGATGACTGAAAGGGTGAGTTTCATGAGCATTCCCCCGCGCTACTCAGCGCCTCGGCCTCGGCGCTCGTCACGCCGGGGCACGGCGCTGCTGGTTCGGGGAACGCCTGTGGCCTCGATAGGTTCCACAGATCCGGTCCTTGCTTGAAAAGCTCATCCGACTGCCGGGGTCAGCCAGCATCCGCAGCTGCTCTCCGATATGGCGTGGAGAGAAGTGAAACGGCTCGACTGCGCGCACAATGGCTGTTCGCGCAATTTCTCCAGCAGCCGTGGTCGTGAAACGAGCCGGCCTCGCGAGTGCATCGTCTGTCCCAGCGAACGCCACCTCTTGGGGGCCAATCTACCGCAGTGCGGTTCGCACCCGCCAAAATCGAGCTATACTGCCGTGATCGCCAGCGGGCTCTACCGATCCAGCGTGGTCCCCCCCCCGCGCCCGGAGGACTCATCAAGCCCGAGCCCAGCGGGCCTACGCCTAGGTCTCCTGCAACCTGATGGAGGGAGCCATGAAACTCGTTTCAAGCGCGTTCGCCGATGGAGCGCAAATTCCGAGACGGTTCACTTGCGATGGAGAAGACCTTTCGCCACCTCTGAAATGGTCCGATGCACCAAGTGGAACGAAGAGTTTTGTCTTGCTGTGCGACGACCCAGATGCGCCCGCCGGCACGTGGCACCATTGGGCGGCTTACGATCTTCCGCCAGTTTTAATGGAGTCTGCGGAGGGGGCCGCGCGGAACAAGAATGTGAAGCAGGCGGTCAACGATTTTCGGAAGGTAGGCTACGGCGGCCCGTGTCCACCCCCGGGCCACGGGCCTCATCACTATCACTTCCGGCTGCTTGCCCTCTCGACCGACCACCTTCAGGCCAAGGCTAACGCCTCCTGTCGCGAAATTGAGCGAGAGGCGCGCAAGTCCCTAATCGCGGAAGCGATCCTCGTCGGCTGGTATGAGAGATAGCGACCGCTGGCGGCGCTCAGGCCGTCTCCGACGATTCAGCTGTCATCTGCCCAGCCATTTGCCGCGCTTCCAGTTACCTCCGGCGCGGCACAGCGCCAACCAATGGAATGCTAGGTCATTTTCTTGTTCTGCATCGCGTCATGCGGGTGACGACGGTCACCACGGCGATTCGACTTGCGAACATACGTGATGAGCGCCTCGGGGTTCTCAAGCTTCATCTTGAGAGCTGCGAGCAGTGCGTCCTCAGCCTCGATCGTGAGCGCCTTGGTACGCTTCGCGAGTTTCAGCCCGACCGTGTAGGTAATCATGGCAATTTCCCTGATCCGAGTTCTAACGATACCTCAAGCGGCGCTTGCCTGAAACAGCAAGCGACCGCGACGATTGAGGACGTGTTGCCCGACAAACAGATAGGCGGTTTTGGGAATAGTTGTTGCCACATTCATCGGTTCGCCCCCTCGATCGCGGTTGCGAGAGGCCAGGAGATAGCTGCTTCGACATCATCAAAAGGGCAGCGTCGCGCAGCCATGCTGGTCTTGTTGCATTGCGGCGGAGGCCAAGACGCGCGCCTTCGTCTTCGTTTCGACCGACTCGATCTTTGGCTTCTGCCCTTCGCTCCTTCGACCGGCAGAGAGCGTCCCTGGAAATGGTGCCCGCCGCCCCCTGCTACGCCGACAAAAGGATTAGCGGCACATTGAATAGCAACTTCTTCACGCCCAAATCTTTATGGAGTTCCAAGAGAGGAGAATTCAGCACAAAATAATAGGGAGGACATACCATGACGCGCATAAGTCGGCGTGAGCTTCTTAGGCTTTCCGGCGGCGGTGCACTTGCGGCAAGGGCCGGAGGAATAGCGTCGATCGTTGCCATGAAGCAGGCCCCAGCCTACGCCCAGTCCACCACCCTCCACTGGTTGCGATGGAACGATTTCGTCCCAGCCTCCGACGCCCTTCTCCTGAAGGAGATTGTGCCGGAATGCGAGAAGGCACTCGGCATCAAGCTCGTGATCGAAATGATCAACGGCAACGACATCCAGGCCCGCACCACCTCTGCGATCCAATCCGGCTCCGGCCCGGACATCATTTGCGCTCTCAACAACTGGCCCCAGCTCTACCCCGAGAGCGTTGTCGACGTCAGCGACGTCGCCGAGGAGATCGGCAAGGCCCAGGGGGGCTACTACGATGAATCGAAGGTCGTTGCCAACGACGGCAAGAAATGGCTCGCCCTTCCCTGGTGCATTGTCGGAGCCCTATTGGCCTACCGCAAGTCATGGTTCGAGGAGGCCGGCTATCCCGCCGGCAAGTTCCCGCAAGACTGGGAGCAGTATCGCGCTGCAGGCAAGGAGCTCAAGGCAAAGGCGCGTCCGATGGGCCAGACACTCGGCCACACCTTCGGTGACGCGCCAACCTACGCCTATCCCTACATGTGGTCGTTCGGCGGCAAGGAATTGCTGGCCGATGGCAAGACCGTCGTGCTGAACAGCAAGGAGACGGTCGAGTCGGTCAAGTTCATGGCGGGTTTCTGGAAGGACGCCTATGATGAAGGCGGGCTCGCCTGGGACGATTCCAGCAACAACCGCGCGTTCCTCGCGGGCACTTGCAGCTGCACGCTGAACGGCGCCTCGATCTATCTCGAGGCCAAGCGCAAGCCAGAGGTCTACATGACCGAGAAGGGCACGCCGCTTTGGCAGGATATTCTGCACGCGCCCCTGCCGAAGGGCGCGGCGGGTCAGTTCGGCTATCACCTGCCGATGTCGAATATGCTGCTCGCTTATTCCAGCAATCAGAAGGCGGCCAAGGAGTTCCTGCGTTGGATCACTTCGAAGGAGGTCTACCAGAAATGGTTCGACACCCAGCAGGGCTATACAGTTGGTGCAACGACGATCTGGGAGAAGGACAAGCTGTGGGACAAAGACCCGGTCATGCTGCCCTTCCGAACCGCGGCACGCGCCGGCCGCTTCCCCGGCTACGAGGGACCGGCTGACCGGCACGCCGCCGAGGTGCTGAGCAAGTACATCATCATCGACATGTATGCGAAGGCGGTGCAGGGAATGCCGGCCGACGAGGCCGTGAAGTGGGCGCATGAAGAGGTCGCGAAGATCCACGCCTAGAACCTGTCCCCGTGCGAAGGCGGAGCCGCACGATCTTGCCTAGCGGCCGGACGGAAAAAAGAGGGCGGGAGCGAACCGGCCGCGGTCGAGAGAGGACCCGAAATGGCCGTCAGCGAGGTCGCAACGACTTCGGACACTTACACGGCCTCCGTGCGCCGGTGGCCGATCACGCGTCTTCTCGAGGACGAGCGCTGGCTTTCGTTCGTCCTACTGCTGCCGACGCTGGTGCTGCTCAGCCTCTTCATCGCCTACCCGTTCGTCAAAGGCGTGGAGTTATCGGTGACAGACGCCAAAGTCGGTGTACCCGGCAATTTTGTCGGGATGCAGAACTTCGCTGCGCTGCTGAATGACAGCATCTTCCGGATCGCGGTGTGGAACACGATCGTCTATACGGCGGTGACGACGGTCTTCAAGCTCGCTTTTGGCCTTTGGCTCGCGCTTCTCCTCAATCGTAACTTCAAGGGAAAAGCCTTTACGCGCGCCTTCATCCTGCTGCCGTTCATCATCCCAACGGTGCTCTCGACCTTCGCATGGAAGTGGATGTTCGATCCCACTTTCAGCGTAATCAACTGGACACTCTTCAGGCTCGGCCTCATCACGAGCCGGATCAATTGGCTGGGTGATCCGAACCTGGCGCTGATCTCCGTGATCATCGTCAACATCTGGCGCGGCGTGCCGTTTTACGCGATCAGCCTGCTGGCTGGCCTGCAGACGATCAATCCGGAGTTGCAGGATGCCGCGGCAATCGACGGCGCAAGGCCCTGGCAACGTTTCTGGTATGTGACGTGGCCGCTGCTCCTGCCGGTCACGATGGTGGTGGTTCTGTTCTCGGTCATCCAGACCTTTGCCGATTTTCAGCTCGTCTATGTGCTGACTGGCGGCGGGCCCGCCAACGCCACCCAGCTCTTCGCGACCTATGCCTACCAGATCGGCGTCGGCACCGGGCTGTTAAGCCAGGGCGCGGCGATCTCGCTCGCCATGTTCCCGGTGCTGCTCGTCGTCGTGATCGTGCAGCTCCTTTACATCCGCAGGGTGGAGACCCTTTGAGCCATGATCGAAGGTGCAAAATGGCGGCGCTGGGTATTCTTCTACATCCCGTTGAGCGCCTTTGTCTTCACGCTGCTGTTTCCGTTCTACTGGATGCTGGTCACCGCGGTGCGGCCGGACAGCGAGCTATACCGCCCCTGGAGTGCGCCGAACTACGCTCCGTTCTGGACCGCGCATCCGACCCTCGATCACATCACCTATCTGCTGCAGGAGACGTTGTTCAGCACCTGGATGCTCAACACCCTCTTCATCTCGATCACTGCGACACTGATCTCGCTGTTCTGCGGGATCTTTGCCGGATACGCGCTCTCGCGCCTCAAATTCCGGTTCGCCGGCATGCTCGGGACCGGCATTTTCATTACCTATCTCGTGCCGCAAACGCTGCTCTTCATTCCACTCGCCGACGTCGTGCGCAACTTTCACCTCGGCGATACGCCGTGGGCGCTGATTCTGACCTATCCGACATTCCTGATTCCATTCTGCACCTGGCTCTTGATGGGTTACTTCAAGGCGATCCCGCGGGAGCTCGAGGAATGCGCCCGCATCGACGGCGCCGCCCGCTGGCAGGCAATGCTCTACATCATCTTCCCGATCGCCGTACCCGGAATCCTCTCGGCTGGGATCTTCGCGTTCACGCTGTCGTGGAACGAGTTCATCTATGCTCTGGTCTTCCTGTCCTCCCCCGCGCAGAAGACCGTTTCGGTCGGCGTCACGTCGGAGCTGATCCGCGGTGATGTTTTCTACTGGGGCTCGCTGATGGCAGGCGCCCTTCTGGGGTCTATACCGGTCGCCTTCGTCTACTCCTTCTTCGTCGAGCACTACGTCGCTGGTCTCACGGGAGCCGTCAAAGGGTGAACCATGGCGCGGGTCGAGATACGCAATTTGAACAAGACGTTTGACGGGGTCCACGCCGTCAAAGACGTGAACCTCGATATCAACGACAAGGAGTTCGTGGTTCTCGTTGGTCCTTCGGGCTGTGGCAAGACCACGACGCTGCGCATGGTGGCCGGACTTGAAACCATCTCCTCGGGCGAAGTCCTGATCGGCGACAAGGTCGTCAATGAGCTACCGCCGATGGATCGCGACATCGCCATGGTGTTTCAGAACTATGCCCTCTACCCGCATATGAATGTCTACGACAACATGGCGTTTGGCCTGAAGATGCGCCGGTTCGGTCGCGCAGAGATTGACGCACGCGTGCGGGCTGCAGCAGAGATCCTTGGCATCCAGGCGCAGTTGCAGCGCAAGCCGCGGCAGCTCTCTGGCGGCCAGCGGCAGCGCGTCGCCTTGGGCCGGGCCATCGTCCGGCATCCGAAGGTGTTCCTGTTCGACGAGCCGCTGTCGAACCTCGACGCCAAGCTACGCGTCCAGATGCGGGTGGAGATCAAGAAGATTCACGCCCGCCTCGGCACCACCGCCATCTACGTGACCCACGATCAGGTCGAAGCGATGACACTCGGCGATCGCGTCGTCGTCATGAAGGATGGTGTCGTTCAGCAGGTCGGCGAGCCGCTCGAGCTCTACAATGCGCCCGCCAACCGCTTCGTTGCGGGCTTCATCGGATCGCCAGCGATGAATTTCGCGACGGTGACGATCGCCGCTGACGCGGACGGCTTCCTGTGGGCCAGCAACGAAGGCATCCACATCAAACTGCCGGCCGAGGTTGCTGGCCGGCTTCGTAAGCATGTGGGAGAAAGCGTCACACTTGGAATCCGCCCGGAGGACCTGCGCGCGGCCACCAGCAGCGACGCAACAGATCTCGTCGTCGATGTCATGGTCGAGGTCGTCGAGAAGCTCGGTTCTGAGATTCTCCTCGATGTGAAAGTCGGCCCTAGCACGATGGTGGCCGCCGTAGAGCCGACCGTCGGGGCGAAAGTCCGTGACCGGCTTCGCCTCGCGCTAAATCCCGACCGCCTGTACTTCTTCGACGGTGCGTCGCAAGCGGCGATCTGACGGCCACTACAGCTTGTAGCCGATCTTGCGCAACAGGTCTTTCCGCCACGCAATGTCGGCGTCGGTTTCGACACCCAGCGGCGAGGCGCCGTCCACCACGCCGAGCACGCCGCGGCCCTGCTCGGTCTGGGCGACGATCACCTGGGTCGGGTTGGCAGTCGCACAATAGATGCGGCAGACCTCTGGCACCGCGCGCACCGTAGCCAGCACGTTGACGGGAAAGAATCCGTCGCCGAGGAAGATCAGGAAAGTGTGGCCGGCACCGATGGCCAATGCGTTGTCACGTGCGAGGACGAGAGCAGCTTCGTCATTGCCCGACCAGCGCACCAGCCGCTTGCCGGAGGCCTCGCAAAAGGCCAACCCGAAGCGAATGCCCGGAACCGCGCCGACCAGCGCCTCGTGAAGGTCTTCCACGGTCTTGATGAAATGCGACTGGCCGAAGATGAAGTTGGCGGCATCCGGCTTGACGATGGGTACCACGGCAAGTTCCATGGCTGCGCTCCTGTAAGGTGAGCTGCGCAATCCATGGTAGGCCGTCGGAAGGCGATTGCAAGTCGAACGACGCGGCGTCCAAGAAATCCAGTGCCACCGAGCACGATTGCGGTGCGATCGCTCGCGATGCAGCAAAGCCAAACGCACGCCAGAGCGTCTCCGCCACGGTATTGCAAAGCGCGCGCGCAAGCACCAAGTCATGCACTGTGGGAGGCAGCGTCGCTCGGGAGTAAGGGCGTGGCCAGTAACAGGGCAAATCAAGAGCTCCCCGTGATCGCGCGCTTCGAAGTGCGCCACCGCAATTACCTCGCGCCCGACGGCTCGATCAACCGTCCACTTCCCGCCTTTGCCTCCGACGCGAGGCTACTCGTTGCGCTTTATCGGTCCATGATGCTCCTGCGACTGTTTGACCGAAAGGCCGTCGCATTGCAGCGCACGGGCCGGCTTGGAACGTATGCCGTTTCGCTCGGCCAGGAAGCGGTATCGGTGGGGATTGCCAGTGCGATGCAGGAGGAAGACGTACTGCTTCCCTCCTATCGCGACAATGGCGCGCTGATCTGGCGTGGCGTCAAGCTGGAGGAGATCCTGCTGTTCTGGGGCGGGGACGAGCGGGGCAACGACTTCTCGGGACCGGTGCATGATTTCCCATTCTGCGTCCCCGTCGGATCCCAGGCGCCACATGCCGCCGGCGTGGCCTATGCGTTCAAGCTGCGCAAGGAGCCGCGTGTCGCGGTGTGCATCTTCGGCGACGGTGCCACCTCGAAGGGCGATGTTTACGAGGCGATGAATTTCGCCGGCGTGCACCGACTGCCGGTCGTGTTCGTCGCCACCAACAATCGATGGGCAATATCGGTACCGTTACGACTGCAGACTGCTTGCGAAACGCTGGCTCAGAAGGCAGTCGCCGCCGGATTCACAGGCGAGCAGGTCGATGGCAACGATGTGCTGGCCATGCGCGCGGCGGCTGAAGAGGCCATTACGGCGGCCCGCGACGGCAAGGGCCCCCGCTTCATCGAGGCGGTCACCTACCGACTCGGCGATCATACGACCTCCGATGATGCATCGCGTTACCGTTCGACTGACGAAGTCCAGGCCTGTTGGAAAGAGGAGCCGATCGCACGCTTGAGAAGCTATCTCGTCGGCCAAAAACTGTGGAGCAAAGCAGACGAGGAGCAGCTCGCTGCCGAGTGCAATGAGCGCGTCGAGGCGGCGGTCGAGCGCTATCTGGCCACCCCGCCGCGCCCGCCCGAAACCATGTTCGATCATCTCTATGCGAACCTGCCGGAGGCCTATGCCGCGCAACGCCATGAGCTTGCGGGAGAGCGCGATGCCTGAGATGACCTTGGTCGAGGCCCTCAATCTGGCGCTCGCACGGGCGATGGCGGATGATCCAAGCGTGGTCGTGCTTGGCGAAGACGTCGGCTTGAATGGCGGCGTCTTCCGCGCAACTGTCGGCCTAGAGAAGCGCTTTGGATCCGAGCGCGTGCTCGATACGCCGCTTGCTGAACTCCTCATCAGCGGGCTCTGCGTCGGCATGGCGGCGCAGGGACTGAAACCGGTCGGAGAGATCCAGTTTATGGGATTTATCTATCCCTGCCTCGATCAGCTGGTGAACCACGCATCTCGAATGCGCAACCGTACGCAGGGACGGCTCACCTGTCCAATGGTCCTGCGCGCTCCGCATGGGGCCGGCATTCGCGCGCCCGAGCATCACTCCGAAAGCACAGAGGCGATGCTCGCTCATATTCCTGGCCTGCGTGTCGTTATGCCTTCATCGCCGGAAAGCGCATATGGACTTCTCCTCGCCGCGATCCGCGATCCCGATCCGGTCGTGTTTCTGGAGCCAACGCGCCTCTACCGTGCGGCGAAAGGCGAAGTGGAGGACAACGGCGAAGCCCTGCCGCTGGATCATGCCTTCGTGCTGAGGGAGGGGCGCGATATCACGATGATCAGTTGGGGCGCGGCGCTGAAGGAAACCGCTGCTGCCGCCGATGCACTCTCTGCCGAAGGCATTCTTGCCGAAGTCGTCGATCTTGCCACGCTCAAACCCTATGACGAAGAGACCATCCTGAGTTCGGTCGCAAAGACCGGGCGCTGCCTCATTGTGCACGAGGCGGCGCGCACAGGCGGCTTCGGAGCCGAAATCGCCGCTACTGTCGCGGAACACGGCCTCAGCTCGCTACTTGCGCCCGTGACACGCGTCACCGGCTACGACACGATCATACCGATGGCTCGCCTCGAGCAGCACTATATGCCGTCGGTCGAACGCATCGTGACCGCCGGGCGCAAGATGTGTCAGTTCAGCTAAATCGCAACGGACTCTGTCCCATGCACCGGTTCGCGCTGCCAGATCTGGGAGAAGGTCTCGAGGAGGCGGAGATCGTCACCTGGTATGTGAACGAAGGCGATCACGTCGTCACCGATCAACCGTTGCTTTCCGTCGAAACCGACAAGGCGGTTGTCGAGATACCCTCACCGTCAAGTGGACGCATCGCGCACCTCTTTGGCGCCAAGGGAGATCTCGTGAAGGTCGGAACGCCGCTGGTGGAGTTTGCCGAAGGCGTCGAGCAGGATACCGGCACAATTGTCGGCGAGTTGCGCAGCGGCGAACAGCCACCGGAAGCCGGAATGCCTTCCGCGCGGCCGGCCGGTCTGGAACCTCAGGTATTCCCCGCGGTGCGCGCACTTGCACGCAAGCTCAACGTCGCTCTTGAATTCGTCGAGGGCACGGGACCGGGCGGCACTATCACGCGCGCCGACGTCGAGCGCGCTGCGAGGAGCACGTCCCAAACCGGCCCCGCCGAGCCGCTCCGCGGCATGCGGCGCTCGATGGCCCAACGCATGATGGCAGCCCATTCCGAGATCGCCGCCGCCACCGTCACCGATGAAGCCGATATCAACGATTGGCGGCCGGGCGAGGACATAACAATCCGCCTGGCTCAAGCCATCGCTGCCGCCTGCAAGGCAGAGCCCGCACTCAATGCCTGGTATGATTCCCGCACTCGGGAGCGGCGTCTGATCGAGCGCGTCGATCTCGGCATCGCCGTCGATACCGAGGGAGGCCTGATCGTTCCTGTGTTGCGCAATGTTGCCGAGCGGAACGTATCGGACCTGCGCGCAGGCCTGGAGCGGCTGCGCGCCGACGCCATTGCGCGCTCGATACCTCCGGAAGAATTGCGCGGCGCAACCATTACGCTGTCGAATTTCGGTATGATCGGTGGCCGCTTTGCCAATCTGATCATCGTGCCGCCGCAAGCGGCTATCATAGGCGCCGGCCGGATTTCCGAGCGGGTGGTCGCCCATCGAGGCCAGCCTGCAGTGCGGCGCGTGCTGCCGTTGTCGCTCACTTTTGACCATCGCGTGGTGACGGGTGGCGAAGCCGCCCGCTTCCTGGTCGCACTCAAGCAGGACCTTGAGCGGACTTCGTGAGCCGGAAGGATATCCGGATCACTCGCACGATGTCTGAACGATCCGTATTCGAAGTGAAGGAACAAGCTTGACGCGCGTGCTGGCACGCGGCGGCGGCCTAGCGCATCACTTCCGACGGGGCGCGGCTCGCTTCAAGCGACCGGTTACACAACTCCGTGACGCGGAACGGCGTAGGCGTGGCTCGCCAGCCGACGTATAATTGCGTTGTCCTTCGCGCTAGACCATCAACGTACGGTGGAGGTGGCCATGAAATATGTATTGCTCGGAAACCTGAGCCCGGAGTGGGCAAAGAAGCAGTCGGACCGGGTCGGCAAGGCCAAGGCAAAGCTCGACAAGCTGGGCATCAAGATCGAATCAATCCACTACACGCAAGGCCACTACGATTTCGTCGACGTTGTCGATGCCCCGAAGCCGGAGGCGGTCCTCGCGTTTTCCGTCTGGTACTCCACCCACGGTTTGGGGCGGATCCAGAGCATGCCGGCCTTCGAGCCAAAGACCTTCGAAGCTGCGGTCAAGGACGCATCGGACTAAGTGCCCAGACAGAAGGTGAACCATGCTCACGACCAAACGAACGTTGCCGGCTACGCCCCCTTGGCCGCGGGTGGCTCCGGCAGGCTCGCGCGTCGTGAATCAAAATTGCGAAGGCGGGCCTTTGCCCCTCACCGGCAAAGGATAACGCTGTTCGCGACGAGCTGTCTTCTGTAGACTCTCACGGCGTCCCGATCTCTTTCGGAGAACTGCAATGAGAGCTTTCTTGCTCGCCTGCGTCGTCGCCATCGTCGCGGCGGTTGCCTGGGCCGAGGTTTTGAACCTCGTGCAGGAGCCGGTCCAACAAGCCTTTGCAACAACGGGCGTGCGGCTTTAATAGCGAGCGCGCTTTGAACGCCCGAGACCGTGCGTTCCCCTACTCCGCCGCACTGGCTGAGGGCTGGGGTCGCGCGCTGGTACGTGCATTTTGCTCTTCAAGCCACAGCGCGTGATGTTCCCTGGCCCAGTTGACATCGACGGTGCCACTGCCCATTGCCTCGAACGCGCCTTCCATGCCGATCGTGCCGATATAGATGTGCGCCAGCATCGCGGCGATAAACAGCATCGCCACGATGGAGTGCACGATCTGGGCAAGCTGCATCCCTTCGATACCTGACAGGTAGAACGGGAACATCAGCGCATATCCGGTCGCTGCGACCAGACCTCCGCCGATAACCACGATCCAATAGATCGCCTTCTGGCCAGCGTTAAAACGATAGGCCCGTGGATGATCGTGACCCACGAGACCGCCACCGCGCTTGATCCAATCGACATCCACCTTGTTCGGGATGTTACCCGCTATCCACATCAGGAAGATCAGAACGACCCCAATGGTGAACGGGAAGCTCAGAAAGTTGTGCGCATACTTGGCCCACTGCGACCAATCAGAAAACGCCTCGTGGCCGATCAAGGGCAGGAGCAACGGACGGCCGAAGGTGATATTCAAACCGGAAATCGCGAGAACGATGAAGCAGGTCGCAGTCATCCAATGCACGAAACGCTCGAATGAAGTGAAACGTACGATGGTTCGGCCGGAACGACCGCTCTCCAGTCGCACCATGCCGCGGCTGAGATAGAAGATGATCAGCACCGCGAGCATGCCAAGAATGGTGATGCCGCCGATCCAGCGCAGCGTCAGGTCTCGAAACTCGCGCCATTCGCGGCCCGCCGGCTGGATAAGGATGCCGGACCGCTGGTCGGGAATGCTGACCCGCCCCTGGATGCGATCGAATTCCTGCAGGAGCTGCTGCTCCTTCACGGAGCTGGCGGTCGGATTGATCTGCTGTGCACCGCATGGTCCGGCCATGGAGATGACCAGCAGGAAAGCCAACGCACCGAGGGTGAGGCGGATGAATCGTGCAAAAGAGGCCATGAATTCCTCCCGGTTTTACGCGATCGCTGGCGATCTCGCCTCCTACGACTCGATCGTCTCGCGATAGGCGGTCTTCCAGCCCCAGGCGCCAGAGCCGTAGCCGCGCTTCATCACGCGCTCCTTGTAGATCTGGGCAATGATTTCACCGTCGCCGGCGAGCAGCGACTTGGTCGAACACATCTCGGCGCATAGCGGCAGCTTGCCCTCGGCAAGACGGTTCGCACCGTATTTCTCGTACTCCTCCTTGCTGCCGTCGGCCTCGGGCCCTCCGGCGCAGAACGTGCACTTGTCCATCTTGCCGCGCGAACCGAAATTGCCGACCTTCGGATATTGCGGCGCGCCAAACGGACAGGCGTAGAAGCAATAGCCGCAGCCGATACACAGGTCCTTAGAATGAAGCACGACGCCGTCAGCCGTCGTGTAAATGCAATTCACCGGGCAGACCGCCGCGCATGGGGCGTCGGTGCAGTGCATGCAGGCCATGGACACCGAACGCTCGCCAGGTTTGCCGTCATTGATGGTGACGACGCGACGCCGGTTGATTCCCCAGGGCACTTCGTGCTCGTTCTTGCAGGCCGTGACGCAGGCGTTGCATTCGATGCAACGGTCGGCGTCGCAGAGGAATTTCATGCGTGCCATGGTCGTTGCTCCTTATGCCGCTGCGATCTGGCAGAGAGTGACTTTGGGCTCCTGCATGCCAGTCGCCGGATCGTACCCGTAGGTGGTGATCGTGTTCGCGCTTTCACCGAGCACGATCGGATCGGTGCCCTTCGGATAGTTGTCACGGAGATCCCGGCCTGCATACCAGCCGCCGAAGTGGAAGGGCATCCAGGCGACGCCCTTGCCGACGCGCTCGGTAACGAGCGCCTTCATCCTGGCCTTGGAATTGCTCTCGGCGCCCGTCACCCAGACCCAGCCGCCGTCCTTGATGCCGCGGTCGGCGGCATCGCCAGGGTTGATCTCGATGAACATGTCCTGCTGCAGTTCGGCAAGCCACGGATTGGTGCGCGTCTCTTCGCCGCCGCCCTCATATTCGACAAGACGACCCGAGGAGAGGACGAGCGGGAATTGCTTCGCGATGCCCTTCTCGACCGCCGCCTTCTGCACGGAGAAACCGATGTTGGGCATGCGGAACTGCTTGGCGTCCGGCAGTGTCGGATATTTCGAGACCAGATCCACGCGTGGCGTGTAGATCGGTTCGCGGTGCACGGGAATTGGATCCGGTAGTCCGAATGCATTCATGCGCGCCTTGCCGTTGCCGTAAGGAACGCAGCCGTGCATCAGCGCCACCCGCTGGATGCCGCCCGACAGGTCGAGCGACCAAGACACCGCATCGGGATTGGCGGGATTGACCCGGTTGATCGTAGCCATTTCCTCTGCCGTCAGATCGGTGTCCCAGCCGAGCTTCTTCAAACTCGCGAGCGTGAACTCCGGATAGCCGTCCTGGATTGCCGACCCCTTGGAATAGGATCCGTCTGCAAGCAGGCTGACCTTCCGCGTCGTACCATCAGGAAGCTTCTCCTCGCGCTCGAGCCCGAAGCGCGGTCTGAACGTACCACCGCCATCCATCACGTGGAGATTGGTGTTGTAGAGCAGCGGCGTGCCGGGATGGCGCACTTCGGGCTTACCCCAGCAGGGCCAAGGCAGGCCGTAATAGTCGCCGCCGACTTCCGGATCGTCCTTGGGCGCACGCATGCTCAGAAAGTCGAACTTGGCCTGGTTCTTCATGTGCGCCTTGAGGCGCTCGGGCGATTGGCCGCAGTAACCGGTCGACCAGCTGCCGCGGTTCATCTCGCGCAGGATATCCTCGGCCTCCGGCAAATCGTTTTCCACTTTGATGTTCTTGAACATCTTGTCGGCGAAGCCGAACTTCTTCGCCATCAGATAGGTGACTTCGAGGTCATCCTTCGATTCGAACACCGGCTTGACGATCTGCTCGCCCCATTGCAGCGAGCGGTTCGAGGCGACGCGCGAACCCTTGCATTCGAATTGCGTGCTGACCGGGAGAATGTAGAGGCCATCCCTGCGTCCCGCCTCCACCGCGAGCGAAGCCCAGGTGGTCGGATGCGGGTCGGCGATCACGAGCAGCTCGAGCGCCTTCAGCCCCTTCAGGGATTCGGGGATGCGCGTGATGCTGTTGCTGGCGTGTCCCTGCACGAACACGGCTCGCACATTGTCCTTCTGCGCGACCTGATCCTTGGGCAGTGTCACCGCTTCGAACCAGCGGGTGAGCGGGATGCCTGGGGTTTCCATGATCTGCTTGGAGTCGAAGCGCGACTGCAGGAACTCGTAGTCCACTTCCCAAACCCGCGCCCAATGCTTCCAGGCGCCCTCAGCGAGGCCGTAGTAGAATGGCAGCGTGACGATATCGAGCCCGACGTCAGTCGCGCCTTGCACATTGTCATGGCCGCGGAAGATGTTGGCGCCCGTGCCGGGCGCACCGACGTTGCCTGTCAGCAGCAGCGCGATGCAACTCGCCCGCACGTTGGCCGTGCCGACGGTCTTCTGGGTCTGTCCCATGGCCCAGATCAGTGTTGCCGGCTTCTCGGTGGCAAGCATCTTCGCGACGCGCTTGAGCTGCTCGCCGGGAACGCCGCTGACGCGCTCGACCTCTTCCGGATTCCACTTCTCCACTTCCTTGCGGAGATCATCGAAACCGTAGACACGCTGCTTGATGAACTCCTTGTCCTCCCACCCGTTCTGGAGGATGTGCCACATCATGCCGTAGAGGACCGGGATATCAGTACCGGGCCGCATGCGCACATATTCGGTAGCATGGGCCGCGGTACGCGTCAGGCGCGGATCAATGACGACAAAGTTGGCCTTTTGAAGCTCCTTGCCCTCGAGCAGATGCTGAAGCGATACCGGGTGCGCCTCGGCTGGATTGCCGCCCATGATGATCTGGGTCTTGGCATTGCGAATGTCGTTGAAGCTGTTGGTCATCGCACCGTAGCCCCAGGTGTTGGCCACGCCCGTGACGGTTGTCGAATGGCAGATGCGTGCTTGATGGTCGGTGTTGTTGGTGCCCCAGAATGCGCCGAGTTTACGGAACAGATAGGAGCCCTCATTCGTCATTTTGGCCGATCCGAGCCAGTAAACCGAATCCGGCCCCGACTTCTGGCGAATTTCGAGCAGCTTGTCGCCGATCTCGTTGATCGCCGTGTCCCATGAGACGCGCGTCCACTGTCCGCCAACCAGCTTCATCGGATAGCGGAGCCGGCGTTCGCTGTGCACGAGCTCGCGCACGGACGCGCCCTTGGCACAATGCGATCCACGATTGATCGGGGACTCCCAGCTCGGCTCCTGGCCGATCCAAACCCCGTTCAGAACCTCCGCGGTCACGGTGCATCCGACCGCGCAATGCGTGCAAATGCTCTTGCGAACGGTCGCCCCAGATGTGAGGGGACCTGCAGCTGCAGCTTTCGCCTTGCGTACGCCGGCAAGCGGCAGCGTGCCTAACGCAGCCAGCGCGCCACCGGCAAGGCCCGATCGGCGCAGGAATGTGCGACGGTCGAGATCATTGGTTTGCCCGGACATGCCTGCCGCAATTGATCCGCGTGAAGCGATTTGGGAACGCTGTTGTGTTCTCTTGATCAGCACGGCCGCCTCCCTCAACTGGGATAACGATTGACGCGGTAATAGGTTTTCACATGTTCAGTTTCCTTGTAGCGCGCCTTGCGTTTCTCCTGGTCGGTCTCGCTGTCGGCTTGCGCCGGCGTCATCAAGGGTGTTGCCAGCGTCACTCCCGCGCCGACCGTGCCGATGCCGACCTTGCGAAGGAAGTCGCGTCGGCCGGCTGTCGATTTCTTCTCGTCTCTCATCGCATCTCTCCCGGACCAGCGGCGCCGGTCAGTTGGCGAAGGTGAAAGCCTCGGATTCTATTGCCAGAAACACTCGTCCAAGCATCCCGACCGACCGGTAGAATTTCGCGTTTTCCGCCTTCTCCAGATCGGCAAACAAGCGCCCCATCCAGTGGGACACATGTTTGTCGAAGAAGGCGCGCTGCGCTTCCGGCGATACGTGGAAGCGCGCAGCTGCAAGACCCGCCATGATTTCGCACAGCGTCGCCGCGTGATCCTCGGGCTCACAATTGCTCTCGACCCGCTCGATGCCGAGTGCGGCGAGATCATCTCGCAAACGGGACAATGGGCGTTCGTTGAGAAATCCTGTCAGGTAATAGGAGGCGTAAGGCAGCAATTCACCACGGCCGAGACCGACGAACAAATCGAAATATTCTCGCTCGACCTCGCCTGCGACCGCAATCGATGCAGCATCTGCAAGGGCCGCGTGGGCGCCACCAAGCGCCGTCGTATCACCGTTCAATTGCGCGATTTGTTCGAGCAATGCAGCCGATGGCGCCGACGAGAGCAAGGTTGCGAGCAGCGCGTATTCCTGTGCGCGTCCGCCATCGATCGGATCAACCACGTTGTCCGTCACAGTAGGCTCGCTATAGAGATCGGGACGAAGCACCATGCGCAACACGCCAGTTGCGCGTTCGACCGCAATCACACGCTGCGCGGGCACCCGGTTCCAGTTCGACACCGAGGGTTGGGCAATACCGATTTTTCGGGCAAGCTCGGCAACGCCGCCTGCCGCATCGATGGCACGTTCAAGGCCCGCATCGCGCACGCTGCCCTCCCATCCTAGGAGCCAAGCGCTTGATTTGCGTTTGCATACGAGAAAAGATTACGGCGCGGGTCGGGAGCGGTCAACTAACAGCCATAGCTTGAGGCTATCCCATTTAGTCGCAGTCTAGCGAGGCAACGCTCCGCCATGTGTGCGGCGCGGAAGAGGAGTCTCTTCAGTCGCATCACTCGCGGCTGCGGGTTGCGATGCAGCAGAATTTGACGGCAACTCTCGGGCTGCGGACTCGTCGAACAGTCGAGGTTTCGTGATCGCCTTCGCTGGATCTGATAGTTGAGTGACACGGGCGTCGGCGGAAGCCGACTGTGCAGCGTCTTGGGCACGCTCTGCCGGCGCATTGGGAACCGTCTCAGCGGCCTCCGCGACGCCACCCACAATGCGGCGGACGAGTGCGTCAACCTGTTCAGCGGAATAGTCAAGCGGACCGAAACCAGCCATCGCGTTCGGATCATTGAAGTCCCAGGCGTTTTCCGCCAATCCCACGAAATCACGGATAGCAGGATCGGCGCTCCAGGCACGACGAAGCGCCGCCCGGCACAACTCCTGCGGAATGCCTTGGCGCAGAAAAGCCGTGACATCTGTAGCAGCATCAATCGAACCAATGGGGGGCAAGTTCGAAAGTTCCATCTCAGGCGCGCCCCGCTCTGCCGCGGCAGGCTCTGACGTCGCCGTTCCAACCGCCTCGGCAGTTTTTTCTGACGCCGGTTCAGCGCGACCGGCCGCCTCCTGCTTACGACGCGACCAGCGCGCCAAAAACCGCTCGTCGCTCATTCGTGCCCACCTTCGTGGTGACGCCGCGCGAGCGCCTCCGGATTGGCACGGCCCCGCTCGCGCTTGACGAACTCCACCTCGACGTGGTGCTCGGCAATGAAGTTTTCAATCGCCCGATGCAGCGCCTCAGGCATTGGAACGGCTTCGACCAGATTGGCGCCTGCCTCCGTGAATGCCTCCCCCTCTGCTGGATCCGCCGTGACGGCGCCGACCGCATAGGGCCAGGTGCCCTCGGAAGGGATCAATACGACCCAGATACTGGGAGCCCCCGTGGCAAGATTGTCGCGATAGCGCGCTGTTTCCGAACGATAGAGATCGACCGTCGCACTCCCCGCGTAAAAGAGCGTCGTTCCCTCCTCCTCCCGTATGATGGTCCACGGCGTCATCTCCGGCTCATCCGGCAGCACTCCGATGCCACGCCAGACAAAATCGATCCATGGGGAATCCGCTCGCCGGCGCTCGACCACGACACCGACCGGAATACGCAACAGCGGCAGAGCGGCGGGGCTCACGTAGCAGCCTCCAGATGTTTGATCGGCAGTCCCGTCAACAGATTTTGCGGCTTCATCCGCACTAGCCGATCGGAGGTCATTGCAAGGATCAGGTAGACCGGCTCGCGCCCTGCGGCATCGACGACCAGACCGGCATCGGCGAAAGTCACACGGAACAACGCAAGCACGCGTGCCATTGTTCGGTCATCGAGCGTCTCTCCATGCCAAAGCCAGTCACCTATTCGCGTGCCGTCAGCATCGAGTCCAACATACCAGGTGAGCTCCGCATCGCGCAGGCCGGTGAGCGGTTCAATAACGACGTCAACTCCGAGCAAATGTGAAATCCAGCGCCTCATGGCCCCTGCCAGTTCAGTCGGCCCCCGCGTTCCGACGCTGAAATCGAGCGCAAGATCGAACCGATCGCTGCGCCTCCAGTAGCTGTCGGCATTAGCCTCGCTTAATACGTCAAGCTCGGCGCTGGTCGCGCCCCCCAACAAGGATATCAGCGACAACACCGGCGTCGGGCTTTCCCAGCGGCCAACTTCCTCGTCTCCCAACAGCAGCGAATGTTCGTGCGGCACTATACGCTGTGGCCGAAAGAACAATTCGGATGCGCGCAGCACGAACGGGTCCTCACAGCCATCAAGCGCGTTTCGCAGGATCACCTGCACCAGTTGGTTCACAAATAGCGGCGGCAAGTTGATGGATCCCGAACGAACCAGTGCAAGGTACGCCGCTTCCAGCGTAGGCTCACGCATGAGGAGCTGGCGAAATGCCAGCACGAATTGCCAGTTCTCTCGTGCATCCGCATCGGCAATCGCGGCCACCTCCTCTGCAGCGACTATCCGGCGCGGGTCTACGAGCAGTTGCTGGTGCAGCCTGCGTTCGACCACGCATGCATTGTCTGGCGGCATCAGCTCCGGACGTGCCAAATAGGCCTTCAAGAACTCATCCGTGACCACGAGCCCGCCGCCCGCGTTGTGATCGAGCAGGTGATAGCCGCAGGCGGTCCAAAACTCCTTCATCGGCGCCACTGCTCCTCACTCACCTTCGCGGGGTTGAGCGTGCTGTCGGTCTCGGCGTCATCCTCCACTTCCATGAACGAGAACGCCTTGCCATGACGCTGACCCTCGCGCAGTTGCAATCTGCGGAATGACTCGCGGATCTCGCCATCGCTCGCGGCACGGTGGACCGCGATCAGCGCGCTGAGGGGATGCGTGCAGAGCGATTGCGCAAAGGCAACCTCCTCTTCTGCGGCAAGTCGCGCAGCAGCGAGATCCGGAGCCCCGAACCGTTCGACCAGCTGCCTTGCAAGGAGCTCTACCACCGCCCGCCGATCGTCCTCGGTGGCGCGGACGATTTGCACCAACGTCGACCAGCCCCAGGACCGCACTCCGAGAAAGCCGCTGCGGAACGCCGAACGATCCTTGCCGATCAGCTTCGCCGGATCGCGATCGCAAAAGCGGAACGCGCCCGACACCGCCCAATCGCCCGGCTCCGCCGGCACGTCGAACACGAACGTATCGGAGGGGTCGAGCGCGATGGTGCGCAGGAGCTTCACAGACGCGGTCCTCCAAGCTTCGGATCGAGCCACGAGGGCAACAGCAAGCTCTTCCTCAAATCGTGCCGGTCGGTCCTGTCTGTCCCGATCCGGCGTTCCAGAAGATCACCGTTGTCGGCGATCACACGAGAGGTATTCCGCTCGCGCACCAGCCTATTCAGGAAATCGCGTGCAATGCCGTCGAAACCATCGGTCTGCCAGGCGTCGAGCGCGCGCATCAGATGCCGCGCAAAGCCTTCCGTCACCTGAACAGCGCCTGCCTCGCCAAAGCCCTCCTGATCCAGTGCGGAAGCAAGCGGATACAGGCCGGCTTCCCGGTCGGTCATCGCAACTGTCCGGATCATGGCGCCGAATACCAGCCAGCGCGGAGGCTCACCTTCTTTCGCGGATGAGGGCCAGCCAAGCTGCCCGCCACCAACGAGACCACCGTCAACACGGATTGCACCCGGCCAGTCGATCGTGATCTCCTTGTTCGGCGGCGCATAGGCACGCAAGGCGTCGGTGAGTGCCACCATTCCCGCATAGAAAGCGCGGCGCGCGGTGCGCAAGGACTCCCCGGGCTCAAGCACAACCGCGAACTCGGCGAGATCGAACCGTCCCACATAGGTCAGCGTACCTGCCCCGCTCTCTTCTGCAATCTCCATGGCGCGGGCGAAGGCGTCACGACTTTCGCGCAGCCTCACCAGCGTGAACGGCGGAGGCAGATTGATCGGCTCCGAGACCGACGAGCGGGTGAGGGCTGTTGATGTCAGTCTGACCTCCAGCTTCCATTTCGCCACGCGCGAGAATAACTTAATCGAGCAGAGGAGGCGACGCGAGTCCGCTCAATATCGTTCCCTGACCTCTTCGGGAGGTAGATGATTGCGTATGACCGATCCCCCGAAAACGATCCTGATCTGCTCGTGCGAGGACACGATGCGCCTCGATACGGCCGCCCTTAGGCGAGGATGCCGCAAGAGCGAGATCGCCGAGTTCCGCCAGCTTTGTCGGGCCGAGCTTGATCATTTTCGCAACGCCACGAAGGCGGAAGGCTCCCTCATCGTCGGCTGCACGCAGGAGGCACCGCTGTTTGGCGACGAGGCGAAGGAACGTTCCGGAAAGCTGGAATTCGTCAATCTTCGCGAGACGGCGGGCTGGTCGGTGGATGGGGCCAGGGCAGGTCCCAAAATGGCAGCGCTGCTCGCATCTGCGTCCGAGATTGCGCCTGCCTTCCCATTTGTCACCCTATCGAGCGAAGGTGTAATCCTGATCTACGGCCGCGACGAAGCTGCGGTCGAAGCCGGTCGACTGCTTGCAGATCATCTCGACGTGACGGTCATGCTCACAAAGCCGGCGCAGCTGATCCCCCCGGCAACGACATCTTTTCCGATCGTCCAGGGAACGGTCCGCAACGCCAAGGGCCATTTGGGGACGTTCGAGCTTGCAATCGACGATTACGCTTTGCCCCGCCCCTCCTCGCGCGACACACTGGTCTTCGAGGCTCCCCGCAGCGGCCTGACCTCGCGCTGCGACATCGTCCTTGATCTTTCCGGCGGGGCGCCGCTTTTCCCCGCTCACGACTTGCGCGACGGTTATCTCCGGGCAGATCCGCGAGATCCGCCGGCTATGCTGCGCGCAGTACTCAAGGCCCGCGACCTTGTCGGCAGCTTCGACAAACCGAAATACGTCAATTTCACCGCAGATATCTGCGTCCATTCGCGCTCGAAGCAGACGGGCTGCCACCGCTGCATCGATCTTTGTCCGACCGGGGCAATCACCCCGGACGGCGATCACGTCAAGATCAACGCGGAGGTCTGCGGCGGGTGTGGCCTATGTGCCGCGGTCTGCCCGACAGGCGCAGCCTCCTATGCTCTGCCGCCGGCGGATACGTTGCTGCACAAATTGCGCGCCATGCTGCTGACCTATCGGGAAGCCGGTGGTGCGAATGCCATTGTACTGTTTCACGATGACCAACATGGCACTGCGCTGATCGACGCGCTTGCTCGTCACGGCGATGGGCTTCCGGCCAATGTACTACCGTTCGCAGTCAATGAGGTGACGCAGATTGGCCTGGAAGCCGTCGCGGCATCTTTTGCCTATGGCGCGGCGGCGATCCGCCTTCTTCTGCGGGCAAAGCCGCTGCATGACCTTACCGGTCTCTCTCAGATGATCGCGATGGCCAATACGATTGTTACCGGGCTCGGACTTTCCGGCCAGCGCGTTTCAGCCATCGAAACGGACGATCCGGATGTTCTGGCGGAGGTGCTGCGGGCGATCGAGCCCGCACCGGCCGTGCAGATTCCCGCAACCTTCAAAACAGTCGGCAAGCGGCGCGACCTGCTTCGCTTCGCTCTTCACGAACTGCACCGCGTCGCACCTGCGCCGACCAACGTGATCGCTCTGCCTGAAGGCGCACCGCTCGGAACGATCAGCGTCAATGTGGATGGGTGCACCCTGTGCCTCTCCTGCGTCTCGGTCTGTCCCACCGGCGCCCTTCGCGACGATCCCGAACGGCCCGTGCTCAAATTCGTCGAAGACGCCTGCGTGCAGTGCGGATTATGCCAAAGCGCCTGCCCGGAAAAGGTGATTACACTGAAGCCGCAGATCGATTTCGGTGCAGCCAGAGCGGCCGCCCGGATCATCAAGGAAGAAGAGCCGGCGCTTTGCATCCGCTGCAGCAAGCCCTTCGGCGTGAAAAGCACGATCGACAAGATTGCCGCAAAGCTCGAAGGACGCCACTGGATGTTTCCGGTAGGCGACAAGCGACTGGACGTGGTCAGAATGTGTGCGGATTGCCGCGTCATCGCCATGAGCGAGCAAGAGTTCGATCCGTTCAAGGGCGTTCCGGAGCGAACGCCGCCGCGTACAACCGACGATTATTTGCGCCAACGGGAAACCAAGGACTAGAACGCGGACTCTCGAAAGCAGCTATTCAACGAACCATCCAAATATGGACATCACATCTTCACTCAAGGACCATCCGAACTTGACGGATCTTCCGGTCGAGCAACGGCCGGGGTTTTAGATCCGCGCCGCCGATTGACGCAAAGAGTTATTTCGACGTCGCGCGTCCCAGAAAATCCGTGAGCGCCTTGCGATCCTCCGCCGATCCGATCCGCTGGTCCGGCATTTTTGTGCCGGGCGTGTAGGCGTTTGGACCGAGTTCGAACAATTTCGATACGGTTTCAGGCGTCCAGACGATGTTCATCCCTTTCAGGGCGTCGGAGAAGCGATAGCCAGGCAGGGACGCGATCCTGCGGCCGTACAAGCCAGCAAGCGTGGGGCCGGCGCGTTGCACGTCCTTCTCGGACAGGGTGTGACAGGCAACGCACGCCCTGAACACCTCGGCGCCGTGATCTCCTGCATAGGCGGCAAGCGGATCGCGCGGCGCGGCTTGCAACGATGAGCCCTTGGGCTCGCCAGTCAGCGCATTCCAGCGTCGGATTTTGCCGTCAGCGCCGCCCGTCAGCAATGCTGCGCTATCAGGCAAGAACGCGACCGCCCACACCGGCGAACCTGGATCGACCAGCGTTCGCGCGATGCTTCGCGCCTTTCGGTCGATGATCGCCACGCCACCGCCAATTCCTGCAGCAGCGACCGACGTGCCGTCTGGAGATATCCCCAGCGCGACGATCGGCGTCTGGCCGGCCTGAACCTCGCCGCTTTCCTGGCCCTCCGACGTCAGGAAGCGTAGTTTCCCGTCGGCACCACCCGTTACGATCTCGCCATCCGGAGCCACCGCCACGACGTTGAGGGGCGAGGCCAGTGTCGTGACACTTGGGGCGCCCCCCACCAACCGCCAGATCCTCAGCTCACAATCGTAACCCACGCTCACCAGCGATCGACCATCCAGTGTGAATGCGACGCCGTTGACGTTCTGCACATGCCCTTCCAGCACCTGCTGCGCGCCGTCGCCAAGCGACCAGACGCGAACCGTATGGTCCCAGGAGGCAGAGGCCAGTCTTGCACCATCCGGCGAGACAGCAAGCGAAACGATCGGCGCGGTATGGCCCTCGAAAACCCGATCCGGCTGCTGCCGGCCGACCGTCCAGATCGCTACCTTCGCATCCGCACCAGCGGTCACCATTTGCCCATCCTTCAGGAAGGCAACCGCGTTCACCGCATCAGAGTGAAATCGAAGGACCTGCTCAGCGGCTTCGGTCTTGAGCGACCACCGGATGGCGGCGGTATCGAAGCTACCCGACAGAACGCTGTTGCCATCCCTGGACACCACAATCGCCCGCACGGGTCCACCGTGACCTGTCAATTGCGCCTGCACGGGCGATGAATGGATCGCCAGCAAGGCGGCAACGATGTGGAGACTGGTGCTGAGACTCGGGACCCAATTCATCTGTGGTTTACAGTAGATCCGGCCGGTTACCGGCGCTCATGCGGGATATCTGCGTTCTTTCGGTCGCGTCAACGATTGAAGCCGCTGTTCGGTTTCCGTGCTGCGCACGCATGACAGAAAGCGCCCGCTACTCAATGCCGCAGTGGCTGCTCTCAGCTTGAACCGGATCTAGCCTGATCCTATCTCCGATTGAAGTGTCGAGGGCGACGTCATGCAAATACGACCTAAGACGTATCTGCATTTCATCTCGATGTGGCGATCACTTCGCGATGCGATACCGCCACACGATGAGGCCGCGCCCGCCAAAGCGTCACGATCCCTGATCTATACCTCGGTCGTGCTGGCGCTTCTCCTGACGATTCTGGAGATAGACGCTCATCGAAGCGAACTGCAATCGCTTGGTCTTATGGGGAGCGGCTATCCCATCCAAGCTGTTTTTCTGAGCCCATAGCCCTCGCCGCTCGACCAGGCTACCGATCGACCTCGAAGGCTCTTTGAGACACGGACTTTTTGCGCGCCCTGGCTGAAGGTCTGGTGCGCGACCCTGTGCTTAGCGCTTTGCTTCCCTCGGAAAGACCAATGACCGATCATCAAAGTCCTCGACCGGCAACCTGTCGGAGTTCCCCGGCATGTCTTGCAATGTCGCCGCGCTTGATGCTCCAGCGCGCCCAATTGTCGAGATCGATTCTGATCGCGGGATGCCGGTCACAGCAGCGAGCAGACCAGCGGCGGCAATCAAGAGAGCAATAGCCAGAGGCTTCATGTGAAATCTCCTGGGCGGCCGAAATACAGGAAGCTCGCTGCAATCTGATTACTGCGAAGCGCGACGTGGGCGTGTGAACCGCCTCACACCACGTGGGATTCTTCCGCTAGCGCTTTGTCAAGTTCCCGATTTGGAACAGCGAGGGACGATAAGGCTTGTAGCCGGCTCGAGGCATCGCGAAACAACACAGGATTCGCGCACCTAGGTAACGAGCACGATCAAACGCGACCAAAACGCGATGTGATCACCGGAGCCGGCCATTATCGACATCATCTGAAGGCAATCGCGATCTGGCTAATGTTGGCCGCAAGCTCCATTCCCGCCTTCGGACCCTGAAGCACGATGGTGACGCCCTTCTCGTTGCGGAGTTGAACGCCGTTGACGCCGCCGACTAGCGCAAAGCCTCCGCCAACCGAGCTGTAGGTGCCAGCGAAGTCACTGACCTCGCTTATGCCCGAGGCCCAGCCGTCGAGCCGGGCAACGGTAGCTCCCACCGTGATGCCGAAGCTTATGCCGGTGATCTTGAAGGGATAGTTCTTGCCGCGGTAGGTGAGCACGCCGCTGCCGCCGCCACCGCCGATCAGAAGGCCGGCCTTGACGATCTTGGCGTGGACATGGCCGGCGGCCTGCGCAAAGGATGGCGTGACTGGCGTCGCGAACGCCAGCGCCAGCGCCATTAAGAGGATCACGATCGGCCGGGACGCGCGCAGGTACGACGCCCCAGCCTGTTCACGGTTTTGCGGCATCAACCTTCTTCCAGGTCTGGTCGGGATCGAACAGCGTGGTGCGCTCGGCGATGAACTCCGTGCGCTGGCCGAGATCCTTCTGGTAGACGTCGCCGGCATGGTTGACCAGGAAGGTCATGACGCCGGAATTGCCGTACTCCGCGGGCCAGGCGATCAGGGCGAAGCCGCCGATCATCTTGCCCTTGACGACATAGTTGAGCGCGCCGCCGGGCGCATCCGGGCCCTGCCCTTTGAGGATATGGAAGTAGTAGCCGTGATAGGGCGTAGGCCCGACATCGCCTCCGCGATAGCCCTCCTTCGAGGCCTCGGCCGCCAGCGCACCGAGCGGGCTCGGATCGCTGTCGTCGCGCCAGAACAGGCCGTCCTTCTTGCCGGGCGACGAGACGATGCGTTGTGCATAGACGCCGGCGCCCTCGCCCCGGTCCTTGTCGGCATATTCGTTCTGCGCATCCACATAGGCGAGCGCGGTCTGGATCGCATCGAGCTCGTTGCGGCCGATGCGACGGCGGAGCACCTCGATCCGTCCCTCGGCCGTGTCGAACTCCCAGCCAGTCTTGGTGTTGACCAGCGGGATCGGGAACGGGAAATCGTCCGGTCCCAGCATCAGGGTCGCAGTCTTGTTGCCCTCCGCCTTGATGCCGTGCTTGACGTCATACATCGACGTGAATCGCTGGCGTATATCGTTGTCGGCGATCTCGTCGCCGGAGGAGACGATGTCCTCGGCGTCCCTGCCGAGCACCTTTAGGATGTCGCCCGGGCCGCTCTTGACCGCCGCGGCGAGCGCGGCCGCTGCATCCTCCGGTGTCTTGTAGGACACCTGTGCCTGTGACGCCGATCCCATGAGCGCCAGCGCCATCATCCCCGGCACGACCGCGCGGCGGAACAATTTCAAGCCGGTCATGGCGTCACCTCCGCAGGGATCTTCGCGCCGCCCGCGAGCCAGTCGCGGTAGGTGCGGAAAGTCAGTCCGAGCTTTTCATAGTAGACACGCAAGTAACCATCGCTGCCGCGGGTCACAGCGTCAGGCATCACCCGCTCGACCTCCTGCGCCATGACGCCGACATAGGCCTTGTCGCTGCCGATGTAGCTGAAGCGATAGTAGCCAAGGCCGTTGGCGAGATGGCCGAGCAGGACGATGTCATGCTTCAACGCGATATCGGAGCGCCGGCCACCGCCGCCGCCGCGGCCGCCTCCACCGCCTCCGCCACGGAAGCCGCCGCCACCACCGCCACGCATCGCCATTCCGCCACCGCCGCCGCGCCCGGCCATGCTCGGTCCGCCGCCGCGCGGCATGCTCGCCATGCTGGATCGTCCGCGCGCGGATGCTGCGGCCGCCGACCGGCCGGAGGAGACGTTCATTGCGCCGCCGCGATTGCCACCGCCACGGTTGGCATTGGCGGCACGATTGCCGCCGCTACCGGCGCGGTTCGCCGCCTTTGCGCGATCGCCGCCGCCCTTGGCACGGTCACCGCCACCCTTGGCACGATCTCCGGCGCCAGCCCGATCGCCGCCGCCGGGCCGATCGCCACGATTGCCCGCACGGTCGCCCGCGCGATCTCCGGCACCAGCACGGTCACCTGGGCCACGATTACCGGCGCGATCGCCCGCCCGGTCTCCCGCGCCTTGACCGGGACGCAGCACCTGGTTGCCGTCACGGCCGCGGAAGTCCATCCGGTCCGAAGCGCCGGCCTTGATATTGTTGTTGCCGAAACGCTGCTGAACGTTGACGTTATTATAGCGCACGCCCTGGCGATGCGCCGGATTGTGCTGCCAGCCTGTATTGATGTTGGCAGTACGATGATTGACGTAGACATTGCGGTTGCCCCAGTTGCAGCCGCCGCCCCAGTAGTTGCCCCAGCGTCCGATGGCCCAGGCGGTGCCGAAGGCGATACCAGCGGCAACCACGCCCGCGCCGATATAGGACGGATAGCCCCAATAATACGGCGGATACTCCGCATAGGGCCAGGAGCCGTAGACCGTCGCCGGATCGTAATAGGGCACGTACATCGCCGCGGGATCGGCCTGCTGAATGACAACGACCTGCTTGCCTTCCTCGGTCTGGACGCTGACCTTTTGCTGCTTGGTCGTGACCAGCTTCTTGTTGTCATAGGCCTTGTTGCGCAGGCGCTGGATCGCATCCATCACGTCAGGCTGCTGCGCAAGAAAGGCGTCGCCGAGCTTCTTGGTCCAATCAAGCTGGTCGCTCATCATGGTCAGAACATCAGCGGTGCTGGCGAGCGCCTTGACACTGTCATCCCAGCCTTGCTTGTCGACCTCCGCCTTCAGCGCATCGCCCTTCAGGGTCTTGCGCTCCTTCAGCCAGCGGTCGGCCTGCACCACTTCCAGCGGATAGGTCGAGGCGGCCAGCACGTTGGCAAGGAGCTCGTCGGGATAGAGCGCGATCGGCGCGACCAGCGCCTCGAGCTGCTCGGGCTTCAAAAGCTCGGCAGCCGGCGCCGGCGGGTTAGCCGGCTGCGCCTGCGTACTTGGTGTCACAGGCGCGCCAGGGGCCGCCGGCGTGGTGGCCTGCGCCATCGCTGCGGCGGGGATCGCCAGCAGCAGCGCAAGCGCCATCAGGGTCTTGCCGCAGCGAAACATCACAACCTCCCAAAGCTTTCCGTCCGCGACCATCGGGCCGGACCATGGGCGTTTGTTGATCGAGATCAACGAAACGCACTCGCCGCCTCTGCTGCAGCGCGCGGACGAGGTGTCGTTCGATCAGTTCAGCTTCCATCATCAGCCGGCCGGGAACGCAGCCGGTGCAATCAACCAGCGACATGAACTCGCGGCGTCTCATGGCTACCCACGCCCCCCAGTCATCACGCAACCGCGAAAAGGAAGAGTCTCGCCACGCGGAGATTCGATCAAAATCAAGACACCTGCTGTCAGCGGATGATCGGGAGCCGTATCGTGAACAGCGCGCCACCCGCGGGCTGGTACGACGCGGCAATCGTGCCGTGATGGGCCTCGATGATGGTTTTGGCGATCGCGAGCCCCATGCCCATTCCTTCGGGCTTGGTCGTGAAGAACGGATTGAAGACGTTTGCGAGATCGGAAGCGTCAATCCCGGGTCCAGTATCGGCGACCCTGATCTCGGCCTGATTGCCGGCGCGCATGGTCGAGACGCTGACCTCTCGTTTCCCGGTGTCCGCGTCGGAGATCGCATCCATCGCATTAATGATCAGGTTGAGAACGACCTGCTGAATCTGGACCGGATCGCCCCTGACGTGGAGATCGGCCAGAACCGGCATGTAGGTCAACGTAATCCGGCGTCCATCGGCGACGGCTGTCACCAGGCCGATCGCTTCGCGCACCGTGTCGTTGAGCTCGATGTCCTGGATTTCAAACGGCGTCTTCTTCAGGACGCTGCGCAGCCTTCGGATCACCTCGCTCGCGCGCTGATCGTCGCGCCTGATGTCGGCGAGAATCTGCCGGATCTCGTTGATGTCGGGCGAAGTGGCCTTCAGCATGAGCTCCGCCGTTTCGGCGTTGGTCAGGATGGACCCGAGCGGCTGGTTCAATTCGTGAGCGATCGACGTCGTCAGCTCGCCGACGGCCGAATAGCGGTTGACGTGAGCGAGTTCGGCCAGGCGCTGGCGCGACTCGATCTCGGCGATCTGGCGGCGGCGGCGCTCATGCAGCAGACCGCTGATCAGGCCCGCCTGCACCAGGATCACGGCCGCGATCAGCAGCATCTGCCAGCGATAGATTTCCCAGAGGGGCGGTTCGCGAAACACGACTTCGCTGCCCGGCGGCAAGCGGCTCTCGCTGATGCCCCAGCGCTGCAACTCGCGCCAATCATATTTCGGCGGCGCAAATCCGATCGGATCGTATTTGACGTTGGCCGGCTTCTCGCCGCCGAGGATGCGGATGGCGGCGCTGACGGTCTTGGCGCTGGTTTCGGCGACCGAATGCATGGGGCCGCCGACGGTGCTGCCGCCGAAGAACGGCTCCTGGTAAGAGAAGATCGGCGCGTTCGCGACCGCATGCAGACTGCGGAGCGCAATGTCGCCCTCGTGGACGACGCCGGAGGCATCGACCGACATGAGGCCCCAGAACAACATGGTGTGCGGCGGAAGCGTCGATGCGCGCTTCAATATCTCGTCGAATGAAAGGTCGGAGTACCAGGTGAGAGCGACCCGGCCTTCCAGCGGCTCGAGTTCCCGTTTCATCTCATCGATCCAGAATTTTTCATGGGGTGATGCGCCGATCACGACGGCGATCGCCTTGGTGTCCGGCAGGACCTGCAGAATGTTCTCGAAGGCTGCCAGGAAATCACTGCGGACCGCCACGACGACGTCGTTGTCAGTGAGGTCGAAGCGGCTCACCAGCCGCTGCTCGACCGCGGTCAGCACCATCGGCGTGTTGGGAAAGAGCTTGCCCCGATATCGTTGCGCGAACCGCGCGGCAGGCGCGCCGACGCTCAGCACGATGTCAGGCAGTCCACCCTGGTAAAGTGAAGCCAGATATTCGACGAAGGGCGCTTCCGGGCCCGGACCATTGGAGCGCGCAGAGATCAGCGTATGTTCCTGAATGTCGACCGGCCATGGCGATCGCCGTTCGAGCTCAACCTTGATGCTTCGCGCATACTCGCTCCAGGGCCGGAACTCGCTCCCGAAGGAATGCAGCATCAGCACCCGTTTGGGCTGGCTGCGTGCGGTCGCGGCCGGCTCGGCGGCACTCATTGATCTGGGCAGCGGGCAGGCAGCGAGCAACAAGCCAAGACAAAGCAGCACGGCCCTTGCCGGCCACAATTTGACTGACGCAATGGTCACGCGCCCGCTCATCTTCCTCCGGCAGCTTCGACGGCCGCTCTCGGGGCAATTCTAGCTGGAATTGCGCAGCTCCGACAGCCCGCTGAGTGGCAGCGTCCCTCAGCAACGCGTCATCACCCTGCCGTAGGCATCCACGACCTGCACGCAGGACGATTCGTAATGGGCGCCTGCCGCGCCCGCGGCGACGCCGGCTCCGACAACTGCCCGCCGCGTCGTCCGCCGGGCGACACCGGCATAGCTCATCGGCGTTAGCGGCCGGCCGATCACGGCCTGGGCTTCGGAGGCAAAGCCACCGCGAACGAGGCTTGTGCCGTTCCTGGACAGGCCGGCGCAGACGAAGATATCGTTACTTTGCCGGGCAGCAGTGGTAGCGGATTTCATATCTTCCATGCCAGGGACATCGCTGGCCCATGCACCGTCGAGGTCGAGCGCATTGGCGCGAACGGTCAATGACGTAAGCATTACTGCGCTGAGTGCGATCGCATTCAGTGAGCCGATCGCGTCAACCCCTCCCTCTCGCGCTCAATGTCCGCTCAACACAAGTGTCTTGATCGGCAGCAGCAACGCCTGAATGCGCAGCAGCAGCGCATGCACGAGGCCGACACCGTCGACGACGTGAAGCGCAATCGCACGGCCGGTGCTGGTGTCTGCGGCAGAAATTTCCTCGTGATTGCTGGTATACGCGTTCACGATGCAGCTGCTTCCCGGCGTAACGCCCTCGAGCCCGTTCTTGTAGAGCGGTTCGAGAAACACGAGGATGGTGCCGGGCCTTGCAGCGTTCTGTGCTTCGACCAGTTGCTGTCCGGCCTGGAACTGTCCGGCGGCGATGTAGTCCTGCACCGTGGTGATGATCATCGGAATGATCACCCACGGACGTGAGTTACAAGCCGCTTCGGCCACCATGCCTTTCTTCAGCACGCCGGCCTCGATCTGGCCGAAGCCAGCCTGGAGCGCGGTTCGGCCCGCCCCTTCCGGAATAAGCACGCCAGCAGGTCGCATCAACTGGTTGACGACATCTCCGACGCGAATCAGGAACTGCTCGACGCGACCGTCGACACCAGCCCGCACGATGGTCTTGTCGAGGTCGACCTGGGCTTGATCGAGGGCGGCCTGGGCGCTCGCCTTCTGGGCCGGCAGCAGCGTCGAGACCTGCAAGGCCGCCGTTTCCTTTGCCGCGGTGGCGGCATCGATCCCCGCCTGGCGCTGGTCGACCAGCACACGGAGCTTATCGATGTCACGTTGCGGCACGATGCCGGGGTTGCGGCTCTGGAGCTCACTCTTGACGTCGAGCTCGTCCTTGGCCTGCTGGTAATTGGCCTTGGCTTCCTGGATCTGAGCTTCCGCCTTGACCACGTCGGACTGCGCGCTCGTCATCGCGGCATCAACTTCGGCGACCTTGCGCTTCGCGGTCTCAAAGGCGGCTTGCTGCTTGGAGCTGTCCAGCGTGAACAGCACATCGCCCTTCCTCACCGGCTGGCTGAACCCGACCTTCACCTCCGCGACCCGCCCCGACCCTTCCGGCAGGATCGGCACGGTCCGGAAATAGAGCGTCGCAGAGTCCGTCGACGGATGGAAATAGAAGATCATCGTGATCAGCGAAACCGTGAGCATCAGGCATCCGGTGATGCCCCATCTCAGTTCGTACCACACCGAGAAGAACGTAATCTCCTTGCCGATCCGCTTGCCCTGGACGTAGCGACGGTAGAGGTAGTCGGGGACGATGGTGAGGAGCGAGCAGAACATCAGCTCAAACATGGCTGCGCTCCTTCTCCTTGGCGGAACCTGGTTTTTCCCCGGGCGGTGGTTCGGTCTCGCTGGCAACCTGGGCTGCACCGTTCGTGCCGTCGGCTCCGCCCGGCGCCGCGCCGGCAATTCTCTCGACGGAATCCGCAATGCTGCGGAGCGGAGTTCCGAAGTCCGGTATGTCAATCAGCGCAAGCAAGAGGCCCGCGACCCAGAAGATATGCATGTGCGTAAAGAGCGAGATCAGGCCGAGCACGGCGACGAACTCGAATTGAAGCTTTTGCGACTTGTGCGCCATCCGCTCCGGAAGACTGTGCAGTTTCCAATAGAGGGTACCGACCCATAGTACGGTCCCGACCAGGAAAATGCCCATGACGACCATGAGCGTATCTGTTCCACTTCCCGGCGCGAGATAGAAAGGCAGGTGATGCGGGGCCAATGGATGAAGCTGCTCGTTCAACGTTCACTCTCCAGAAGGACTAAACTCGACGCGGATCGGCAAACAAAGGCGCTCCCCAATACGGACCTGCTTGATTTGGATCAAAGGTGGGCCCGGGGCTGCTCCTAGCCTTTCACGGATGCGGAGCCGGAACAAGCGAGCAGGAGACGCAAGTCATGTCCAGCAACATCGACGATCTCATCCCAAACGCCGCGAAGATTCGCAAGGAAGCCGCCCTCAAGGAGGCCGAGAAAGCCGACGAATACGTCCGCCTCGCCGCCGCCGCCGAGGCCGAGAAGCACGCGCTGATTGAGCGCCTGAGCAAGCCTTCCGGCAAAAGCGAGGAGGAGAAGATCAAGCTCGCCTCCACCATCATCCAGCGTGCGGTGCGAAACGGCCTGACCGAGGTGCTGGTCTATCGCTTCCCCAACTCGCTCTGCACGGACAAGGGACGCGCCATCAATCAGATGGAAAAGGGCTGGGAAAACACGCTGACCGGGATCCCCAGGGAGATCTTCCAGCTCTGGACCGACTATCTGAAACCGCGAGGTTATCGCATCGCCTACCAGGTCATCGATTTCCCGGGCGGCGTGCCTGGCGATATCGGCGTGACCATTTCCTGGGACGAGTGACGAACGCAGCAGCGAAGGGGCAGGCATGGCCAAGGACGAACCCGCGGAGCGGATGAAGCGGAAGGACTACGAGAAAGAACTTCAAAAGCTCCAGGTCGAGCTATGCCACCTTCAGGAATGGGTGAGGGCAGAGAAGCTGAAGGTGATCATCATCTTCGAAGGCCGCGACGCCGCCGGCAAGGGGGGCACGATCAAGGCCCTGACTGAAAAAGTGAGCCCGCGGGTATTCCGGGTCTGCGCCCTGCCCGCGCCCTCCGACCGGCAGAAATCCCAGCTATTCATGCAACGCTATATCGAACAATTCCCCGCCGGCGGAGAAATCGTGATCTTCGACCGCAGTTGGTACAACCGCGCCGGCGTTGAATATGTCATGGGATTCTGCTCTCCCGCCGAGCACAAGCGTTTCCTGCAATTGTGTCCGTTGGTGGAAGAATTTGCCGTGGACGCAGGCATCATCCTGATCAAGCTGTGGCTGGAGGTCGGGATGGAGGAGCAGGAGCTCCGCTTCAAGGCACGTATCGAGGACCCGCTGCGGCAATGGAAGCTGAGTCCGATGGACACCGAGTCGTTCGGGCGCTGGTACGATTACTCGCGGGCGCGCGACATGATGTTCGAGGCGACCGACACGAAACATGCGCCGTGGCGACTGATCCGCTCCGACGACAAGCGGCGAGCGCGGCTCAACGCCATCTCGCACATCCTGCGGACGATCCCTTACAAGAAGATCGCGCGGAAAACGGTCAAGCTGCCGAAACGATCCCGCAAGGGACGCTACAACGACCAAGCGAGCCTGCGCGCGATGAACTTCGTCGAGGAACGATACTGAAGCAAGTCAGGCCACGCGCCGAGCGCGGCCTGATGTGCTTGCGTTCACTTCAACCGGATGGTGACGCCACCGACCGCAGCCGATACTTCCGCGCCGACCTTCGGTCCGCTGAGCTGGAGGATCACGCCATTGCTGTTCTGCAGCTGCACGGCGCCGGCGCCCGCGGCAACCGCACCGCCTGCGCCGCCCGCCGCATAAGAGCCTTCGATCGACTGCGGCCCTCTCAGATTGATAGCGCGACCGACCAGCTTGGTCGTCGAAGCTCCCACCGTGAACCCGACGCTCATGCCCGAGACGGTGAAGGGATATCTTTTGCCGTGGTAGACGAGAACGCCCTCCCCGCCGCCGACGCCGACAATGAAGCCGCCCTTGGTGAAGACGACGGCGACCTGGCCGGTATCGGCATGCGATGGCGTGGCGAAGCCGGTAAATGCCGCGAGCGTGGCAACCAGGACGGCACCGGTGGCAAATTTCCTCATGACGTTCTTTCCCCTTTCGTTATGGCGCCTGCTATTGCGCCAGCAGCATTGCGAAGTTGCCGAAGATGGTAAGCAGGATGCCCAAGACGGCGTAGCCGACCGGGAATCCGATCCAGGGCACGGAGCTCCGGATTTCGACTGCGGCCTCACGGCAAGGGCCGGAATGCGACCGCGCACCGGCAACGCCGCCCATCAGCACCGCCGGGTTGATCTTGAAGACGTGGAAGCCGATCGCCCAGACGATGAATGGCGGGATCGTGCGAGCTTCACGCCATAGGTCGATGACCATACCGACAGGCTCGCGCCGACCACGATGGCACCGGCGACCATGCCGAGGCGGTAACCCTTGATACTGCCCCGTCCGATCCAGACCGCCAGGCCGACGACGAAGAACAGCAGCAGGATACGGCTGCAGGAAGGTGAAAAACGCCTTCATGTTCGCCCCCCTTGGCGACTTATGACGCGGCCTTGAGCTTCGGCTGCGCGCCGGGCTTGGCCCGCCCGAGCTTCGCCAAGGCTTCCGTGCGCACGAGCTTCAACCCCTCCTTGGCATCGTAGCCATGGATTTCCTTCACGTCGAGCTTGCGCATGAAGTCGATGGTCTCCTGCGTGATGACCTGGCCGGGCACCATGATCGGGAAGCCCGGCGGATACGGGATCACGAAATTGGCGGAGACGAGCTCGGGACCCGCCTTCAGCCGGCGGTCAATCTCGGGATCGTTGAGGCGGATGTGTTCGCAGCCTGCCACGTCGTAGGCGGCATAGAAGCCGGCGCGGATGTCGCCTTCGTTGGTCTTCTTGCCCGCATCGCCACGGAAGCTCGGGTGGAAATGCGAGAAGTTCGGCAAGTCGGGCACGTCCTTCATCAGGCTCGTCACCCGCGACTCGAACGTCTTCTTCGCGTTGGCGCCCCCCTGAGCCAGACCACGATCGACCTCGCCTGCAATCTCTGCCAACACGCGGACCAGATGCGCGACGTCACTGCGGGTGTTGTTGATGTTGGACTGGATCAGCACCGAGTTGCGCGAGGTCTTGTTGACCTGGATGTCGTACTCATTGGCCAGAATGCCCTTGAACTGGGTGCCGTCATAACCGGCCATGCCGCACACCAGCGTCATGCGGGTCGGGTCGAGGCAAAACTCGTCCTCGTCGAGGCTCTTGAGCGTATTCACCCAGTTGACGCCGGCCGAGAGATAGTCGGTGAAGCCGCTTTGGCGATATTGCGCGGGCACCATGACATCGGCGCCAAGAATGCGGAAGTATCTCGAGATCAGCGGATTGTTGTTGACCGCATGGCGGATGGCGAGCGCGATCTCCATCGCGTTGGCGACGAGACCGTAACCTTCCAGCTCCATCTGCCGCCGCGAGATATCGAGGCTGGCGATGATCTGCTGGTTCGGGCTGGTGGAAGCGTGCGTGAACACGGCCTCCTTGAACTGCTGCTCGACCGTGTGGAATTCGACGTCCTTCACCGAGAGCATGGAGCCCTGCCGGAGTGCCGACATCGACTTGTGAGTCGAGTTCGTTTGGTAGACGCGCAGGCGGATCTGCCGCGGGTCGGGAACGAGCCGGGTCTTGAGCAGAACCTCGTCCGACGGATTCTTGCCGAGCTCGGCTTGCTGCTTCTCATAGGCCGCGACCGACTTGGGATCGTGCATCCACGCCTCGATCTCGTTGGCGGCGCCCATCGCGGTGCGCCGGCGGAGGAACGGCGAAAAGCGCGCGAAGCCGAACCAGGCCTCGTCCCACAGGAAGATCAGGTCCGACTTGATTGCGAGACATTCCTCCATGACCCGGCGGGTGTTGTAGATGTGGCCGTCGAAGGTGCAGTTGGTGAGGTCCAGCATCTTGACGCGGTCGAGCCGGCCGTCGGCCTTGGCGCTCAGGAGCGCCTGCTTGATCGTCTTCAGCGGCACCGCGCCGTACATCGAATATTCCGTCAACGGAAAGGCTTCGACATAGAGCGGCTGGGCACCGGCCAGCACCATGCCGTAATGGTGCGACTTGTGGCAGTTGCGGTCGACGATTGCGATGTCGCCCGGCGCCAGCAGCGCTTGCACCGCCATCTTGTTCGAGGTCGAGGTGCCGTTGGTGACGAAGAAGACGCGGTCGGCGCCCAGCGCCCTCGCCGCCTTGTCCTGCGCCTTTTTGATGTTGCCGGTCGGCTCCAAGAGGCTGTCGAGGCCGCCGGTGGTCGCGCTGCTCTCGGCCAGGAACAGGTTCGGGCCGTAGAATTCGCCCATGTCGCGGATCCAGTCGGACTTGAAGATGGATTTGCCGCGGGCGATCGGCAGCGCATGGAACGTCCCGATCGGACGCTGCGCGTATTTCTTGAGATTGTCGAAGAACGGAGTGTCGTACCGATCCTGAATGCCCTCGAGGATCGACAGGTGCAGTTCCAATAGCTCCTCGACCGAATAGAAAATGCGGCGGACGACATTGGCCTCGGGATTGCCGGCCAACTCCTCGACGTCGCGGTTCGATATCATGTAGAGATCGAGCTCGGGACGGACCCGCTCGATGATCTGCGCAAGCCGCAGCGCGGACGCGTCGGATTCGTCGTTGAGGCCGGCCGCCGCCGTGATCGAGCGCAGCACCGGTGCATTATGGCGCGAACGCAGGCCAAATCCCTCGTTGATGACGACCGCCGCAATGTTCGGATTGAGCATCGTGGCGCAGAAGGCATCTTCGAGGCTGCCGACGATGACAGGCTCATAGATGAAGGCATCCACCGGACGCCGCAGCTTCCGCCATTCGGCGGCGAGCGCCGGCCATTGGCTGGGTGCCACGCCGGTGACGATCAGGGTCTCGAAATAGGGCCGCCGCGCCGTATGCGCGCCGAAGGTCGGCGGCACCAGTTCGGGCACATCGCCATTGCCGTCATCCTTCGCGCTCCAGTCGCCGGCATGCTGGCGGAAAGATCGCGTGGCCAGGGCTTGGGTGATCCGGTTCGCAAGCGCAAGTGAGATCGCCCCGTCGTCCGCGGCCGCAGCTTCCCGCAGCGCCGCCATCAGTTGCAGACCGGGATAACCGTGAAACTCCTCCGTGACCGAGAGATCGGCGAGCGCCGCGTCGTAGACCGCGCGGTTGCCTGTCCGCGCCCAGGACTTTGCGGCCTCCACCAGATCGCGCCAGTCGTCCGCCCGTCCTCCGGGACCGGAGAAAAACTGGTCGATACGCTTCTGCGCGGGCTTGGTGTCCTTGGACATGCGTCTCTCCCGATCCTCTGGGAAACAGGTGATGCGGGATCGTGAGTGCGGCGCTGAACCCTCCATTGATCCAAGTCAACGGTCGCGCGCATTCTGACGAACCGGTTGGCCGCTGCGAGACCTTCGCGTTGCAACGGGCGAGATCACGCCGTTCGCTGAGCCGGATCGGCCTGATCGTGACCGAGAACGCTGTCGAGCGACCGCAGCCATTGGCCGCTATCGGTCTTCTCCGCAAGCCCCTCGGCGCGCAAGAGGTCGCGGAGCTGCGCATGCGCGCCGACGATGCAGAAGGTGACTTCGCGGGAGGCGAGCTCGTCGTGGAGATCATGCAGCATGCGCGCGCCGGCGAGATCGATATAGGGCGACGCCGAGAGGTCGCAGGCCACCAGGCGGATACCCGGCGACCTCCGGAGCGCGATCAGGACGGTTTCCAGGATCGTTTCGGCATTGATGTAGAGCAGCGAGGCTTCCGGGCGAAAGGCGATGATTCCGACCAGCGGCTCGACATCGTCATGCCGCGCACTGTCCGAATAGCGGCCGCTGCCGGGCAAACGGCCGAGAAACGCGACGTTCGGCTGCGAGGCCCGCGCCAGCAGCAGGAAGATCGACGCGATCGACGCCAGCAGGACTCCCTGGAGAATGCCGAGCAGCAGCACGGAGACCAGGGCAATCGCCGCCGCGTAGAAATCGATCCGGCTGACCTGCCACATCCGTAGCAGCGAGCGGACATCGACCAGCTTGTAGACGGCGGCAAAGACAATGGCCGCGAGCACCGCCTTGGGCAGATTGGTGAGCAGCCCCGTGAAGAACAGAAGGCACAGCCCGAGTGCCACAGAGCAGATCACTAGAGACAGCGGCGTGCGCGCACCAGCGCTGTCATTGACGGCCGATTGTGACAGGCCGCCGGCGACGGGATAGCCATGGCCAAGGGCTGCTGCGAGGTTCGCCGCGCCCAGCCCCAGGAATTCCTGCCGGACGTCGAGCGCATAGCCGTGCTTCGCGGCGAAGCTACGGGCTGCCGAAACACCTTCTATATAGGCCAGCAGAACACAACCGGCGGCGAGCGGAAAGAGGTCGTCGAATTCCAGCAGCCCAAATGTCGGCATCCCCAGCGCCGGCAAGCCCTCCGGTATCTTCCCGGTAACGGGAACACCGAGCGCCGGAAAGCCGAGCACCGTCGCCACCACTATTGCCAGCGCCACGATGGTGATGCCGACCGGTTTACCCGGTAAAAGCCGCTCGCCAAGCAAGAGCAACAACAGCGCGACTGCGCCGATGGCCAGCACGAGCGTGTCGATGTGGCCGAGTTGCCCTGTCAGCTTGATGGCACGATCGAAGAAATTGTGGCCGCCGCCGGCAACGCCGAGCAGGCTCGGCAATTGGCTCATGATGATGGTGAGGCCGGCGCCGGCCTTGAAGCCGACCAGGATGCTGTCGCTGACGAGACGGACAAGCACGCTTAGCTTGAACAGCCAGGCGATGAAGCAGAGCACCGCCACAGCGAAGGCCGCAAGGCTTGCGATCTGCGCATAACGCACCGCGTCGCCGCCGGCGAGCGCCCCTACGGTCGCGGCAATCATCAGGGAGATCGCCGAGGTCGGGCCGATCGCAAGCTGCCGCGACGCTCCGAGCAAGGCATAGCCGATGCCGCCGAGCATGTAGCCGTAGACGCCGACCTGCGGCGGCAGACCGGCGAGCGCGGCATAGGCGAGCGAGACCGGGATGGCGTAGGCGGCGAGAGTGACGCCGGCGACGGCGTCAGAGGGAAGCCACTCGCGCCGATAGGCTGCAAGCCAGCCGGCCGGCGGGAAGAAACGTGACCAAGCCGGGCTGGAGGGCGAGTTCATTGGACCACCTCGCGGTGCGGCGAGGTGGCACGCCACAGCCATGCGGTCACCACGATGCCAAGTGCAAAGGCGACAAGCGGCAGCACGAAATGAAACGCCTGGGCGCAGTCGCCAGAGGTCGCATAGACCCAGAGCAGGATCAGGTTGGCGGTCTGGGCATTCGTCATTCCGCCGTGGATGATCAAGGTATAGGCGTCGATATAGCCGCCGGCGAAGGCGAGCAGCAGAACGATCTCGACCGTTTCATCGCGACGGATCAAACCGGCCGCGACGTCCAGAGTACTCATGTCGCCAATACGGGCTGTTGCAAACTCTTCATCATGTCATAGGCGTCGCCTTGTCCCCGCTGAGGCTTGATCTGGATCAAGCAATCTCCCCAGGCTGTCAATCAAATCGCCACGCTTCGGAGACGCCACCATGCCTCGACCCCTCAGTTCTCTCTCTGGTCTGCTGATCGGCGCAATCATCGTGACCGCGACATATCCCGGCTTCGCCGCACCAAAGGCCGCGCAGTCCGACAAGCCGGCGAAAGTCGCGACGCGTGGTCAGCGCGAGGCCCAGGACGTCACCTATGGCGATTGGCAAAAGCTCTGCTTCAAGGCCGCCGCTGCGCCGATGCTGTGCCGAACGTCGATTACCGGCAAATTCCCGACCGGCCAGACAGCCATCCGCGTGGACCTCATCGAACGGGAGGGCACCACGACGGCAAGGCTTCAACTCTTCCTGCCGGTCGGCATGTACCTGCAACAGCCAGCCAAGTTGGCCGTCGATCAGGGCAGCCCCGTCCGCATCCCCTATAGCTGGTGCCTGGCCAATGCCTGCATCGCGGCCGACGTCGCGCCCGCGGCGATCGTGAAGGAGATGGATTCGGGAAAGACGCTGGCGCTCGAGCTCGTCGATTCAAATCTTCTGGCGCTGACGACATCGGTGCCGCTGGCGCAGTTCGCATCGGTTCACAAGGGCGCTCCGGCCAAGACCCTAGAGCAATACGTTGACGAATGAGCCGTGGCCCTACCCGGCGGACGCGCTCGTGACCGACTCGATGAGGGACTGAGCCGAGAACGGCTTCGTCAGGTAAGCAACGCAGCCTGATGCGATCGCGGCGGCGCGGTTCGCCGCACTATCGTTGCCCGTGATGTAGATCACCGGCACGGTGACACCCTCCTCCGCCAGCTTCCGGCGCAAATCGATGCCGGATTCTCCGTCGAGATTGATGTCGAGGACGATACAGCTCGCCTTGTCGAATCCGCCGTGATCGAGCAAGGCGCTCGCAGAATCGAACAGCGTTACGACGAAACCGTGCTCGCGGAGTAATCTATACATGCTCGTCCGGATGGACGGATCGTCATCGACGACGAAGACGGACGGGCGCGTCGGCAAGGTGAAGGCCTTTCGGGACGGGACCAACTGCGACAGTGCAGTAGCCGTATTTGGTACGCGCGATTTGCCCTCCTTGTGTAAGGCAAAACGCCACATCCTCAGCACATGCATGGCAGCACCGCACCAACGAGTTGCATATTGTTCCTTGGGACAGTCACACAGCGGGAACCGCGCCGTGTGATGGCTGAGCAATTAATGGCCGTTCGTATCGAGCATTCCGAGGCGCTCCGCGATCGAAACGAGTTCGGCAAGCGAATGGACCTGCATCTTTTCTATGACCTGGTGGCGGTGCGCCTTCACGGTGCGCTCGGTCGTTCCAAGTTCATGCGCAATCTGTTTGTTGATCTTGCCGCGCACGATGAGGTCGAACACCTGCCGCTCACGGTGCGTCAGCGTGGCAAGGTGGGTGCGAAACGTCTCGAGCCTGCCGCGTTGCGCGCGCGTGGCGTTCTGGTGCACCATCGCACGCTCAATCGCGTCGAGCAGAAGCTCCGAGGATACCGGCTTGGTCAGGAAATCTTCCGCACCGGCCTTGATCGCCCGAACCGTGGTCGGCGTATCGGCGTGCCCGGTAAGAAATATGATCGGGAGCGTCGAGCCCTGCTCGATCAGTCGGCTCTGCAAATCCGGACCGCTCAGACCCGGAATCCGGACGTCGAGCAATATGCATCCTGGCTGATCGTCATCCGGCGAGGCATCCAGCAGGTCGTGCGCCGAGGCATAGGTCGCGACCTGGTAGCCGGCGAGTTTCAACCGGCGCTCAATCGCCGTCCGGAAAGACATATCGTCGTCGACCACGTGAATCAGTCCGCGCACTCTTCACCCCTTGTCAGAGTTATCGCGAAGACATGAAGTTCCCCAATCTCGGGGCATGTCGTCAAGTCGTTCAAAGATTAAAAACACCCGGCTTCCCATCGGGATGAAATTCCAACAACCGCACTCCCTTTCTCATCCTGCGCAACAAGCGCCCCCGGTGTCCCTTGGTACAATGGACCTTGGGACAATGGATTGAAATACCGCCTTGGTCAAAAATAACCTTTGGCGGGAGTGGGATAGCGCGCGCATCTCCTGCTATGAGATATCTGACCTGACGGACCAATTCGGCGATGAGCTGAGGAGTTGGCCATGTTCGTTCGCATCGCTACGGATTCTGCACTGCGTCCCAATTCCCTGCGTGACCTCGGCATGACCAGCGCTTCAAATGCGCTCGTCAGTTTAAGCGAATTTTCCTACAAGAAGGGTACCGAGATTTATGGCGAGAAAGAGCCCGCCGAATATGTCTACCAGGTCAAGTCTGGTGCAGTGCGAAGCTACAAGCTGCTCTCGGATGGCCGCAGGCAGATCGGCGCATTTCACCTCATCGGCGACATCTTCGGGCTGGAGAACGGCAGCGAGCACCGCTTCACGACCGAGGCAATCGTCGACACCACGGTGCGCCTGGTCAGGCGACAAAGCCTCGAAACGGTGGCTCAAAGCGATGCCATGGTGGCCAGAAACTTGCTGAGCATGACCACGAACAACCTCCAGCACGCGGAGGATCACATGCTGCTGCTCGGCCGGAAGACCTCGCTGGAGAGGGTCGCAGCGTTCCTGCTGGAGATGGACAAGCGATTGACGGCGTCCGGCGTCATGGCGCTGCCGATGTCGCGGCGCGATATCGCCGACTATCTCGGCCTGACGCTGGAAACAGTGTCCCGCGCCCTGTCGCGCCTGCATGAACTCAGGGTCCTCGGCTTCATCGGGAACACCCAGCGGCAGATCGTGCTCCTCGACCGGCACCAGCTCGCAAGCCTCGATCTGCAATCCTAATCCGATCCCACGCCATTAAACAGCGCGCGATACACCATCCAGAATGGATCGCGCGACCTCGGATGCTCCGGTAATGATGATCTGGACGCCGATGCAGAGCAGCAGGAATGCTGACAGTTTTGTCACCACGCTGGTGCCCTCCTCCCCGAACAGGCGGGCCATCGCGCTCGATTTCCGATAGGCGTGGTAGATCGCCGCGGTCACGGCAAGCGCGACAAGAAGCGAGACGACCGACGATTCGAACATCGCGTCCAGGCTGTCCGAGCGTCTTATTCCGATCGCGATAGCGGTCGCGATCGTTCCCGGCCCCGTCGTGAGCGGAATTGCCAAAGGGAAGAATGCCATACGTTTTATTGTCGCTGGGTCGGCCGGCAACGCTGCATGGTTCTCCGGCGCATGTACCGGCGCATGAAGCATTGACCAGCCCGTTGCCGCGACCACGAGGCCGCCGGCAATCCGGAGTGCCGGAATGGTTACGCCGAAGAAGTTCAGGATCTGACTGCCGAGGAAAAGAGACACCAGGATAACCGCGAAGGCATATCCGGAAACCCGTAAAGCCAGGCCTGCACGCTCTTCCTCGGAGAGGCCTCTCGTCCTGTCGAGGAAAATGAACGCCAACCCGTAAGGATTGATGATCGCGAACAGCGCGCCGAAGCCGAACAGAAAATCGGCGACCCACCGGGACGTCACGAATTCAGGCATTTGGCTCCTGCGGCGCAGCATGGCACACACTGCACATCACACTGTCTCCATCGGATGCTAGCCTTCGATCCATGTCGAATGAGATCGCGTTTCGTATCGCAGTGATCATGTTTGGGATGCTGCCGGTAGCGTTCACGGCGATGGCCCTTTTCCTGGGATGAACTCGCTTTCTCTGCTCAGGTCTGGCGCGTCGGTCAGACCGAGATAATCGAGCGTCTTGCGCAGAACCTCGAACAGGATCGCGGCCGACCAGCCGAACAGCAGGACGCCGTTCATGGCGGTCATAGGACCGATAAGCCGCCATGCGGGGACCGGTGTGATATCGCCATAGCCCAGCGTGGTGTAGTTGACGAAGGCGAAATAGAGCAGATCGCTGTCGGGCGCTGCGGTAACCTGGACGATGTCGTACGTCCAGGCCCACACCGCGGTCTCCAGCGTATGCGCGACCATCAGCACCGCGGCCGTCGCCATCATCACCCCCATCAAGTGCAATCTTGGGCGCTCCGTCTTTCGAAGCCCGGCGCTGCGGGCGATCCAGATGGCGACGATCGTCACCAGCGCGTGGATGCCGATATTGATCACGCTGACCAGCGCGCCGACAAGAAATTGAAGCAGCATAAGGATCGACAAGCCTCTTTCTGCCTTTTCGGATCTACTTATTGTGACGAAGGCCGGTTCAACAACAGCGCCAAGGTGTGCCGCGCGATCGCCAATTCATCGTCGGACGGGAGCACGTAGATGGGAATGCGACTCTCACGGCGAGAGATCACCCGTGCGTGTTGCACATTCGCGCTCTCATCCAATACCGCACCGAGCCAGCCCAGCCTCTCGGCGATACACGCGCGGATAGTGGCCGAGCTTTCGCCTATCGCTCCGGTAAACACGAAAGCATCGAGTCCTTCGAGCGCCGCGGCAAGCAGGCCGGCGTTGAGACCGGCCCGATAGGCCAGCCGCTCGACAGCCCCGCTTGCCAGAAACGCACCGCTCGCATCCGGTTCAGGTGCGTCTGCATAGGCGTCGGAGAGTCCGCTTCGCATCTCGCTCCCGGACGTCAGGAAGACCGCGGTACCGGGATCGATCTCGTCCGACATCGGCGCGCCAAACGCATAGAATGCGCTTGTGCTCTCGACGCTGCGACCGTCCCTCAGCGCACACATCGAACTGCTGTTGTCGAGGCGCGCAATAATCACACGGCCTTTCGCGACCTCAGGCGCGACAAGTGACAGCGTTCGCGCAATCGACTCGTAGGACAGGCCGTGAAATCCCCAGCGCGCAATGCTTTCGCCACCGGGCCGATGCGGATTGGCCCTCCCCTCGCTCACCGCCGGCCTGGCCAGATGAAACGCGGTATCGAAGCAGGCAACCTGCGGCAATGCAGGATAATTGGCCAGTATCGTGCGGATTGGCACGAGATTGTGCGGCTGACGCTGCGGCGCGAATGCAATCATCCGCTCCAGATCTGCCATCACTGCGTCGTCGACTATGACCGGCCGGACGTAGTCCGTCCCTCCCTGCACGACGCGATGTCCTACCGCCAGCGGGCGTATCCCCAACTCGTCCCGCAACCACGTATCGACCACCGCGAACGCCGCCGGCACATCTCCGACGTCGTCATTGCGGTAGGCCCGGTGCGCCAATGGATCCCCATTTGCCCCGCTCGCCTTGAGGCGCGGGAAAGAGCCGAGGCCATCGAGCCGTCCCTTGATTTGCCGCTCGAGCCTCCCCTCTCCCTGCACAGCGAAAAGCTGGAAGTTCACTCCCCCCGCGTTCGCATCTATAGCAAGGATCGAATCCATGGCAGTCAGTCGACGATCTCAGGAGCTGGCATGGCAGCCCCCGGCGTGCGCCAGCATGTGCAGCTATCTCGCGACGCTTGGTTGGCCATCGACATGTCCGTGGGTCTCAGCTCGCCTTTGCGTACTCAAGGCGCACGGCAATGCAGAGGATTGACTTAGGTCAAAGGTCCGGCGCGGGTGGAGCCCACCGGCAACTGTCAGCGCCCTTCCGGCCGATTCGCGGTCGCATCGCGGTCGGTCCGGACCCAGGCCGCCGCCAGCTCCCAGGCAACGGACAGTATGATCGGTCCTATGAACAGACCGATGATCCCGTGTGCGATCGTTCCACCGATCACCCCAATCAGGATGACGAGCGTCGGCGTGGTCAGGCCGCGCCCCATGACGAGCGGTTTCAGGATGTTGTCGAGCAGCCCGACGATGACGAGGAACACGGTGAGCAGCAGCGCCGTGGTCACATCCTTGTCCATCCAGATCCAGATGATGACGGGAATGAGCACGAGGGCCGCACCAAGTTGCACGATCGACAGCAGCAGAACGATGACGGCTAGCAAACCCGCGCTCGGAATGGCAGCAAGTTTGAAGCCGATGCCGGCCAGCAATGCCTGGATGATCGCGACCCCGATCACGCCCTGCGATACCGCCCGAATGGTCGCGCCGGCGAGCTCGAGAAAATGCTCGCTCTGCTCCGGCACGACGCGGATCAGGAAGCCACGGACCGCATCGACGAGCTGCGGCCCGTACGGAAAGAGGAAGCCGGCTACGAGCACCGACAGCAGAAACTGGAGCGTGCCGACGCCGGCGCTGCCGGCAAATGACAGCATCATCCCGGCAAGCGGCTTGAGGTAGGGCGTCACCTCGCGCAACACAGCGCGCACGTTGGTGTAGGCCAGATTCCAGAGGTCGTAGAGCTGGGGACCGATCAATGGCCAGCCCTTGATCTGCTCAGGCGCGGCCTGAAGCGCGAGATCGCCGGCGCTGATCTGGCTCGCAATGTCCTTGATCCCCTCGACCGCGCTGAGACCGAGCCAGGCGGCGGGGCCAATGACGATGCCCAGCATGATCAGCGTCAGAATGGTCGCGGCGGCACGGGGTCGGCCGCCGAGGCGTTTGGCGAGCCAGCTGAACACTGGATAGAACGCGACCGCCAGCACCGCGCTCCAGGTCAGGATCGGCACGAACGGCTCGATGATAAGGAAGGTCCATAGGATCAGCAGCGCCAGCAATCCAAGCCGGATCACGAACTGGACGACGTCATCGGTGGACAGAAGGTGGCGAAGTGTCTTCAAGGCCTGTTGCCCGGATTTGAAGGCGGCATGTGCGCAGAGGCTAAGGTCGGGTCTCGCGCCGCAGGCTTGATCCAGATCAAGCTGATGAAATCCGTCTTCCGCCTGACCGACCGCCGCCGGTATGGATCGCCGCTCTTCGGCCCTACCGTCCCTGGAAGCGGCGCAGGCTGCGCTTCAATGCGGCGGCGGGATCAGGGCACGCAGGATGTCCGGCTTCCAGGCCTGACGGGCGCTGTCGAAGGCCGCGAAATCATGGTCGAACTGCCAATAGGCCCATGACCAGCCAAGTCTGTCGGCGCTTCTCGCCACGAACGACAGGTATCTCACGCGACTATCGGACGGAGCACGCTCGTACACCCCGAATTCGCCGAGATAAATGGGGCGCTTCTCTCTCTCCGCCCAAAGACGCATTTTCTTGAAATCAAAGGCGGTCTTGGCTTCGTCATCCGCACTGCCCCAATCCAGCGGCCCGATCCTGGAAAACGTTCGAGACCACGGCGCGCCTTGATGCGTAAATCGTATCGGCGCGTAATAGTGAAACGTAACGATGAGGTTCCTGTCGTCGGCGGGCAGGACCAGCTCGTCAACCGGGATATCATCCGTGTTGAGAACAGCGGCAATCACCGGACGCTCGCGGTTGGTGCGGCGGATGATGCCAAGGCATTCATTGAGGAGAGAGTTCCAGCGGGCGGACGTCATCTGCCCCCCAGGCTCATTCAAGACTTCAAAGACAAGCGCGGGGTATTTCCCGGCGTAGCGCTCGGCGATCTGGCGCCAGAATGCCTTGAGCTTCTCGGCGCATCCGGAAACATCGCTTTGACAGACATGGGTGTTGTGTTCGTCAACGATGGGAATGAGGTTCCTCGCGAGAACCGCTTCGATGACACCGTCAAGCCGCCTCAGCACGATCTCATCCAGGACGTTCCCGGAGCCCATGAACTTGAAGCCGAAGAAATTGATCCTGACGTGCGAAAATCCGGCCTTTTTGATCGCCGCCAGGTTGTCCAGACGGAACGGCGCGTTCTGGCCGCCTTCCCAGATTCCATCATAGCCGAGAATGTTGATCCCGCGGCCCAATCTCGCCGCATCGCGGGAAGCGTCCTGCTCGGCGCCATGGGCCTGGGAAAAGAGCGATGCGAATAAAAAGGCCGTGGCTGCAAGATTGAGGCTTCTCGGCCAACGCGCGCGGATAGCGGTCATCCTGCTTCCATTCGTAAAAGCTAAAAATCTGTCTGCGGCACCGGACGGCACGTCGCGAAGAAAAGCGAGACAAGGAGCACCGACGTGAACATCGTCGAACGAAGGAACGTCGTCTCCGTGAAATTGGTTTGAAAGCTGAGGACGACAAATCCGATGATGAGGGCGCAGTGCGACCGATTGATCGATTGGGCGGCAATCAGATGGAGAACCTTGTTCGAAAACAGGAGGACGCTCGCGGCAAAAAGTGTGCACCCCAGAAATCCCGTCTCCATGAGGATCGCGATGTAGCCGCTGTGATAATTATCGAGCACCCAGCCATGGTTCTGTTCGAAATAGTCGTAGATCGACGGGACCGTCCAGAAACCGTTGATCCCAAAACCGAGCAACGGCGCGTCGTCGAAATGGCTTATAGCGTACTGCCAGATGAAGGTTCGCTCGGTGAAATCGATGGACGCATCGCCGACATGGATGGCATCGTATCCCGTCACATAGAAATAGAGGATCAGGAGGCCGGCCAGAGTGCACATGACGAACGGCAGGACCGCATAGATCCTCATGCAACGGACCGACCACATCGAGGTCACGAGCAGTGCACAGGCTGCCAGGGCAACAGCACCGGCACCTCGCGATTCCGACGCGAGGACACACGTTGACGCAAGGAGGAACGTCACGAGGAAAGCCGGCCACCCCTGCTCCCTCATCTTCAGGTAGCAGGCAAAGAACATCAGGTACGCGCCGACGAAACCAAGCGTCTGCTTTGATTCATAAACGCCTTGCCATTGACCATTATGCATCCAGCTATGGTCTATCCCGATATCGGGCACGGCCAACGCACAGAAAGCCGATGCGGCAACCAATATGAAAAGCCCGAGAGCTGTGGCCCTCACGACCTCGTCGATGTCGATCCGCGTGATCAGGCAGAATGCGCCAAAGGTCGTCATCGCAAGCGCCGCGCTCTTCATGATCGCTGCGGCACTAAGGCTGGTCCAGAACACGGAGATGACCGCGAACGTGTAGAACGCGACCAGCGCGGTCAAATCCGGATTGAACTGCAACCGCAGACGCGGGCGCACGAATGCGCTTGCATAGATGAGGACGCTCCACATCAGGAGCGCAACGGCCTGTTGCAGAAAGGTCAGCTCCGTCGGCAGCAGCGCGGTGTTGAATGTGCCCATCGATGCGACCACGTTGAAAGTGATCGAACAGCTGATAGCGGACTTGGCAATCTTCTCAACGCCAACGCTGCGCGTCTTCCAGATCGCGCTCGCGAGTGCCCCGGAATCCACCTCGGTCTGCAGGCTGGCCATGAGTTGACCATCCTTAAGCGCGGTTAATTATTTGCTATCGCGGGTTGATCTCCACTCCCCACCCCTTACACGACCGCCCGGATTTTAAGAACTTGGTAACGGTACGAGCCTCGCTCGAGACGGAGACCGCGCATTAACACTCGCGATTTCCTGGCATGCTAGGCTGTCGCCGCTATCGCAACGCGTATTTTCGGGGGGCGCCCGTATCTTCGATGATCGAGTCCATTGTTCAGTTTTTGCGGCGTGACATCACGCGCGGTGTCGTCGGGACCATCCTTCTCAAGGTTGGCAGCGGCGCGTTCGCATTTGCGTTGTTCTCGCTGGCGGCACGAACCATGTCGCCTGATGGATTTGGCATCTTTGCGACCTGGCTTTCGGTTGCCCAGATGGCAGCGGTCGTGGGACTGGTCGGCCAGGAATCGCTTCTGGTGCGATTCCTGAACGAGTATCGCGTGGGAGATCAACCCGACCTCACGAAGGGTGTGCTGCTATCGAGCTTGAGGATTTCTTCCATCGCGATGCTGATTGCGATCGGCTCGATCGCGATCGTGGCGGATATGAGGGGCGACGAGTGGCTGCTGATCCTCGCGGTGTCAGTCTACACTGCCGTGAATGCGGGGCTGATGCTCGGCAGTCAGGTCGCACGGTCGCTGGTCAGCATCCTGATGGGGGAAGGAAACAGGGAGCTCTTCTGGCGGGTCGCCGTCGTCCTGTTTCTGCTCGCCGTTTTATCCGGTCACCGACAGCTCGATCCCGCCGAATTGATCGCCGTGATGACGATCGCGATGTCGGTGGGCCTGGTCGCGCAGATCGTTGCGATTGCGCGAGCCCTGCCGGACTTCCGCGGCACGGCGGCGCGCTCCGAGACGTCCCGCTGGAGATCGAGTTCGCTTCATTTCTGGGTCGCGTCTATCCTCGAAGCCGCAAACCAGTATTTCGACATCATTCTGGTCTACTGGATGCTGGATCCGGCAACCGCCGGAATCTATTTCGCCGCTTCGCGCCTCGCCAATATCTTCGCCATGGTGTCGGCCGCACTGTACAGTTTCGGCGCACGCCGGCTTCCATCGCTGTACTTCAGCAAGAACCACCAGGAATTCGGGCGGACGTTGCAGCTCATGGCGGAAGTAACGGCGCTGTGCGTGGTCAGCGGACTTCTCCTGATCTGGATTGGCGGCCCCTATCTTCTCAAGCTGTTCGGGCCTCATTTCGCCGCGCAGCACTGGGTCCTGATCGTGCTTGGAGTCGGAACGGCCTTCCAGGCGGCGGGAGGTCCATCTGCGGCGATATTGCAGCTCACGGGCCATGAGCGTGAGTATGTCCCCGTCGTTGCCGCAAACGTTGCGTTGCGGCTGGTCGGATTTCTCGTCCTGATTCCCTGGCTCGGCGTGCTTGGTGCGGCGATCTCGGCGACTGTGTCGCTGGCGCTCGCGACCATCGCCCTCAACATTCTCTGCCGCCGGCGAACCGGGGTCGATCCTTCAATTCTTGTGCTTTTGCGCTTCCCGTCATCGAAGCGCGGCGCCTATGCGGTCCGTGGCGCCGACTCGGGCGACTAGAGCATGATTCGGAAAAGTGTGAAGCGGTTTTCCGAAAAGATCATGCTCAAACAATAACCTAAAGCGCGATGACGATTCATCCCAATCTCATCGCGCTTTAGGCGTCGTTTCGATCGCGGCAATCGCACGGTCCGGTGGTGCGTTGCCGAATGACCGTCAACCGACCAGGCCCAACACGTCGCCCTGACGACGAGACGCCGACGCGTCGGCCGGCACACGATTGACGACGAGCCCGGTCGGCACGGCGCCGAACCGGGAGAGCGCGGCCGTCGCCCTGCGCATCGCCGCTGACTCGACTGCGTCTTCGCAGGCCACCAGAATGACCAGGTCGGCGTGAGCGGCCAAAGCCGCCGCCTCCGGCTGCAAGGCCAGAGAGGTTGCATGGACGACGATCAGATCGAACTCCGAACGAATATCGTCCGTGGGCGACGACCCGGGCCCCTTGCCGGCGCCCAGAAGCAAGTCGACGCCGCCAAAGCTCGCCGTGGTCGTACCGTCCGCCTGCCCCTTGGCCGTTCCGGCCTCGGCGCCGCCGAGGTCCGGCTGCACCTGGATCAGGACACTCAGCTTCCCCTTGTTCACCGCCCACCGGTTCAGCGACCGCGCAACGGTATTTCCGCCGGCCCGCTTCCCGACCGACATCACGAGCGCGACCTTGCCGCGGGGTTCGGGCAATTGCTCCAGCCTGTCAATCAGTGGGCGCAGATGAGGACCGAGATCCAGTTGAGCCGTCGCGGACACTGGACCTTGCCAGATGTTTCGGGTGACCTCGCCAGGCATTAGATCGGGAATGCGCGCCCACACGGGCGGACGTGACCACGCCCCGGGCTTACGCGGAGCCGGATCGGGTTCACGAACCTCCTGAACGGGTTTATCCGATCCACGTCCCGTGGCGGCGACGACTGCCGTCGATGTCAGCAGCGAGCCGATCGCCAGAGCGGCGAGCAGTAAAGGCAAAGGCGGAAGGGTCGATCGAAGCGGCGGAATGGCAGGCGAAGCAATCTTGGTCTGAGAGCTCTGCAAGAGGCGCTGCTCGTTCGTCGTTTTGGACCGCGAGAGGAACTGCTCGTAGATGTTCCTGTTGGCCTCGGCGTCACGCTGCAGCTCCTGGAGCCGGACCAGCGCTTGACCGTCGATCAGGAGCTGCGATTCAGCAGCCTTCATCTGGCCTTCCAGCGCCTTCTGCTGATCGCGCTGCGCCTCATATTCCGACTTCGCGGTTTCGATGCCCTTCGACCGTTCAACCTCGATCTGCCTGTTCAGATCGTTCAGCTGGCTGTACGACATCACGAGGTCGGGATGACGATCGCCGAACACCGCCCGCTTCTGCGCGATCTGATCGTTGAGTGCCGACCGCAGGGCACGCAGAGCGTTCAGCAGATCCTGCTTGGCAGGGCCTTCGACCTTGCCTTTCAGGTCGCGCTGCGCCTGCTCGTAGCGGGCCTTCGCCTCTTCGGTCCGGGCGCGCGCAGCGGCAACCTGCTGCGACAGCTCGGTCACACGCAATTGCTGCGTCGTGGCATCCTTGCCGGCGTTGACGATCCTGTGCTCGAGCTTGAATGTGGCAACGGCGTCTTCCGACGCCCTCAATCTGTCGTTCAATGTCTTGAGCCGGCCGCTGAGCCAGTCGGCGGCCTCGTCAGTCGCCTCGGTGCGCATGCGCCCCTGACTAGCGACGAACGCCTCGGCTATTGCGTTTGCATAGTAAGCAGCCCGCTCCGGCCGGTTTGAGGTGAAGCGGATGGCGATGACATAAGTGAGTCCGCGACGCGAAATCTCGAGACGGTTGCGGAATCGCTCGAGCAGGCGCGTGGAATCCGTGTGCCCTCCGGAAATGTCCTCGTCATCCTGAACTTTGAGCTGCTCGATCAGCGGCTTGAGAAAGCCGTCGGACTTCGCCACTTCAACCAGGCTCTGCAGCGCGGCGCTATCCTGCCCTATGCCCGGCAGCACGTCCTGCTCCGTGGTCACGCGTTGCTCGCGCGGATCGACGACGACCAGCGCCGTCGCTGCAAATCGAACCGGGAGCATCAGGAGGACAACGGCGCCGAGGGCGAAGATCGCGAGAGCGAGCGTCAGGATGCGACGGGCGTTTTCCCGGAAGAAGGAAAGTGCACCCGCGGCAGTGAGCACGCCGCCAAAGCGTGCGCCGGCTTCGCGAGCCTCACCGTTCGACGAATTCCGGGTCCGCCACGACGCGGAGACACCGTTCGATCCGGAACTGGTCGGGTCTGCGCGGCGACCGAACGTCATGGACTTTACTCGGATTCAACTGGCGAACACTGTTCAGTGGCCTGCCCTAACGTAAATATCTATGGTTAATCGGCGGTTACCCACTTTTCACGCGACCATGACCAATTGGTTAACGGTCTCGCGTGACTCCGTCCGGGAACCACTTGAAAAATCGTGTGAACCATACCCGTCCGACAGGTCGCGCATTAACTCCGTTCATTGCTAATCGGTGTCCGCTCGATACGCGCATGATAGGTACGTCGTTAAGAAGGTGAAGATTTCGTTTCTTTAGTGGGTCGGGGTCCGTGCTCCATTACCAGCCGAACAAGGAATTGGGTGAGACGACCGCGACAGCAGCCCCGCGGCTAAACAGCAGCGAGCGAAAGCTGCGCGTCCTTCTCGTACAGACCCAGGCCGAGAACGCGGGCGCACAGGAGATATCCAGGCTGCTCGGTGCCGGTCTGACGGCGCGCGGCCATCGCGTCACCAATCTGTTCTTCTTCCGCAAATCGGATTCATTCGATGAGCCCCCCCGATACGCTCTATTGCGCGTCGAGCCGGCCGGGCAATCCGCTCGCGCTGCTGCGGATGCTGTGGACGCTCGGCCATCATATCAGGACCACCCGGCCCGACGCCGTTCTGACCTTTCAGCACTTCGGCAACGTCATCGGCGCAGGCGTGTCGCGCCTCGTCAGCCGCGCGCCTGTGATCGCCAACCAGGTTTCCTCCGCGATGTCGATGAGCTTGCCGGTTCGCACCGCCGACATCGTCATGGGCAGCCTCGGCTTCTTCGACCGCATAACGCTCAATTCGAAAGACATGCAGCGCGAATATTCGCGCTACCCCGCGGCCTATCGGTCGCGGATGGTGCATGTCCCACACGGCTTTGATGACAAAGCACTCACTCTGTCGAAGGAAGCTGCGCGACAGAATTTCAATCTGCCGCCGGACCGTATATTGCTCGGCTGCGCAGCAAGGCTGCACCCGCACAAGCGGCTTGATGCGGCGATACGTCTGTTGCCGGATGAACCGTCCTGGCACCTTGCACTGGCCGGCCAGGGCGCCGACGAAGCGCGGTTGAGGCTGCTGGCAGACGATTTGAAGGTGTCAGACAGATTGCATCTGCTCGGCGAAATCGCGCCGCGCCAGATGGCCGATTTTCTCGCCTGTCTGGACGTGTTCGTCTTTCCGACGCAAGCCGAGACCTTCGGCCTCGCCGCGGTCGAGGCCGCGAACGCCGGCGTTCCCTCCGTCGTCACGGATCTTCCCGTGCTGCGCGAGGTGTTGTCCTTTGAAGGAAAGCCCACTGCACTCTTCGTCGATGCTTCAGATCATGCGAAGCTGTCGGCTGCCGTCTCCCGACTCCTGACCGACCAAACGCTGAGCGCCGAACTGCGCCAAAACGCCAAAGGCCTGAGGTTGCGCTATTCGGTAGATGCGATGGTGGAGGAATACGTTCAAATCCTCAACCAGGTCATTTGATTCGATGCGCTCGAATGGATTGGCTCGACATGATCATCGAGTTTCGCTGCGAACGTGACTATGCGCGGCGCTGGATGCGCCGCGAGACGCTCTCGATCGACGGCCGGGACGTTCCGGTTCAAATCGCGTGGACGGCAACGACAGAGTTACGGCCCGCGGGTCTCGATGCGCTGTTCGAACTCGAGCGTGTGGTGTTGCACAAGGGCAAACCCAGCGGCGCCGGCAGGCTGAAGATCACTCCGGAACGGACTGAGGCTGGCGCCGGCACGGCCGATGTGATCGTCGATTTCACGGGCGCGGCGCGGGATCCGAACTGTTCGGCCCGGCTGTATCTCCGCCCGCTGTTCAATGGAGCTACGGGCGAAAACGCCGCACTCGCCGCCATTCTCGCCGGCGACCTGCCGGTCATCGAAATCGTCAACGAGGTCGACGGTGCCGTTCTCGATCGCGGCCATCCTTCCGGAGAGATCGCGGCCGGCTTGAGCGGTGCGCTCGAAACGGTCATGGCGCGAACCCTGACCATGGTGGCGGCAATCCTGTCGGGAAGACCGCGCATCCTGCCGCAACTGGCGCGTGCCGCCACCGACGCCATGCGCCGGAGACCTGTCGGCTACGTCGCGCGCGGTCTCGCCGTATCGATCGCCAAGGAGATCTATCGCCTCTGCTGCTATGCCCCGCATTGGCATGTCGGATGGCGCTTCACCGAGAACGCAGGCGTCTGGCAGACCGGAGATCTCTCCGGGCCAGGCTGGACCATCCTTGGAGATCCCGGACACCGCTTCTACGCCGATCCCTTCCCCATCACATGGCAGGGGCGAACATTTGTCTTCTTCGAAGATCTCGATCACCGGATCGGAAAAGGAATCATTTCGGCGATCGAGTTCGGTGACACCGGGCCAGTCGGAGACGTCGTGCCCGTGCTCGAGGAGCCATGGCATCTGTCCTATCCGTTTCTGATTGAGCACGATGGCGAGTTGTGGATGATCCCGGAGAGTTCGCTCCATGGGGATGTCGCTCTCTACAAATGCGTTCGGTTTCCGGACAAATGGGAGCGGCATGCGACGCTGCTTTCAGGCCTCGAACTGGCCGATGTGACGATCACACGGCATAACGGGCTGAACTATCTGTTCGGAGCCTGGCGCGACGGAACCGGCGGCTATTCGGATTCGCTTGCGATCTACTACGCCGACCACCTTCTCGGGCCCTGGTTGCCTCATGCCAGCAACCCGGTTCTGATCGATCGCGCCAGCGTGCGACCGGCGGGGAATTTCGTCACCATCAATGACAAATTGTGGCGACCAGTCCAGGATTGCGCCAAGGGATACGGTGCAGCGCTCGGGCTGGCGGAAATTGTTGAACTGTCGCCGACGACATTCAAGCAGATCGTCCCCCATTCCCTTCGACCCGGACCGGCATGGCCTGGCAGGAAGCTGCACACATTGAACCGCTGCGGCCGGCTCGAGGTGATCGACGGATCACGAATTCAACCCAAGACCCGCGCCTTCGCAAGTCAAGCTCGATCGACCATCGCGCCTTCGCGGACCTACTCAGGCTCGGCGCATTGATCGACCAGCTCGTCCCTCACCTGCTCGCTCATGGCAGTCGGAATTCCCGAGCGTCTGTCGACTACTACGTCGCGTCCATCCAGATCCCTGGTTCTGAATGCTCGCGGATGTAGCTGACCAGGAAGTCGGAAAAGACCCTGATCTTGGCGGGCAGCCCGGCGCGGTTCTGATAGGCGACGTTCATGGTGCGCAGAGGCAGCTCCCAGTCCATCAGGACCGGAACGAGATTGCCGGCCGCAATGTCGCTCTGAACGATGCAGAGCGGCTGGATGAGAATACCGAGACCTGCCAGCGCCGCGCCGCGGATGACCTGGCCGTCATTGCTCTCGAGCGCGGCCTTGACGTCAGTGATGTCGACTGCGCCTGCGACATCGTGCTATTCTCCGAATTCACCGACCACGCCGCCCTTGCGGCCTACGCCGCTCATCTCGAACATCTGCGCGTGCGCGAGGCACTTGGCGACTTGCGGATCGGACGCTTCCAGGTCGATTATCCCATCAGAGAGACCGGCGCATGATCGGTTCGTTCACCTTTGAAAACCTGCCCTGCCGCGTCGTGTTCGGCAGCGGAACATTGGCTAACGCCAAGGCCGAGGTCGAGCGGCTCGGCGGCAAGCGTGCGCTGGTGCTAACAACGCCGCAGCAGGAGGCGCAAGGCAAGAGCTTGGGGACAGCGCTCGGCCCGCTCTATGCCGGAGTGTTCCCCGGCGCCACCATGCATACGCCGGTCGAGGTCACGGAGCGGGCGCTCGCGGCGATGAAGGCGTGCGATGCCGACTGCGTCGTGTCACTCGGCGGCGGATCGACCACCGGCCTCGGCAAGGCGCTGGCGCTCCGCACCGGCGTCAACCAGCTCTGCATTCCCACCACCTATGCCGGTTCGGAGATGACACCGATCCTCGGCCAGACCGAGAACGGACTGAAGACCACGGTGCGCGATGCGGCGGTGCTGCCGGAGACGGTGATCTACGACGTCGATCTCACCTTGACGCTGCCGGCGAGTCTGGCCGCGACATCCGGCATCAACGCGATCGCCCATGCGGTCGAGGCACTCTACGCGCGCGACACCAATCCTGTGACATCGCTGATGGCGGAGGAAGGCATCCGCGCGTTGGCCCGCGCCCTGCCCGCCATTGCCGCCAAGAGCGACGATCGCGAGGCCCGCACCGAAGCGCTCTATGGCGCCTGGCTTTGCGGCGTCTGCCTCGGCACCGTCGGCATGGCGCTGCATCACAAGCTCTGCCACACGCTCGGCGGCACATTCGATCTGCCGCACGCCGAGACCCACACCATCGTGCTGCCGCATGCACTGGCCTACAACGCGCCGGCGGTGCCGGAGGCGATGGCGCGCATCTCGCGCGCAATCGGCGCTGTCGATGCGTCGCAGGGACTTTACGATCTCGCGAAACGGCTGGGTGCGAAGGTGGCGTTGCGTGATGTCGGCATGCCCGAGAGCGGCATCGACAAGGCGGCCGATCTTGCTGTCACCAATGCCTATTGGAACCCGCGCCCGCTTGAGCGCAACGCCATCCGCGACCTGATCGCGCACGCCTGGGCCGGCGAGCGGCCGGACGCCACCAAAGCGGCGGCGTGAAGCGATGCGGCGCACGCTGATCAAATCCGCCACCGTCATGATGCGATCGGCGATCTTCGCGCCGGCGATATGCTGGTCGAAGGCAACCACATCGTCGACGCCGGACGACCGCCCCTGCAGCCGTCCCAAGAAAACGGAGGCACCATGCTGTTCGCCATTCACGCCCTCGACCGCACCGGCGCGCTGCCGACCCGGCTCGCCAATTACGACGCGCACAAGACCTTCCTGAGCGACACCTCACGCTTCGGCGTCAAGATCGTGATGTCGGGGCCGCTCGTCTCCGACGATGGCCAGAACATGATCGGCAGCCTGTTCCTCATCGAAGCGCCAGGGCGTAGCGAAGTCGAAGCCTTCAACCACGCCGACCCGTTTGCCGCGGCCGGGATCTGGGAGAAGGTCACGATCACGGGCTTCCTGCGCCGCCAGGGCTGAGAGTGGCCAAACTAAAAACGCGAAAACAACCCCATGCAAAGTAGAATGAGGTTGTTTCTACATGCAAATTTACGTCGCTGATTGGCTTTGACACGTCGGGCAAAACAGGAGCAGAATACCACCATCACCCGACTGTCACCCCTGCCCCACTCACCCTCCAGACCTGGTGCAAACACAAACGCTGGCGCGCTTCCGCGTTCACTAGCTGCTGTTTGCATATCACCCCTCCTGCATTGGTGACAGCTCACCAGCAGGTCAACGCAAGTCAGACTCTCAGAGATCACCCAAGCTTTTGAGGCGTGGCGCTTTCGAGGATTGCGCCACGCCAACAATGCTTGGTGCACAGAATAAGCCGTGTTCAGCGGAGAAGAGCGCATGCCGCCACTCGTCGTCCTGCCTGGCAGGTTGCTCCCATGACAGGCGAGCGACGCGACTGGCCGGCGGTCTCGCTCGACGAGACCTACCGCATACTGACTGCGCCAGGCGCGCCGTTCGAGATGGAGACGATCAGCGTCGCTGGACGTCCTGTCCGGGCCTACAAGAGAGCGCACCGGGATCTCCGCTCGATCTTTGAAGCCAGCAAGGCATGGGGCGAGCGTACCTTCATCGTCTTCGAGAACGAACGCCTTTCCTTTCGAGAACATTACCGCGCCGCGTCCGCGCTTGCATGGCGGCTGGCAGATGATTACGGCGTGAAGAAGGGAGACCGCGTGGCGATCGCCATGCGGAATTTCCCGGAATGGCCCATCGCTTTTTGGGCGGCAACGGTCATCGGCGCGATTGCGGTGCCGCTCAATGCCTGGGGAACGGCGGACGATCTCGCCTACGGACTTCGCGATTCCGGCGCAATCGTTGCCATCGTCGATGGTGAGCGCCTGGCGCGTCTGAAGTCGCTCCCCTCAGACGATTCCTCCGTCCCTCTCATCGCGGTTCGCACATCACCGGGCATCCGCGGCGAAACGATCGCGCTGGAGGATTTGATCGGCCCGCCGTCGCATTACGACGCCCTGCCGGACCGACCGCCACCGGATCGCAACATCCAGCCCGACGATGACGCGACCATTCTCTACACCTCAGGCACGACCGGCCGTTCCAAGGGCGCGCTGGGAACCCATCGCAACATCATGTGCAACCTAGTGAACATCACGTTCACGGGCGCCCGCGCTGCGATCCGCCGCGGCGACCCTCTGCCCGCACCGCCGGACGTGCAGAAAGCGGTTCTGCTTCCGGTGCCGTTCTTCCACGTCACGGGGTGCCACTCGATCATGATCCCGGCATTGGCGAACGGCTCGAAGGTCGTTCTCATGTACAAATGGAATGCCGAAACGGCGCTCGAGCTGATCGAGCGCGAGCGCATCAACGGCATGTCCGGCGTGCCATCAATGACGTGGCAATTGCTGGAATCGCCGGACTTCGAACGGCGAGACGTCTCGAGCCTCGAAGGCCTGTCCTACGGCGGCGCCGCTGCATCGCCGGAGCTTACCCGGAAGATCGCCGCGCTATTCCCGGGCAAGTTCGGGGGCACAGGCTATGGCGCCACCGAGACGTCCTCAGTCTCGACGTCGAACGGTGCAGAGGATTACCTCGCGCGGCCCGATTCCGTCGGGCCGGCCGTTCCCGGATGCGACCTCCGGGTGATCGACGACGCGGGAAATCCGCTACCTGTCGGCGCGATCGGCGAGCTCGAAATCTACGGCGCGAATGTCGTGAAGGGGTACTGGAACAATCCGCAGGCAACCGCGGCCGCATTCCGCGACGGGTGGTACCGCACCGGCGACATCGTTCGGATGGACGCGGAGGGCTTCGTCTATCTGCTCGATCGCGCCAAGGACATGCTGATACGCGGGGGCGAGAACATCTATTGCTCAGAGATCGAGGACGCCCTGCTCGCGCATCCAGACATTCTCGAAGCCGCCATCGTCGGCATTCCCGATCGTGTGCTCGGTGAGCTCGTCGGAGCCGTCGTTCGCGCCAGGGCTGGAACACGCCTGATCCAGGAACAAGTGATCGAGCATCTGCGCCCAAGGCTCGCCGCTTTCAAGCTGCCGGTCCATGTCGATATCCGCATCGAGGAACTGCCGCGCACCGCGAGCGGCAAGATCGTCAAGAGGCAGCTCCGCGAAGAACTCGCCGCAAAGGCAAGTGCACCTGGCTGACGGTAAAAAGCAAAACATAATCGGGAGGTTGAAATGAAAAGACTCTTGTCGGCAATGGCGGTCTTATCGGCCGGGCTCCTCTTCGCGACCGGCGCAATTGCCGCCGAAAAGAAGTACGACGAGGGCGCCTCGGATGCCGAGGTCAAGATCGGCCAGACCATGCCTTATAGCGGCCCCCTGTCGATTCACGGGATCCAGGGGCGCACCGAGGTCGCCTATTTTCGGATGCTCAACGAGGAAAAAGGCGGCATTAATGGCCGCAAGATCAACCTGATCTCGCTCGATGACGCGTTCTCGCCTCCCAAGACCGTCGAACAGACCCGCAAGCTGGTCGAGAGCGACGGCGTGCTCGCTCTGTTCGGCTCGTCCGGAACCGCAGCGCAATCGGCTGTACAGAAATATCTCAACAGCAAGGGCGTGCCGCAACTGCTGGTCTCGACAGGCGCGAACAAGTGGAATCAGCCCAAGGCTTTCAAATGGTCGACGCCGGCGTTCCATCTCTACGGCACCGAAGGCGAGATCCTCGCAAAGTACCTTTTGTCCGTGAAGCCGGACGCGAAGGTCGCGATCCTCATGCAGAACGACGATTTCGGCCGTGACTATGTGTCCGGCTTCAAGAAGGGGCTCGGCGACAAGGCGTCCACCATGATCGTCAAGGAGGTCACGTACGAGCTGACCGATCCCACGATGGATTCGCAAGTAGCGCAGCTCAAATCATCCGGGGCCGACGTGTTCTTCAACGTCTCGCTCGGCAAGGCCGCCTCGCAATCGATGAAGAAGGCCTACGAGCTCGACTGGAAGCCGTTGCAATTGGTCGTCAGCCCGTCCGTCGGCCGGCAGTTCCTGGAGGCAGCCGGATTCGATGCCGTCACCGGCATCATTGCGGCAACACCTTATAAGCAGGTTTCGAGCCCCAAATGGGCCGAAGATGCTGATGTCGTCGCCTATCAGGCGTTCATGAAGAAGTATCTTCCCAACGAAGACCCCAAGAACGAGATCGGGTTTGCCGTCTATTCATTCGCCTACATCATGGGGAAGATCATCGAGGCCTGCGGAGACAATCTGACGCGGGAGAACCTGCTGTACCAGGCCACGCATTTGAACAACGTTCCGGCCCCCTCGCTGCTGCCCGGCACCACCTACAATACGACGCCGGACAACTACGTTCCGTTCAAACGCCTGGTCGTGCAGAAGTTCGACGGCCAGGACTGGGTCCAGGTCACGGCCGTGACCGTCGAGTAGTGATGGATTAATGCGTTAGACGGCGACGGCTATCCGGCCGTCGCTGTCGCACCGTCTTCAAGGTGACAGGCTACCCACTGCTCGGGTCCGATCCCGCGAAGCGTCGGCTCCTCCGTCCGGCAACGGTCGAAGGCGAACGGACAGCGGGTGTGGAAGCGGCATCCGCTCGGAGGAGTGATCGGGCTGGGCACGTCGCCGCCGAGGATGATCGGATTGCGCTGGGCGCCGGGCTCGGGCAGCGGCACCGCGGAGAGCAGCGCCCTGGTGTAGGGATGCTTTGGCGCGGCAAAGATCTCGCGGCGCGGCGCCACCTCGACGATCTTGCCGAGATACATCACCGCGACGCGATGGGTCATGTGCTCGACGATTGCCAGATCATGGCTGATGAATAGCAGCGCGAGGCCGAATTCGCGCTGGAGATCCTGGAGCAGATTGACGATCTGCGCCTTGACCGAAACGTCGAGCGCCGACACCGCCTCGTCGCAGACGATCAGTTCGGGCTCGGCCGCGAGCGCCCGTGCGATCCCGATGCGCTGGCGCTGGCCCCCGGAGAATTCGTGCGGCCGGCGGTTCAGCGCCTCGCGCGGCAGGCGGACGGTATCCATCAGGGCCGTGACGCGCGTTTCGAGATCGGCTGACGATTTGGCGAGGCCAAAATTCCGGATCGGCTCGGCCAGGATGTCGCGCACGCGCATGCGCGGATTGAGGCTCGAGAACGGATCCTGGAACACCACCTGCATGCGGCGGCGCAACTGCCGCATTGTGCTCGGCGCGGCGTCGTCGATCCGCTGGCCGTCGAGAATGACCTGCCCTGCGGTGATGTCGATCAGGCGCAAAATCGCCCGGCCAACCGTCGACTTGCCGCAGCCGGACTCGCCGACCAGCGACAGCGTCTCGCCGCGCGCGATCTCGAACGACACACCGTCCACCGCATAGACCCATTCGGACTTGCGGCCGAACAGGCCGGTCTTGACCGGAAAGTGCTTCTTGAGGTCGTTGACCTGGAGCAGCGGAGGGCTCATGCCGCGACGGCCCCCTTGGCGGCATAGTGGCAGGCGGCGACGTGACGGGGGGCCCTTCTCTTCGAGCCCCGGCGCATATTGCCGGCAGAGATCTGTCGCGAGCGAGCAACGCCCGGCAAAGACGCAGCCGGTGATCGGCTTCCTGAGGTCAGGCACCTGCCCCGGAATCTCGGCGAGCCGCTTCACCTTGCCGGATAGCGACGAGCCGAGCCGCGGCACCGCACCAAGCAGGCCCTGCGTATAGGGATGACGCGGGAAACGGAACAATTCGGCCACCGGCGCCTCCTCGACCTTGCGGCCGGCATACATCACCATCACGCGTTCGGCGATTTCGGCGACGACACCGAGATCGTGGGTGATCAGGATGATCGCGGCCCCCACCCTGCGCTTCAGGTCCAGCATCAGCTTCAGGATCTGCGCCTGGATCGTCACGTCGAGCGCGGTGGTCGGCTCGTCCGCGATCAGCAGCTTCGGATTGCAGGCGAGCGCGATCGCGATCATCACGCGCTGGCGCATGCCGCCGGAGAGCTGGTGCGGATATTCGCGCACGCGCCGCTTCGGCTCGGGAATGCCGACCAGCGTCAGCATCTCGATGGCGCGCACCTCGGCGGCCTGCTTGTCCAGACCCTGATGCATCATCAGCGTCTCGCGGATCTGGCGGCCGACGGTCAGCACCGGGTTCAGGCTCGTCATCGGCTCCTGAAAAATCATCGAGATGTCGTTGCCGCGGATGGCGCGCATCTCGCGATCGGACAGTTGCAGCAGATCCCTTCCCGCAAAGCGGATGACGCCGGCGATCTTGCCCGGCGGCTCCGGGATCAGCCGCATCAGCGACATCGAGGTCACCGACTTGCCGCAGCCGGACTCGCCGACGATGGCGAGCGTCTCACCTTCGTCGACATGGAAGGATACGCCGTCGACCGCGCGGTTGATGCCGCCGGCCGTGCGGAAGTGGGTCTGCAGATTCTCGACTTCAAGCAACGCCATCGCGGTCGGCCCCGTAACGCTAGAGACGCTTGGCCATGCGCGGATCGAGCGCATCGCGGAGGCCGTCGCCGAGCAGGTTCACCGCGAGCACGGTGACGGACAGGAACGCCGCCGGGAAGAACACGATGTAGGGCTTGACCTGCCACAGCGCGCGACCCTCGGCCATGATGTTGCCCCAGGACGGAATGGTGGGTGGCGTGCCCGCGCCGATGAAGGACAGGATCGCCTCCGTGATCATGGCGCTGGCGCAAATGTAAGTTGCCTGCACCAGCATGGGCGCGAGCGTGTTGGGCAGGATGTGGCGCAAAATGATCATCGGCGTGCGCGTGCCGCAGGCGACCGCTGCATCCACGTAAGGCTGCTCGCGCAGCGACAGCACGACGCTTCGGACCAGCCGCGAGACGCGCGGGATCTCGGCGATGGTGATGGCGAGGATGACGTTGCCGACGCTGCCGCGCGTCAATGCCATCAGCGCGATCGCCAGCAGGATCGGCGGGATCGACATCAAGCCGTCCATGAAGCGCATCAGGATGCCGTCGGCCCAGCGGATGAAGCCCGAGACCATGCCGATGGCGAGACCCGCGGCCGACGCGAATATCGCAACTGATAGTCCGACCGTGAGCGAGACCCGCGCGCCATAGAGCACGCGCGAATAGATGTCGCGGCCGAGCACATCGGTTCCGAACCAGAAATCGGCCGACGGCGCGCGGGTACGCTTGGCGGGCGCGAGCGCGGTCGGATCGACCGTGCCGAGATAAGGCGCGAAGATCGCGATCAGAATGAGCGTCAGTAGCAGCGCTCCGCCGATCGCGACCGTGGGATGGCCGCGCAACAGGCCGACAATGCCGCGCCTGATCTTCACCGGCTGCAACAGCTCGGGCAGTTGCGGCGCGACGACGAGGCCGGCCGGCAGCGCTTGCGGATTGACGGTCGTATCGGTCAATAGCGGATCCTCGGGTCAACGAGCGTATAGATGACGTCGATCATCAGATTGACGAGGACGTAAACGAAGCTGAACAGCAGCACGATGCCCTGGATGACGGGATAGTCGCGGCGCAGGATTGCGTCGATCGTGAGCCGGCCCAGACCTGGGATCGCGAACACGCTCTCGGTCACGACCGCGCCGCCGATCAGGAGCGCGATGCCGATCCCGATCACGGTCACGATCGGCACCGCCGCGTTCTTCAGCGCGTGAATGAACAGGATGCCGCCCTGCCCGAGGCCCTTGGCCCGTGCGGTGCGGATATAGTCCTGTTGCAGCACTTCGAGCATGGCGGCGCGGGTGATGCGCGCGACCAGCGCGATATAGACGCAGCCGAGCGCGATCGCCGGCAGGATCAGATTCTCCAGCCACGGCCAGAAGCCCTCGTTAAGCGACGTATAGCCCTGCACCGGCAGCCATTCGAGCTCGAGCGCGAAGATGTAGGCGAGCATGTAGCCGACGACGAAGACCGGCAGCGAGAAGCCGAACACGGCGAAGCCCATGATGACGCGGTCGATCAGGCTGCCGGCCTTCCACGCAGCCACCACGCCGAGCGGCACCGCAACCACGATCGTGAGCAGCAGGGTGACGATCATCAGCGACAGCGTCGGCCCAAGCCGCTGCCCGATCATCGTCGAGACCGGCAGATTGGTGAAGATCGAGGTGCCGAGATCGCCGTGCAGGATACGCCAGACCCAGCTGCCGAACTGGATCAGGAACGGGCGGTCGAGGCCGAGGCTCTGGCGGATGCGCTCCACATCCTCCGGGCTTGCCTGGTCACCCGCGATCACCACGGCGGGATCACCCGGCGCGATGTAGAGCAGGCTGAACACGAACAGCGCGACGATGGCCATCACCGGCAAGGTCGCGACGATGCGACGGAGGATGTAAGAAAGCATCTGGCCTCAGCGCAGCGTCATGCGGATTTCGCCACGCCCCAGAAGAACGGCAGCGGCCCCTTGGTGATGCCGGAGACGTTCTTGCGCCAAGCCGTGTAGCCCAGGAAGAAACCGGTCGGTGCGTAGACGACGTCATCGAGTGCCGCCTTGTTGAGGCGGCCGACCGCGGCCTTCTCCTCGTCGAGGTTCTTGGCGTCGAACCAGGCCGTGACCTCCTTCTCGGTGCCGGGGCTGGTGGGCCAACCGAACCATGCCTTGTCACCATTGGCGCGAATGGCGGTGTAGGAGGCGGGCGTGATGCAATCGGCGCCGGCATGCCAGCTGTGGAACATGTTCCAGCCGCCCTGCCCCGGCGGCGTTTTCGCCGCACGGCGGGAGCCGACCGTGCCCCAATCGGTGGCAACGAAGTCGACATTCATGCCGAGCTTCTTCAGGAGGTCGGCAGTGACGTCGCCCTGCGCCTTGGTGATCGGCTGATCCTGCGCCACGAGGCACGTGACCGGCTGGCCGGAATAGCCGCTCTCGGCGAGCAGCTTCTTGGCGGCATCGAAATCGCGCTTGCTCTTGAGGATCTCGCCACCCATCTCGCTGTAGAGCGGCGTATCGGGCGTGAAGAAGCCCGGCAGCGGCTTCCACAGCGCGGTGTCGTCGCCGACGATCGCGCGCATATAGTCTTCCTGGCTGAGCGCCATCAGCACCGCACGCCGTGCCCGCACGTCGTTGAACGGCGCAAACAGATGGTTCATGCGGAACGAGCCGATATTGCCGAGGGGATCGCCGATATCGACATTGATGTTCTTGTTCTTCTTCAACACGGGCACAAGATCGGCGATCGGATTCTCCCACCAGTCGACCTCACCGTTCTGCAGAGCTGCGGCGGCGGTCGCCGGATCCGGCATCACGATCCATTCGACGCGATCGATCAGCATCCGCTTGCCGCCCGCAAGCCACGACGCCTTCTCCTGCCGCGGCACGTAGTCGGCGAACTTCTCGAACACGGACTTGGCGCCGGGGACCCATTCACTCTTGGCGAATTTCATCGGCCCGGAGCCGACATACTCGGTGATCTGCTTGAACGGATCGGTCTTCGCGATGCGTTCGGGCATGATGAAGGAGCACGGCGCGTTGTTCTTGGCGAGCGCGTAGAGCATTTTCGGGAAGGGCTGCTTCAAAACCCATTTGAAGATGCGATCGTCAACAGCGGTCAGTTCCTGCTGGATCGCAATGATCATCAGGCCCATCGGATCGCGCGCGGCCCAGCGCGACAGGCTCGCGACGACGTCCTTGCTCAGCACCGGCTCGCCATCATGGAACTTGAGTCCCGGCCGCAGCTTGAACGTCCAGGTCTTGCCGTCGTCAGTGGTCTCCTCGGACTCGACCATCTGACGCTGCGGCTGAAGCTGCGCATCGATGCCGTAGAGCGTGTCCCAGACCAGCGCTGCGGCATTGCGCACGACATACTGCGTGCCCCAGATCGGATCGAAATTGGCGAGATTGGCCTGGGGCACAAAACGCAGGGTGCGCGCAGCCGCGCCTTGCGCGATCGCCGGGGCCGAGAGGCCGCCGGTCAATGCCAGACCGCCCGCGCCGGCCAGTCCCTTCAATACGGTCCTGCGATCCATGACGTCCTCCAGTATTGCCGTGATGCTGGCCTTCGTTGGCCAAGAGCAGGTGAAACCAGAGCCCTTTGGCCTGCAAATGGTATGCCACCAGCCGCGCCTTCGCTAGCGGGATATCAGCGCTGTTTGGCCGGTCGAGGCCTCTAAAGGCGGCCGTCATTGCGCTGCACGATGGTGCAGTCGCGGGGCTCGCGCTCGGCGTTAGGATCGTGGCTGACGGTGGGAAGCCGGATGTCGCTTTCGCGGCGCGTTTATCCGCGAGAAGGATCGACGAACTGAGGGAAGTACACTGGTGCTTCTATCTCGTCATTGCGAGCCAACGGGTCCGCGCAAAGCGCGGCCCGATGACAGGCTTCGCGAAGCAATCCAGATTCTTTTCACGGAGACAGTCTGGATTGCTTCGCTGCGCTCGCAATGACGGAGTACCCACTCCCGCGTCGCAGACGCTGCAACGCGAAGCGATGTGGGTTAACCCTGCGACTGCGCGAAGTGCAGTCCGCTCGGCGTAACCCACCTCTTTGCTTTCAGTACGGGAGAAAGGGTGGGTTACGCCTTGTGACCAACCCACCCTGCACGCCTCTTACGCGCTCGCCTGGGTCACGAACTTGGTGTTGAGGTAACCCTCGATCGCCTCGAGGCCGCCTTCGGAGCCATAGCCGGAATCCTTGATGCCGCCGAACGGCACTTCCGGCAGCGCGAGGCCGTGGTGGTTGATCGACACCATGCCGCTCTCGATGTCGGCGCCGATCGCCTGCATCGTCTTGGTCGAGGTCGTATAGGCATAGGCCGCAAGGCCGTAAGGCAGACGGTTCGCCTCGGCCACCACCTCGTCATAGCTGCGGAAGGACGTGATCGGTGCAACAGGTCCGAACGGCTCCTCGTTCATGATCCGCGCATCGCGCGGCACGTCGGTCAGCACCGTCGGCTCGAAGAAGAAGCCTTCATTGCCGATGCGCTTGCCGCCAGCCTGCACCTTGGCGCCGCGCTGGACCGCATCGGAGACGAGGCCTTCCATGGCGTCGACGCGGCGCGGGTTCGCCAGCGGACCCATGCGCGTGTCCTTGTCGAGGCCGTTGCCGACCTTGAGGCTCTTGGCCGCGGCGACGAACTTGTCGACGAAGGGCGCGTAGACGCTCTCATGCACCAGGAAGCGCGTCGGCGAGACGCAGACCTGGCCGGCATTGCGGAACTTGTTGGCCGAAAGGATCTTGGCGGCGTTATCGAGGTCGGCGTCCGCGAACACGATCGCCGGCGCATGGCCGCCGAGCTCCATGGTGACGCGCTTCATGTGCAGGCCGGCAAGCGCGGCCAGATGCTTGCCGACGGCGGTCGAGCCGGTGAAGCTGATCTTGCGAATGATCGGATGCGGAATGAGATATTCCGACACCTCAGCCGGCACGCCGAACACCAGTTGGACGACGCCGGGGGGGAATGCCCGCGTCGGCATAGGCGCGCACCAGCTCCATGCAGCTCGCCGGCGTTTCTTCCGGTCCCTTGACGATGATCGAGCACCCTGCAGCAAGCGCGGCCGAGATCTTGCGTACCGCCTGGTTGATCGGGAAATTCCAGGGCGTGAACGCAGCGACCGGGCCGACCGGCTCCTTGGTCACGAGCTGGGAGACATTGCCCATCCGTGGCGGCACGATGCGGCCATAGGCGCGGCGAGCTTCTTCCGAGAACCAGTCGATGAGGTCGCCGGCCAGCATGTCTCGCCCTGGGCTTCCACGACCGGCTTGCCCTGCTCCATCGTCATGACAGGCGCGATCTCGGCGGCGCGCGAACGGATGATGTCCGCGGCCTTCCGCATCAGCTTGTAGCGGTCGAAGGGCGACGTCTTGCGCCAGACTTCGAAGCCGGCCTTGGCCGCTTCGAGCGCCCGGTCGAGATCCTGGCGCGAGGCGTGCGGGGTCTTGCCGATCGGCTGGCCGGTCGCGGGGTTGAGGATGTCCTCCGACTTGCCGGAAGTGCCGTCGGTCCACTCGCCGGCGATGAACATTTGAACTTTCGGGTACATCCCTGCTGTCTCCTGCATGATTTCACGGCGGCAGGATTGGCGCCCGCCGCCTAATAAGTGGGCGCAGAGCTACACTGAAAGGCAGCCGGCGAAAAGGGATCAGTGATGCCCTGACATCGCGAGGTGGCATGCGCAAGAGGCGGCCTGGCGTCCCCCCCTGCATCATGTCGCTGTCACACCAGGCTCGATTTGCCGCGGCTCAGCACCTCGCCCGCACCCTTGTCGCCGACGAGCCTGCCATGCTCGTACACCACCCGGCCCCGCGCAATGGTGGTGACGGGCCAGCCGATGACGTCGAATCCTTCCCAGGGCGTGTAGTCCGAGCCGTGGTGCAGATCGGCCTGCCGGATCGGCTTCGTCAGCTTCGGGTCCCACAGTGCGATGTCGGCATCGAAGCCGACGCCGATCGAGCCCTTGCGTGGATAAAGGCCGTAGATCCGCGCATGGTTGGTCGCGGTCAGCTCGACGAACTTTTGCAGCGTGATCCGTCCTTTTGAGACGCCTTCGGAAAACAGGATCGGCAGCCGCGTCTCGACGCCGGGGATGCCGTTCGGCACCCAGCGGAACGAGGTGCGGGAATTCGGCGTCAGCTTGCCCTTGGGATCGTCGTAGCGGAACGGGCAATGGTCGGACGAGAAAGTCTGGAACACGCCGGTCGTGATCCCCTCCCAGATCGCCTGCTGGCTCTCGGCATCGCGCGGCGGCGGCGAGCAGACATATTTCGCGCCGCTCATGTCCATGTTCAGGCCCTTCATGTCGTCGGCCGTCAGCGTGATGTATTGCGGGCAGGTCTCCGCATGTACCGGCAATCCGCGCTGCTGGGCCCAGCGCACCTGCTCCATCGCCTCGCGCCCGGAGACATGCACGATCATGATGGGGACACCGACGATTTCAGCATGGCTGATGGCGCGGTGCGTCGCCTCGCGTTCGACGGCCTGGGGACGCGAGACGCCGTGATAGTAGGGTGCGATGTGGCCTTCGCGCTCAAGCCTGGTGGTGAGGAAGCGGATCGCGTCATAGCCTTCGCAATGGACCATCACCAGCGCCTCCTCGCGGCGCGCCACATCGAAGACCTCGAGCAGCTGCTTGTCGCTGAGCACGAGGTCGTCATAGGTCATGAACACCTTGAACGAGGTGTAGCCGTCCTTGACCAGCGCCGGCAGCTCCTGACCGAGCACGACCGCGGTCGGATCGGAGATGATGAGATGGAAAGCTGTATCGATGTAGCACTCGCCTTCGGCGAGCTTGCGGTAGTTCTCGACGCAGGTCCGCAGCGAGGAGCCCTTCTCCTGGAGCGCAAAGGGCAGCACCATGGTGTTGCCGCCGGCGGCGGCCGCGCGCGTCGCTGACGCAAAATCGTCGGCCATGACCACGGCGGGGCCGGACGCTTGCGAGATGTGAACGTGGCTGTCGATACCGCCGGGCAGCGCGAGCAGACCCGTCGCGTCGATCTCGCGCGCTGCGCCTTCAATACTGTCGGCAATGCTGACGATGCGGCCGTCGCGAATGCCGATATCGGCGCGAAACTCGTCGCTGGCCGTCACGATGGTGCCGCCGCGAATGGCAAGATCGAGCTGCGTCACATGAGTCTCCGTCACTTGATGACTGCTGATATCTGGAAGATGCGGCCCCAATCGGTGAGAGCGCTGATGTCGCCGCCGGCGAGCTCCAGCGTCCGCCACAGCGTGACCGCGACCGAGTCGAGCACCGTGATGTCCAGTTCCCGTTCGAGCGAGGCTGCAAGCGCGGCGCCGTCGAGATTGGTGCAGAGGATGACGACGGCACCGGCGCCTTCGGCCGCGACCGCCCGGATCATGCCGGCGATCGTCGCCGATGTGACCTCGCCGAAGGAGAAATTGTCGCGGAGCCCGAGATGCCGCTCCGCGTGCGGCGCGATCCCCTCCTCGGCCCAGACGCCAGCGATCCGCCGCTGCACGTCGTCCGTATAGGGCGAGACGAGACCGACACGCTTGGCGCCGAGGGCGCGGACGGCATCGATGCAGGCAAGCGTCGACGTCGTCGCCGGCACGCCTGTGCGCGCCGTGATCGCTTCGCAAAGGCTCTTGTCCCGGCCGATGCCGAGCCAGCTTGCCGAAGTGCCATTCCAGGCGATGGCGTCGACCTTGGCATCCGCCAGCAGGTCCGCCGCGGGCAGCATCACCGACGCATCGAACTGGTTCAGCGCCGCGGCGTGGAGCGCAATCTCGGTGACACGGAAGCGCGAGAAATGCGCGGTAACGCCATCTGCTCCAGCCAGCATGGCGTTGGTGACGGGCTCGAGCACTGAATTCGAGGACGGCGTGATCATGCCGAGGCGCTTGCGCTTGGTAGACATCGATCGCGATCGCTCCGTTGCGGCGGAGCGTATCTTCAGCGCCCCATCGCGCCTGCGCAACCCGCAATTTGCATGCTGCATACAATTTGTTCGATGTGCATTTCAGATTGCAAAGGCTGACCGCAAGCGACGCCAGCCGACCGCGATCCCTGTGACGGAGAACACCAGGCCCAGCGCGCAGAGCCCGACGATCAGCACATCACGCAGACGCGGGCGCGCCATGAGGACTGGAAAATCGAGCGTGTGCAGGGCGCTGTAGGACCAGCGATAGGCCCGCCGCGACGCATCCAGCCGTTGCAGCACGTTGCCATCAGCGCCGTCAATGTCGAACCACAGGTCGCCGCATCGGGAGCGATAGACCGGCGCACCCGAAACGGCGGATTGCGCGGGATAGTCGTCATCATTGGCAAGAATGGACGGTGCGCCGCAGCCCGTGGCGAGGCGCGTCGTCAATTCCTGAACTTCGCGCGCGCTCAAGACTCCCGTTTGCCCATCACGGGACGCATCCCCTGCCCTGATCAATGTCTGGCGCCCAAGATCGACCCGATCGCGTCGATAGATGGTGCCGATAAAAGCGAACCATTCGACCTCACGGGCCGACGACGATATCGGCTGCCGATCGAGCGACGAGGCCGCCGTCCAATCCGGCGCGGCGTTCGTCACGCTGGCTTCGGCCGGGCTCAGCTGCCCGCGCGAGAACAGCCGCCCGTGGTCCATGGAGAGCCAGCCGCTGAAGATCCAGGTCAGCACGAAAACCGTCGCCGCAAGACCAATGAGATGATGCAAAGCGTGCCAGCCTCGGTAGGGTGAACCGATCAACCACCCTCGCCGCCTGATCCGCACAAAGCCAAGCACCGCGCCGAGCAAAGCTGCGATCGAGGCCAGCAGCGACAACGTCCAGACCACGCGGTCCCACAGCGCCCAGTTGCTTCTTAGAACCGTCGGATAGATCCAGTGCAGCACACTCCCGGCGAGGTTCCATCCGCGCTCGCTTCGCGTCGTGTCAAGAATCACCTCTCCAGTAAGGGATGAGACATAGACCTCTGTCCCCGCGGCATCGCCGAGGGCGACGCGAAACAGCGGCCTATGGCGATCAAGGCCGTTCGGCACGCTCCATTGATCGTAGTCCGACCGCGCGACGATCGCAGCCCGAGCGGCATCGAGCCCACGCTCGCGGGCGTGATCCCGCGCAATGGCGAGCGCGCCATCGGGAGATGTCACCGATGCATCCCGTCCGTCGGATGCGCGAACCGCGCGTGCGCGCGATGGCCCCGAGACGATATAGACCGGTCCGTCGCTCCGTCGGGCCAGACGAACCCGCGTGGCATCCGCGATCTCGCTCGCGGCCACGGCTTCGACGACTGCGATCCTCACCTGCGTGCGATCCAGCGGCGCGAGGCCGGCAAAACGCTCCGCTTCCGTCAATGACGGAAACGGAACGAAGTGCATCACGATTCCGCTCGCGAACCACATCGCGAACAGGAGGCAGAATGCGATCCCGAGCCAGCGATGCAACAGGACGATCGCGCCCATCATGCGTTCAGCGCCCTACCATTTGAACGCCGCCGAGATCTCGTAGGTGCGTGGCACGCCGAGCAGTATCTGATCGGGATAGAACGGATCGCCCCAGATCGCGTAACGCTTGTCGGTGATGTTGCGAACGCGGAAGGTCAGGCGAGCCTGGTCGACCGCGTTGAATACCGTCCTGGGGATGTCGACGAAGGCATAGACGTCGGCCACGGTGTAGGCGTTCATCGTGACCGTATTTGCGTCGGTGTTGTAACGGTCGCCGACATGGCGGCCGACGATTCCGAGCTCCACCGGCCAGGGTGTGAAGAAGCGATACGAGGCCCCGGCATTCGCCACGATGCGCGGCACGTTCGGCGGCGTATTGCCGGAGAACGATCCGCCAGCGAAATTGTAGTCGGCATAGCGCGCATCGACATAGGCGATGTTGCCCCAGAGACGCAACGGCTCGATCGGGCGTACGGCCGCCGCAAGCTCCACGCCCTTGGACTCCTGCCGTCCGGCGATGTTGAGCTGCATGCCGCCGGCCGCGGCATAGACATTCTTTCGCTCGATATCGTAGGCCGAGAATGACCACCCTGCCCTGTTATCCCAGAACAGGTGCTTGACGCCGGTCTCATAGGTGCGCGAGGTCGTGAGGTCGAGCGGCTGGGTCGGTCCGAGCAGGAAGATGTTGTTGGCCGAGACATCCGCGCCGGTGGCGTACTGGCTGAAGAAGGTCAGGCCCGGAATGGCTTCCCAGGTGTAGCCGATGCGGCCCGTCATCGGCGCCCAATCTGTCGAGTACGGGAAGCCTGCCTTCTCCAGGCCGATCACGTTGGCCGAATTGCGGTCGAGCCCGATATGCTCGACGCGCAGGCCGCCGATCAGCGCGAAGCTGCGCGTCAACTTCAGCCGGTCCTCGAACGACAGCGCCTGGTTGTCGATACGTGCCGTCTGCTGCTGCGTCGTGAGCAAACCGTAATAGCCGCGCGCGGGATCGACCAGCGTGACGGAATCGTCGGGAAAATTGGCGGCGCCCGGCCTGACAAAATCGAGGTAGCTTGACGATACTGTCGTAACCAAACGGTTATCGAAGCCTGCGATGTCAGTATCCCACGTCAGGTCCGTGATATTGCCGACAAGGCGCTGGCTTTGCGCGACATAGAAGCGTTCCCGATCCACCATATTCGTCGTGGAGTTGAACGCCTCCACCTCGTTATTGAACCAGGTACGCTCTGCACCATAGGCATAGGCCTGGCTCTTGAGCGTCAGGTCAGGCGCGAGCTTCAGCTCAAAGCCGCCCCGCAGCCACACTTCCTGTGCCACGTTACGGTTATCCAGGACATTGTAATTGGTGTTGAAGGTGCGGTCGTCGATCGTGACCGGCCCGAGATTCGTTCCGTTGAAGTTCGAGACGTAGTTGCCGGAGACGATGCCGGTGGCCGCGTGCGAGCCGCTATAAGCGACCGGCACCAGCGGCGCGCCCCAATAGGCTTTCGAGCGGTCTTCCCGGTATTCGGTCGCGCCCCAGACCTTGAGACTGTTGGAAATGCGATAATTGAGCTGGCCGGAAACGTCGAACGTCTTGGTATTGGTGTCGTCGGCAAAGCCGTTGAGCGAGGAACGGCTGATGTCGAAGCGGTAGTCGAGGCCCTGCACATTGGTGCTGCCGCCGGAACCATAGTGGGCACGGAATGAGTTCAGCGAGTCCAAGGAGAAATCCGCCTCGTTCCGGATCGCCCCGGTGTGCGGCTGCTTCGTGACCAAGTTGATCGCGCCGCCGGCGGCACCTTCGCCTGACATCAGCGAGGCCGGACCTTTCACAAATTCCACGGCTTCGAGATTGGCCGTATCCGTGATCCGCGAAGTCATGTTCTGCGGGCCGATCTTGATGCCGTTGTAGAGCATGTTGATCTGGCTGTTGGTGAAGCCGCGCATCGAGAAGGCCGAGGGCTCGGCCGGATTGTCGCCGGATGTGACGCCCACCGCGCCCTGGGCCACCTCCGACACGGTGCGATAGCCCTGTTCGCGCATGGTTTCGGCCGAGATCACCTCGACGGTCGCGGGAATCTCCCGCACGGTCAGGCCGAGGCGCGAGGCGCTTACGGCCACAGCGTTGCTGTTGAGCGGCGTCTGTGTCTGCGTGGCTGCTGTCGGCGCGACAGGCTTTGGCGCGGCCGATGCGGTCGCTGGCCGGCGCGCTGCTGCGTGGCGTGCGCTCTGCGCGTCGCGGCCAGCCGGCTTGGCCTGCTTCCGCGGTTGGGCGGGCGTCACCTCAACCGGCGGCAGTGATTGGCGGGCCTGCTGCGCCAGCGCGGCAGGCATATCGGCGGCAACAAACGACGTGAGAGCGGTTGAGGCGAGCAGCAAGCGGCACGGTCGTACAAAACGAATGGAAAACACGGTTCGGGACCTCGGTATGACGTCAGTGGCACGTCACAGCGAACGAGGTCTCATCCCTGGCTTTTGAGGCCTTCCGATGAAGCCGAATGTCTGTACTCCCCGACCGACATCTTCGCGTGTGACCACGGCTGACGGCAGGTCTCCTGGCTCGCGGGTCGTGACCGCTTCGTCGCCTTCCCGGGACCGAGGACCCAGTGGCTCGTGACGAAGGATTCACCGCTTACAGTTGCGGGGGCAGCTACGGCATTGGGGACAACGTCCCCGCACCGCATTCCCTTTTCATTCCCTGATGGGGAAACCGTCAGGGCCATCTAGGATTACCATCGAGACGGAGTCAATGTACGTGTTGCGGCGTTATTGTCACAGCGACCAGCTTCCTTGGAGATGAGCATGGAAGGCGAGACCTTCGTCTGGCTGATACGGCATGCGCCTGTCGAAGGCGTTACGGGGACGATCCATGCGCCGGACGCGCCGGCCGATCTCGGCGATCGCGCACAACTGGACGCGCTGCGGCAGCGCCTGCCGCGGGATGCCGCGAGCTATGCCAGCCCGTCACGTCGCACGGTCGAGACGGCGCGCGCGCTGGGACTCGAGCCGGAGCTGGTCGGCGAATTCCGCGAGCAGGATTTTGGCAACTGGACCGGCCATCGCCATGACGAGCTCGCCGCGACCGGCGGCGAGACTTACGCGCAGTTCTGGAGCGATCCGGCGCGCGCGAGGCCGCCGGGTGGTGAAAGTTTCGAGGATCAGGTCGCGCGCGTGCGGCTGGGTCTGTCGCGGATCGGAGCCGGACCGGCGGCGCTCGTCGTGCATTCCGGCACCATCCGCGCTGCACTCTGCATCGCACTGGATCTGACGCCAGAAGCGGCCTTGCGCTTCGTGGTCGATCCGCTTTCGCTGACCCGGATCGATCGGCTCGCGACCGGCTGGCGCGTCGTCTCCGTCAATCAGCGCACAGCCTGAACCTGATCAGGCCGGACGATCCGGCACATTGGCCTGCGCAAACGTCGCCATGCCGTTGTGGAGGCTGCAGGCCGACCGCACCAGTGGCAGCGCGATGGCGGCGCCCGATCCCTCGCCGAGCCTGAGATCGAGGCTGATCAGCGGCTGCACGTTCAGCGCGCGCAGCACCAGCCGATGCCCCTGCTCCGCCGATTGATGCGAGGCCAGCAGGAACGGCTGGCACGACGGATTGAGGCGCACGGCTGCCAGCGCCGCCACCGACACGATGAAGCCGTCGATCAATACAGGGATGCGGCGCTGTGCGGCCGCGATGATCGCGCCGCAGATCGCCGCGATTTCGAGGCCACCGACGGCGCACAGGATCTTTTCGGGCGTCGCGCCCGCAACGCCATGGCGCGCTATCGCAGCATCGATCACGCGCGCCTTGTGCGCGCGGCCGGCTTCATCGACGCCGGTGCCACTGCCCGCGATCTCCTCGGCGCTCACGCCCAGCAGGCTCGCCGCAATTGCCGCCGAGGTCGTGGTGTTGCCGATGCCCATCTCACCGAAGATCAGGAGATCGGGCTGACCTGCGTCCGCCCGCACAACGGCGCGCTGGCCGGCCTCAAAGGCAAACGCCAGCTCCGCCGGTGTGAGCGCAGATTCGACACTGAAATCGCGCGTACCGCTGCGCGGCTTGTCAGTGACGATGCCCGCCATCTCCTCCTGCGCCAGCGTGCCGGCGTCGACGACCTCCAGGCTTGAGCCAAGCTCGCGCGCCAGCACCGAGATCGCGGCGCCGCCCGACGCGAAATTCGCCATCATCGCGATGGTCACGGCTTGCGGATAAGCCGACACGCCCTGTGCGACGATGCCGTGATCACCGGCGAAGATGACGATCGGCACCCGCGCGGCACGAGGCTGCTCGGTCGCTTGCAGGCCCGCAAGCTCGATCGCGAGCTGCTCGAGCCGGCCAAGCGCGCCAGCTGGCTTCGTCAGCTGCGCCTGCCGCGCGACCGCCGCCTCGCGGTGGATCGCGGAGATCTCAGGGCACTTCCGGTAAACCCATTCAGGGAGCATGATGCCTCGCTTGCCTCACGGCCTGCGCTTGAGAATGTAGCTGTCCATGATCCAGCCGTGCCGCTCGCGCGCCTCTTGCCGCACAGCGACGATGCGCGGGCCGGTCTCGGCAAGCGCGCCGGACATGACGATCTGGTCGGCCATGCCAAGATAGGCGCCCCACCAGATGTGGAGCCCCGCAGGATCGAGCGACTGGAATGCCGTGCCGCCGTCGAGCATCACCACGACGGTATCGACACCTTGTGGCCAGCCGCCCTCCCGCAGGCGGCGTCCGGTCGTAACCAGGAACGGCTCGCCAATGTCGTTGAGCGGCAGCGCATGCGCCGCGCACAGCGCCTGGATCGAGGTGATGCCGGGCACGACCTCGATCTTGGGCGAAGGATTTAGCCGCCGCGCGATGCGCAGCGAGGAGTCGTAGAGAGAGGGATCGCCCCAGATCAGCAGCGCAACCTTGCCGTCGCCTTCGAGGTGGCTGGCGATCGTCTGCGACCAGGTCACAGCGACGGCATCGTGCCAATCGTCCACGCCCTTGCGGTAATCCGCCTCGTCCGCATCGCGCACGGGAAGATCGAACTCGGCGATGCGCGTCTTGTCGCTGGTGAGCACATCCGCGCAGATCGTCCGGCGCAGGTCGGCAAGATCTGACTTTGCAGTCCCCTTGCGCGGGATCAGGACGAGATCAGCGTCGTTGATGGCGCGGATCGCGGCGCGCGTGAGCTGCTCGGGATCGCCGCAGCCGATGCCTATCAGGCAGAGCGTCATCACGACAGATAGTCCCCCGCGAGCGCACCGAACAGGATCACGGCGGCCGTGGAAGCGGCGCCGCCGCGCGCAAGCTGCTCGGCGAGCTCGGCAATCGTGGTGCGCACCAGCCGCTCGTCCGGCCGCCCGAGGGATTCGGCGAACAGCGCCGGCGTATCCGGAGCGAGGCCATGTTCGATCAATTTTGCGGCAAGCGCCGGGAAGGTGCGCCGGCCCATATAGACCACAGTCGTCGCCTCGGGATCAGCCAGCGCCGCCCAATTCAGGTTTGGCGGCAGCTCGCCCGTGACATCGGCCCCGGTCACGAATTGCACCCGGCGCGAGGTGTGGCGCCGGGTCAAGGGAATGCCGGCTTGCGCGGCGGCGACGCAGGCCGAGGTCACGCCGGGAATGATCTCGTAGCCGAAGCCGGCCTCGCGCAGCGTTTCGAGCTCCTCCTCGAGCCGGCCGAAAATGCCGGCGTCGCCCGACTTCAGCCGCACCACCCGCACGCCGGTCGCGGCATAGTCGACCAGGAGGCGGTTGACATGGTGCTGCTTGGTCGAGGGCCGCCCTGCCCGTTTCCCGACCGCGACGAGATTGGCGCCGGGCCGGGCGAGGTCGAGGATCGCGCCCGAAGCAAGGTCGTCATAGAGCACGACGTCTGCCTCGCGCAGCCGCGCGGCACCTTTGAGCGTGAGAAGCTCGGGGTCGCCAGGTCCGGCGGAGATGAAAGTAACAAAACCGCTCACCGGTCCTCCGCGATCAGATGGAAGAACGTGCCGGTGGCATGGCCACGCCGCGAGCCGGTCTCGGCGATGACGGCACCCGTTGCGTCGTGCACGACCGCCAGCGGCGTATCTGGCTGCGCGACGATCGTCGAATAATGGAATTCGTGGCCGCGCAGGCGCGCGCCCACGTGATGCCCGGGCATCGGCGCGGCGAGCGCGGCGAGACGATAGCCCAGATGCATGCGGCGCTTGGCAAAGCTCGTCTCCAGTCCGAGCAGGCCTGTCATCTCATGGCGAACACCATCGGCGTCGGTCAAGGCGGCCCCCAGCACCATATAGCCTCCGCATTCGCCGTGCACCGGTCGCGTTTCGGCGAAGGCAGTCAGGCCGCTGCGAAAGCGCGCATTGGCCGCGATCCTTCCGGCATGAAGCTCGGGATAGCCGCCGGGCAGCCAGCAGACATCGGCACTCGGATCAGGACCTTCATCGGCAAGCGGCGAGAATGTCGAGATCTCGGCGCCCGCCGCGCGCCAGGCTTCCAGCATGTGCGGATAAACGAACGAGAATGCCGCATCGCGGGCAAGCGCAATGCGCTGGCCGGGCGGCGTCACGTTGAGGCCGTTCGCGGCAGGTTGCGGCGACCAGGCGGCTGCCGACCGCAGCACCGCATCAAGATCGACATGCTCCGTGACGAACCGCGCCGCCTCGTCGATCAGCTTGCCGATCTCGGCCTGCTCCTCGGCCTGCACCAGGCCGAGATGTCGCTTCGGCAGGCTGATCTCAGCATGACGCGGCAATGCGCCGAACACGGCGATGCCGACATCCAGCAGCGCACGCCGCACGAGGTCTTCGTGGCGCGGGCTGGCGACGCGATTGAGCACGACGCCCGCAAGACGTACGCCGGCGCGGTAATCACGAAGGCCTGCGGCGATGGCAGCCGCCGTCTGCGCCTGTCCGGAGGGATCGATCACCAGCAGCACCGGCCAGCCCAGCATCTCCGCGATGTCGGCCGTGGCGCCGGTTCCGGAGACACCGCGCGTAGCGACACCGTCGAACAGACCCATCGAGCCCTCGGCGAGCACGACATCGGCGTCAGTGCCGCGGCTGACAAGATGCGCGATCGTCGCACGGTCCATGGCCCAGCTATCGACATTGACGGAAGCGCGTCCCGTGGCGGCAGCATGGAAGGCGGGATCGATGTAGTCGGGTCCGCTCTTGAAGCACTGCACGTTCAAGCCGCGATTGCGCCAGGCCCGCGCGAGCGCCAGCGTCAGCGTGGTCTTGCCGACGCCGGAAGCAGGCGCGGAGATGACGAGGCCTGCCGCCATCACGACACCTCCGGAAAGCGCGGCTCGGCTCCGACCGGCCGATAGCGGCGATCATAGTCGGCAGCATAGAGGCGGCTCTCGCCAAAATCCGACGAGCCAAGTGTCCTGCCGACCAGGATCAGCGCAGTACGCTCCATCTCGGTGCCAACGACAGCATCGAGCGTTGCAAGCGTCGCGCGGACGATGCGCTGGTCCGGCCAGCTCGCGCGCCAGACGATCGCAACCGGGCAGTCCGCGCCATAATGCGGTGTGAGATCGGCGACAACCTTGTCGAGCAGATGGATCGACAGATGGATAGCAAGCACCGCTCCGGTTGCAGCGAAGGCGGCGAGCTTCTCCCCCTCGGGCATCGCGCTGGCGCGGCCCGGCGTGCGCGTCAGCACCACTGTCTGGGCAAGGCCGGGCAGCGTCAACTCGGCCTCGAGCGCAGCCGCGGCGGCCGCGAAGGACGGGACGCCAGGCGTCACCGTATAGGGAATGCCGAGCGCGCGGAGGCGGCGGAGCTGCTCGCCCATCGCCGACCAGATCGAGAGATCGCCGGAATGCAGGCGGGCGATGTCTTTGCGCTCGGAGTGCGCGGCCGCCATCTCCGTGACGATCTCGTCGAGCGACAGCGGCGCGGTGTTGACGATCCGCGCGCCGGGCGGGCAATGCGCCAGCACGCCCTCGGGCACCAGCGAGCCGGCATAGAGGCAGACCGGACAGGCGGCGATCAGGTCACGACCGCGCAGCGTCAGCAGATCGGGAGCGCCCGGCCCTGCACCGATGAAATGCACAGTCATGCGCCGTCTCCTTCCGCGATCGCCGCGGTCGCAGTGCGATCCTGCGAGACCACCCGCGTTCCAATCAATCGCGCGCGAGGACCAGCTGCCGCGAGCGCCGCGGCTTCGGCGACCGATCCCGTTCCGAACTTTTCCGCAATGAGCGCCGACTGCGTCGGCGTGTCGATACCGGCCAGCATTTCGGCCGGAACAGCCCTGATCGGCACACCGCATTCGCGCGCGAGCTGCTTCAGCGCCTCTGCATCGGCCTTGTCGCTGACAGTCGCCAACGCCGCAAGGCCTTCGGAACCTCCAGTCGCCAAAAGCGCCTCGCGCAGCGAAGCCAGCGTGACATCCCGCTTGAATCCGAGTCCGGCAACCTTCATCGGACCACGCTCCATTGCACCACGGGCCGTGCCGCCTGCCAGGACCGGTAGCGGCCCAGCGGGGTAGCATGAGCGATCTCGGCCCGCATCAACTCGCCACCGTGGCGCTGATGCAGCTCGCCAAGCTGCGCTTCAGTCTCCAGCGTCACCGCATGCACGACGAGCCGCGTCCCCGGTGAAAGCCGCGACCAGATGGCATCAAACATCGCGATGTCGAGGCCGCCGCCGATGAAGACGGCATCCGGCGCTTCCAGTCTGGCAAGAGCTTCCGGCGCGTTCCCCGTGATGATTGTGATCCGATGCGACAGTCCGAACGCCGCCGCATTGCTGCGGATGTTCGCGGCGCGATCCTCACGTGTCTCGATGGCATTCGCCATCCCGCCGCACAGCGCCCATTCGATCGAGATCGACCCCGAGCCCGCGCCAATGTCCCACAGCCGTTCGCCGGGACGCGGCGCCAGCGCCGAGAGAGCGAGCGCGCGCACCGGCCGCTTGGTGATCTGGCCGTCATGGACGAAAAGATCGTCAGAAAGTCCCGAGCTGCGAGGAATGCCTTGCGCTCCCCTCGCCTCGACCGCCACCGCGACCAGGTTTCCAGCGAGATCACCTGCAAAGCTATCGGCGCGATGTTCCGCAATGCTTTCGCGCGGCCCGCCAAGCGCGGTGAGAGTCCAGAATACCGAGGCGCCCCATTCGCGCTCCGTCAGCCATTTCGCGAGATCACCGGCCGCCTTCGCGTCTCGCACGAGGCAAATGATGCGCGCATCTCGCGCCAGATGCGGCACGAGGCGCTCGAACGGCGCGGCGTGAAGCCCAAGGCATGCGACGGATTCGAGGCGCCAGCCGAGCCGTGCGGCGGCTAGCGAGAATGTCGACGGCGACGAATGCGCGGTCCACTCGCCGGCACAGAGTTTTTCGGCGAGGCTTGCGCCGGCGCCGTGCCAGAAGGGATCACCGGAAGCGAGGACCGCGGTTGGCCGGCCACGGCAGCTCAGCACGACGTTGGCATCGAACGGCACCGGCCACGGGCGACCGCGCCCGGTCACGCCGGCAAGCGCGAGATGGCGTTCGCCGCCGAAGACGGTTTCGGCATCGTCAAGCGCCTTTCGACTTGCCTCGGACAGCCCGGCAAGGCCATCTTCGCCGATACCGATGATGGTCAACCAGGGATCAGCCATGACACGCGCCCTTATTCTGGGCGGAACCGCCGATGCGAGCTTGCTCGCCGCGGAGTTCGCGCGCGCCGGGCTTGACGCCGTCTATTCCTATGGCGGCCGCACCCGTGCGCCTGCCGATCAGCCGCTGCCGACCCGCATCGGCGGCTTTGGCGGCGTGAGCGGGCTTGCCGACTACATCGGCTGCGAAGGCATCACGCATGTGATCGATGCGACGCACCCCTTCGCTGCCGAGATGAGCCGTAACGCCGTTGAAGCATGCGCGGAAACCGGTACGCCGCTGATCGCGCTCGAACGCGCTCCCTGGGCCGCGGCACCCGGCGACAACTGGATCGAAGTTGCTGACGTCAACGCCGCGGCGGCAGCGCTGCCCGAGGCGCCGGCAATAGTCTTCCTCGCCATCGGCCGTCAGCATATCGCGCCGTTCGTGGCGAAGCCGCAGCATACCTACACGCTGCGGTTCGTCGATCCGCCCGAAACGCCGCTGCCCTTCCCCGCAGATGTGATCGTGTCGCGCGGGCCGTTCACGCTTGACGGTGAGCTTGAGATGATGCGCACGCGCGGCATTACGTGGATCGTCGCCCGCAATTCCGGCGGCGACGGCGCGCGCGCAAAGGTCGACGCGGCCCGCATGCTCGGCTTGCCCGTGATCATGATCTCGCGGCCGCGACTGCCCGAACGGCTGCGGGTCGAGAGCGTGGCCGAGATCATGCAGTGGCTCGGTCATCGGACCTGCCTCGGCGCGTAGACCCAACGGCCGACACGGCGTGTCTGCGAGTTGCCGACGATCACCAGCGTGCGCATGTCGGCCATCTCGGGTGTCGCTTCGTTCAGCGCCACTGTCTCGATCCTCTCGTCAGCGGCACTGATCGCGCGCGCGAAGATCACGAGACGCTCGCCGCAACCGGACTCTTTCAACACCGCGAGCGCGCGGCCAAATCCTTCCGGCCGGCTCGCCGAACGGGGATTGTACATTGCAATCGCAAAATCGGCTTCCGCGGCCAGCCGCAGGCGTTTCTCGATCACCGCCCAGGGCTTGAGATTGTCGGAAAGGTTGATCGCGCAGAAGTCGTGGCCAAGCGGCGCGCCGGCCCGCGCGGCCGCCGCCAGCATCGCGGTGATGCCCGGCAGCACGCGGATCGGCAGCTCCCGCCATTGCGGCGCCTGTTCGAGCGCCTCGAACACGGCGGAGGCCATCGCGAAGACGCCGGGGTCGCCGGAGGAGACGACGACGACCTGTCCGCCTTCGGCGGCAAGCCGCAGGGCCTCGCTCGCGCGCTGCAGCTCTTCGCGATTGTCTGACGGATGCAGCTTGAGCCCCGGTCGCGGCGGCACGCGCGCAACGTATGGCGCGTATCCCAAAATGTCGGTCGCGGAGGCAAGCGCGGCGGAAACCTCCGGCGTCACCAGCGCATCACTGCCCGGCCCGAGGCCCGCGATGGTCAGCGTACCCGTCATTCGGCGGCGTCCAGATGCCGGCCCTTGCCGTGTACCAGCACGATCGCGAAATAAGGACAGTCGGCGGCATCGATATCGGCGAGGCGCACGACGCGCTCGCCCGGCATGGTGCCGCGCTCGACCAGCCAGGCGTCATCCAGCCGGCCGGCGGATGCGAGCGCGCGGCGTACTTTCGCGAGATTGCGCCCGGTCTTCATGATGACGAGCGCATCGGAGTCGCGCATACGCCGTTCGAGCTCGTCCTCGCTCAGCGTGCCCATCAGCACCGTCGTCACGTCGTCGCCCAGCGCTATCGGCTCGCCGACGCCATTCCAGCAGCCGACCATGCCGGGAATGCCGGCGATGACCTCGATCTCGATACGCCCCTGCAGGCGCGCGTGCAGATGCATGAAGGAGCCGTAGAAGTAAGGATCGCCCTCGCACAGCACGACGACGTCGACCGCGCGCGCCAGCCGCGCCAGACGCTCGGCCCATTCATCGTAGAAACCGGCCAGCAGCTGGACGTATTCAGGGCTGTCGAAGGCGATCTCCGTCGTAACAGGATATTCCATGGGATATTCGGTGACGTCGGCGGCTAACATGCCCTCGACGATGCGCCGCGCCTGACCCGGCCTGCCCTTCTTGCGGAAGTAGGCGACATGCTTTGCACCGCGCACCGTCCGGTCCGCGCGCACGCTCATCAGGTCGGGATCACCGGGGCCGAGACCGCAACAGATAATGCGTCCCATTTCTATTCGCTCCGGCTCGCCAGAGCGTTCACGGCGGCGACCGTGATCGCGGAGCCGCCGAGGCGGCCCTCGACCGTCAGCGCCGGCACCGGCGGATCGGCCATCAGCGCGGCCTTGGATTCCGCCGCGCCGACGAAGCCGACGGGACAGCCGATGATGGCTGCGGGCCGCGGGCAGTCCCGGTCCTCCAGCATGTTGAGGAGATGAAACAGCGCGGTCGGCGCGTTGCCGATCGCGACGATCGCGCCATCGAGATGCGGCCGCCATAGCTCCAGCGCCGCAGCCGAGCGCGTGTTGCGCATAGATTGCGCGAGCGCAGGAACGGCCGCGTCGCCAAGCGTGCAGATGACGGCATTGGCCGCGGGAAGTCTCGCGCGCGTGATTCCTTCGGAGACCATGCGCGCGTCGCACAGGATCGGCGCGCCCTTCTTCAAGGCCGCACGCGCAGCGGTCGCCATCCCCGGCGTGAAGCGGATATGCGCCTCCAGGCCGACCATGCCGGCGGCGTGGATCATTCGCACCACGACCTGCTCCTCGTCCGGCGTGAAGCGAGCAAGATCCGCCTCGGCCCGGATGGTCGCAAAGGATTGCCGGTAGATCGCCGCGCCATCGGTTTCATAAAGAAGCGGCATCAATTCCCTCCGACCAGAATAGAGGGATCGCTGACGATGTCGGCGCCGTTCAACCCGCGCAGGATCGGCTCATCGCGCGTCGTGCCGTCGCGGACGAGATCGAAGCCGGCGCTGGTCGCCACCAGCGTCACCGCCGAGGCGCCGGAACGGGCGCAGCCCTTGGCGCAGCCGGAGACGTGAAGCCGTGTATCGGCCGCGATGCGCGGCGCGAGCG
>NZ_LGHM01000369.1 GCF_001908185.1 Bradyrhizobium sp. AS23.2
CCACGGATGTCCTTCTCGATGGCATAGAACTCGGCGATATGCTTGAGCGCCTCGCCCGCAATGGGCGCGGGGCCAGGGGCGGCAAGTTCGTAGAAGTTACGCCGCATGTGCGACCAGCAGAATGCAAGCTGGACGTCGCCACGCTCGGCCAGCTTGCCATAGCCGGCGTAGCCATCGACCTGCAGGATCCCCTTGAAGCCTGCCAGATGGGCGATGGGCCGGTCGGCTTTGCGATCGGGGGCATAGACATAGGCGACGCCTGGCGGATCGGCACCGCCCCATGGCCGGTCGTCCGCCGCATAGGCCCAGAGCTGACCGGTCTTGGTACGCCCTCGGCCGGGATCGAGCACCGGCATCGTCGTCTCGTCGGCGAACAGCTTTGGCCGTTGCCTGAGCTTGCCAAGGAGTCGCTCATGCAACGGACGTAGGTGGAAGGCGGCCTGTCCCACCCAATCCGCCAGCGTCGAACGATCGAGCTCAATGCCCTGGCGGGCGTAAATCTGCGCCTGCCGATAGAGCGGCAGGTGATCGGCATATTTGGAGACCAGGACCTGGGCGACGGTAGCCTCGGTCGGCAATCCGCCCGCGATCAGCCTGGCCGGGGCCGGCGCCTGCATGACGCCGTCCTCGCAGGCTCGGCAGGCGTATTTGGGACGCCGGGTCACGAGGATCCGGAACTGCGCAGGGACCAGGTCCAGCCGTTCGCTCCTATCCTCGCCGATCCGATGCAACTCGCCCTGGCAACAGGGACAGGTCTTGTCCTCGATGTCGACGATGACCTCGAT
>NZ_LGHM01000043.1 GCF_001908185.1 Bradyrhizobium sp. AS23.2
GGCTAGGCGCATCTCATCTGTGTTCGGGGCGGCTGGTCAGCACTCGAGGGTCTTCCCATGGAAGCCGAAGCGAGGCTCGCCGTAAACCAGGCTCGCAGATATGACTGCAACGCTGCCAAATTTCCCGGCTTCCTGGCCTCACGCCGCAACTACGACGTCGGACAAGGCATTGATGGGCGCGGACAGTGGCGATCCGGCGTGTTCGAGGCTTCGTGGCGCTCGGGTGGCGCGAGCACTGCCGAACTCGCCGCCCTCACTGCCTTCGCCAATAATCCGGGCCTACAGGTGGTCGAGACCGCGTCCGTCAAGGAATATGGCAGACCGCGCAAAATTCCGGTTGGCGCCGCCATTCATTTCCACGGCAACGATCCTGAGGAGGGACCACTGGTCAGATACACGACAGCGATCCGGGCTCTGCGCCTGGCAGCGTAGGTAGAGCAATCCAACCAGGCGCTCCTTGCTGGCTGCTATTTCACCATCACCCACGCCGGCTGCAACAGTGGATAGCCGATACCGTTGCCGCGATCAGAGCCGGATTGCTGATCTTCCAGCGAAACAGCACGGGCGCTCATAGACGTCGCGATAGTGGACCTGATCGGTCACTTCCTTGTCCGACAACTTTGCGCGTATCTGCGGACGGGTAATTTCCGGAACTTTCCTGCGACAGCAACGCCGACATCGAGAGCAACGAGACTCCCGATGCCGGCAAATACCGCGATGAACCGCCCTACGCGTAAGCTCGCCAACTTAGCTCCCTCATTTCTTGCAGGCCTTGAGGCACATCTGGTACTCGGTCTTGCAGGCTGGTCCGGCGTAATTCATCATACACGCCTTTTTGCTGCTCGGCGCACCCCCTGCAGGACGTTTGAGCCTGAGCGGTCGCGTTCACAGCAAGGACAGCCGTCAATAGAGATAAAGTCAGAACAACGTTTCGCATTCGATCTTTCTCATCATGAAAGTGCCTGACGCCGCGCGCCTGCGTATCCGGCGCGCGGAATCAATCTTGTTTCCCAGCTCTTGGTGCTGGCCGTCTTGTCCAGGGCGGATCGAAGTCCCTTTGCCAGCTTTACCGCGTCGTCATTCGCCCAAAAGTGGAGAAAGAACAGCCTTGGCTGTTCGTCCAACATATGGCTATGGACCGCCGTCACCTCGATTCCGTTCTCGAGGAGTGCTCTGATCACCGGATTGACCTCGTTGCCGGTCAGCACGAAATCGCCCGTGATCGCCGCCTTGCCACCCCCAGTCGGTTGGAAGTTGATCGCTTGCGCCACTCCCATCGGGCCTACCGGCGCAATCTGCATTCCGCCTTTCGTTCACCGGATCGCGACGCGGCACGGCAAAAGCATACACGCCGCCATTGTTCTGGCCGTTGACGCCGATGATCTTGTCGAGCTGCGCCGTATCGAGCTCCACGGCAGGTGCCGGACCCGCGGCGGCGACCGTCATTGGCGTCTTGCTGGCGGCCAGAGCATCGTGAATCACACCGGCCATTTTGAGGGGATCGCCGTGACCGCTGACATGCATGTAGAATGTCGCCGGGTTCGCGCGGAGCAAGTGGTTGTGGACAGCCGTGATTTCGAGCCCGCCCTCCAGCAGTTTGGCCATCACCGGCCTCACTTCAGCTTCGAGCAGCACGAGATCGCGAAAACGGCTACACGCTCTCTCAATCAGTGGTGGCTGCTACGGTGTAATCTGTGAAATACATGTGACTGTCGGCCTTCGACCACAGACCGATCCGGCCAGAAACCGGCTGCGCCAAGGTGTGCTCAAGATAGAGTTTGCCATCGAGATAGCCTTCGACCTTCGCACCGTTGATGCGGACCTTGAGCTCATGCCACTGGCGGGTCGGGGTTGGCGTATTCCGTACCCATTTGACCGCGGAACGCTTGCCTTTCTCGAACTTCCAAAGGACGACATTGTCCTCCAGACAATTTGCGCGAACGGTCAGGTAGTCGCCATTTGGCTTGAGATTGAAGAGAATCCCCGCCCCCTGATCGATCCGACCGGACAGGCCTTCAAAACGCACCGAAATCTCACCTCCGCTGAAATTGTCGATCTTCGGCGCGACCGCGTAGGGGTAATAAGCGTAGGCTTGCACGCGATCGAGAAATTCGGCGTAACGCTCACCGTAGAGCGCACGAGCCTTGTCGGCGATACCTCCCGATGCCTGCCCTTCCTTCCACTGGCGACCATCAACCGTGAGGACCTTCTTTCCGCTATCCTCCTCGATGCGCCATGTACCGACCACCGGCACGAACGACTTGGGCTCCGCGCCGATCGTTTCACCCGTGAAATCGATCCTGATTGGCCCGGCAGCGAGGCCAGGCAAAGCCAGTGCGACGAGTCCGACTGCCGCAAACACCGCTGCTGCGCGCTCTTTTCTCGTGCTCATGACTTAGCTCCTTTGTCGACGAAACGGGGCCTGATAGCTGGACGGCGGATCCACCACCACGCGAGTGCGATCAGAAGCGGCAATCCAACAAAGAACCAGAGTAGTGTCGGGTCCGCACTCGCGACCAACGGATAGCCCGGATACTCTTCGCCCGCGCCAGGTGCGGGCGGTTGCGCGCCCGCGAGCGCATACAGTAGCGGCAGTATCTCTCGCGGGCTCGTCGATCGGCTCACGTCGCTTCGGTTGCCGTAGATGTATTTGATTTGACCATAAGCACCGGGCGAACCCGGCGCGTTCTGCCGCGCGCCCGCGAGAACAATCGCCACGTCCGGCATGGCCCGCTCGAGCTTGGCCAGAACATTCCGCCGCAGATCGATGTAGCGGGGATCCTCGGGAGCGAGGTTCACAGTGATGACCAGCGGCAAGCGAAGCGTCGCGAGCAACCGTTCATCGGCTGCAGAGAACGAGTTTCGTCGATCTTCGCTTACGTCTACAGATTTCCTGACCTGAGTAGCGGCGCCGAGAGCAAGCACGATCATCAAGAGGCAGACTAGGGAGCGCGCGAACTTCGTCCGCCGGTGCGATCCGGGCAGCAACCAGATGATCGTGAGAGCAGTGAGCCCAGCAATCACGGTGGCTATGCCCAGCACCAGCCCGGCAGAGAGGAGCCCCTCCTCAAACGGCCGCAAGGTCTGCGTGAGCGACAACTGTGCAAACCACGCCGACCAGCCGGAGCGGCCCGCGAGCGTAAAGTCGAGCACCCATGAACCGATGGTCACGGCGAGCGCAACGATGGCAGCCGTCGCCGAATTGTCGGAAATGGTCGCCGCAAACAGCCCGATGCCACCGACCAGCAGACCGTACAGCAAGTGACCAAAGAGGAGGTTCAGTGTCTCTGGCGCGGCGAGATGGCCACCCAGGATGATCCACAGCGCGAGCGCGGAAAGCGCTGGGATGCTCACCAGAAGCCAACCCGTAAGCACAGCGCATAGTTTTGCCAGGACAAGCGTCGAGCGTCGGTACGGCAACTGTATGAGCAGGCGCAATGCGCCAGTTTCCTTCTCCTGACCCAAGACCCGAATTGCCACGAAGGGAAACAACAATGTCACCGCCACATAGAACGAGCCGAATGTCGGAACGAGGATTCCATCAAGCGGTGACAGGCTTCTCGCCAGAACTGGCGACTGCAGGGCAGCGGCACTTGACTCGCTGTAGAGCGCCACTGCCTGGACGAAGCTGTATCCGACGAGCGGACAGACCAACAGCGACATGGTCCAAAGTGCTCGCCCGGCCGAGATCTCGCGGAGCTCCTTTGCGAGCAGCGGAACGATCGGTGCGGTAGGTCGCACGTATGCCTCACGTGAGCGCAAGGAAGATATCCTCCAGCGATCCGTTCGGCAGTCCTGTCTGCGCACGGAGTTCGGCGAGTTCTCCGGCTCCCCGCACCTGCCCCGCTGAGAGCAGGATGACGCGGTCACAGATCCGTTCGGCGTCTCGCAACTGATGAATCGAGAGTATCAGCGTGCGTCCGCGCGCTGTCTGGCGGCGCAATACGCCCATGACGTCGCGTGTTTGCCGCAAGTCAAACCCGTCAAACGGTTCGTCCATCAGCAACAGGTCATGCGGCGCAAGCAATCCGATGGTCAGCATCAGGCGTCGGGCGTAGCCCTTTGACAGCGAGTGCACGCGCTTTCGCAGCACCGGCTTTAGCCCGAGCGCTTCGATAGCCGACTTGATATCTGCGTCTGACCGCCGAAAAACGTTGCCGACAAACGACACGACCTGCAGCGCCGACTGATCTTGATATGGACGAACGCCATCAGGCAGGTAGAACATGACGTCCCGTCGACAACCCACGCGTAACGGCTCTCCGCGCCAAAAGACGTCGCCGGAATTCACTGGCAGAAGTCCGGCAACGCCTTCCAGCAGCGTTGTCTTGCCAGCGCCATTCGGACCGATGATACCCAGGATTTCGCCCGCGACGGCAGAGAACGTCACACCGTCGATGGCGGCGCCCCCGCTTCCATAGCGCTTGGTCAGGTTTTTCACCCCCAGCAAAGGTGCTGAACGATCTGGCAAAAACCTGTCGTTGACGGTTGACATGCTGCGTCCTTCTCGGAAACTCCGGACGCGATACTTGGGCATGTCGCCTCATGGGGAGATCGCCGTCCCCATGGCCGTGAGTTTGCCAAAGCGGAATTGCTTGTCAATTCGGAACCAGCAACACCGATGCCTGCCAACTCCGCCGGCCATTCACTTCAGTTTGATCAAGCCACCCTGCACGCAGCTCTCTGCAGCGGCACCCCGCTGGGCAATCACTGACCCCTCGCATAAAGTCCGCCTACTGCCGATTTCAACGGTTCTCGTCACGTTCAGGATGCGCTTTCCAGTCACGGCCGACCGTTTGATGGTCCTCGTCAGGCTTAACAGCGGACCGTTCGCGCTCGCCAGCGGTTCGGCTGGCATTTTCTTCAGCCTTCCAGTCGCGTCCAATCTGAACGTTCTCACCTCGCCCCCCGCTCCTGGTCGCGAGACTGGTCTGATTGCTGCGGCGTTCGGTCTGGCTGCACCGGAGCAGACTGCCCCTGCTTGTAAGTTTTGGCCACCCCAGAATCTTCGGCCGATGCGGGGGCCAACGCAAAGGACAACGATATTGCCATTGCTAATGCAAGGAGTCGCATGATCTCTCCTCTCCGTTCCATAAACACTAACGGTGCGGGCCATTTTTGGTTCGGAGAGGAGCACTAGGACGCGGCTGCAGACCGAGAACGCAATGATAGCACCGTTCAAACACCGCTTCTGAGACTGCGAAGAGGATACAGAGCTTCGGTGCCGCGTGATCTGAGAAGTAGATTCTCCGCCATCCGCCGGAGTTCGCGTTTTTACACAGCCAGGGTCAAAGGCGGCCGTCATAGCGGTCGCGCACCCATTTTCGACGGATCTCTGAAAGGACGCGCACGAGCGCAAATTGCGGTCCCGCTCTTCGGAACAGAGAACCCCTTACTGTTGTTCAATCGTCCGAGGGCCTAACGCGAGGAGAACGGCTATGATTGCTGCCAACAAACTTACGGTCTTGGCCGCGGTACTTGCCTTCAGTGCCGGCTCCGCCATTGCCGGTCCCTGCAACACTGCAAGCCGCGATGCGGGCTCTGGCAATGTACATGGCTATACCGGACAGACCACAGGTTCCGCAGCGGCAAACTCGAAGGAACATTCACCAACAGCCGCAATGAACAAGGCAACGGAAGGTGCTGCAACATCATCAGAAGATGCGCAACGCCAGATGCAGGGCCAGTCTACCGCTGCCGAGCAATCCCGGGAGACCAAGCCCGCACCCTCGGGGCAGCCACACAAAACGACGATGGGCACGCCCGACCGAACCCAGCCCGCGCCCTCCGAGCAATCAGAGAAGATGACTGCTGGTGCGGCTCAGCCCGCGCCCTCCGAAAAGAAGCCCGGTGATTGCTAGTAGGCGAAAAGGAAATTCGCTGGGTTGCCGAGGATTCTCTTTGGACAGAAACTGTTCCGGCTTCCAATCCTGATGGCCCCACACAGGGGTGAGTGCCGTACCTTCTGCCTCGCAGATCGCCGCAAGCACGAACAACCGAGGTTCGCCTAGGAACATTCGGTTAGCCTGACCGCGGCTTCGCCTTGGAAGTCCTGGCGAGCGATTTGAGCTGGCGCAGGTCGTTCGACGCCTCGGCGAGTAGCCATTCGCGAAACGTTGCGATCTTCGGCAGCGCCGCGGTCGCCTTCGGGCAAACGATCCAATAGGTCTTCGACACCGGGGACGATTCCGGGAAGGCCATCACAAGCCGGCCATTGATCAGGTCCCAAGCCGCCAATGTGGTGCGCGCAAGTGCAATGCCCTGCCCATTGATTGCGGCATCGATCACCATGCTGGCCCGATTGAGGACCGGCCCGTGGATGACGCCAGCGTCATCTATGCCAATGCCGCGCAACCACTTCTCCCAGTCGGCGCGGCTGTCGAGATGGATCAAGGGAAACCTCAGGATGCCCCCAACTCTGTCGAGACGGCGGCGACCCGACAGGAGTTTTGGACTGCACACGGCAAAAAGGCGCTCGTTGCTGAGCCTGACAGCGTCTAGGCCCGGCCAATTGCCATCGCCATGACGCACAGCAAGATCAACTTCCTCGCGCGCGAAATCGACGTGATGCAGGGTTGCGGAAACACGAAGGTCGATTCCCGTATGAGCCTCGGCAAAATGGCCCAGCCGATGGACCAACCATTTGGCTGCGAAATCCGGTGAGGTACTGACTGTGAGAACGCCCGCGCTTTGCCGCTGCAGCAGACGCTCCGTGCCGGCGGCAATACGATCGAGCGCATCGCGCACGACAGCGAGATAGTCACGCCCTGCCTCGGTGATGATCAGCCGCTGGCGTTCACGATTGAACAGCTTGATCGCCAGCTCAGTTTCCAGCGCCTTCACCTGATGGCTGACCGCCCCTTGGGTAACGCACAGCTCCTCCCCAGCGCGTGTAAAACTTTCATGCCGGGCTGCCGCCTCGAAGGCCTTCAACGCATTCAGTGGCGGTAAACGCGGGCGCATCGCTGTGCTTCCCAGGAGTTCATTAGAAAAATTGGGGCAGGCCCGAGAAACGATGCTTTGCGGGCTTTGCCCGGCCGGCCGTATGGAGGCAACGGCAACTCGAAATCATGGGTTTAGGAGCGGTTCGATGTCAACGCTTTTTGCTAACAGCGAGCGTCTTCCCCGGCCTTGGCGCAGAACGACGTCCGAGGGTCATCAAACGAGTTCATGGTCGGCTCTGTTCGACCGATTGCTCGCTTGCAGCGAGCGGATGCACCAGCGCGCCGGTCTGCGGGCCATCGCTGATGACCCACACCTGCTTGCCGACCTCGGGCTCACCCGCGAAGAGGCCCTCGAGCAGGCCGATACGCCGTTCTGGCGATGATGCGCCCGGCCCGACTGGATTGATCGATTTTGACTGGAGATAGTCAGATGTCAGAGCCCATCGTCTACGGCTTTCCGCGCAGTACGTTCGTCAACATCGTCCGGCTGGTCCTCACCCACAAGGACATCGCCTACAGGTTCGAGGACCTCGAACCGGTGATGGGCAAACCCGAACATCTCTCACTGCATCCCTTCAACCGGGTTCCGATCTTCAGGCACGGGGACTTCATTCTGTATGAGACCAGCGCGATCGTCTCGTACATTGATGAGGAGTTCGAGGGGCCGCGCCTCACTCCGCAAGACCCGAGATCGCGAGCGCGCATGAACCAATGGATCAGCGTGGTCAATTCCTACGTCTACCCTTACATGATCTATCACGTGACGCATGAGCGTCTGGTCTTTCCGGAGCTTGGGATCGCTTCCGACGAAAAGGTGGTGTCGCACGCGCTGCCCAAGGTGGAGCTCGCGCTTTCGGTGATCGAGCGCGAACTCACCCATGGCGGGCAGTATCTCATCGGATCAGAGCTCACCCTTGCCGATTTCTACTTGCTGCCCTCCACGTTTGCCTTCGGCCTGACCGACGAAGGCCAATCTCTGTACCGGAAATTTCCGGCCTTCTGTCGCTGGCGCGCTTTAATGGAGGATCTACCGACGACCCGAAAGATGCGAGCGAGCCTGCCGCCGCGCGAACCCATATGGCATGCGCGCGAATGGGCCAATTCGCACCGACCGAAATACTGAGGGGCGGCATAACAGAAGTTGTTACGGAAGGCGCCAGCAATGCAGTTTCTCGAACGTTACTGCCGTTCCTTGACTTGGCCACTGCTGACGACGAGCGATACATCCTTACCGTTTTTCGTTGCCTTAACGGCGATGCCTTCGGCCGTAGATTTGATGTCCCGGATGTTCGTGTAGCCCGCGGATTGCAGCTTGGCTGTGAGCTCCTCCTGGGTGAGCGCATGGGCTGGCGTGATGAAGACGAATGCTAGGGAGCAGAGCAAAACCTGAAAGAGTGTTCGGGCCGACATGACATTTCCCTGCGATATTTGGTAGGTGACTGACTTATCAGTCTGGACCGCAACGCCTGTTCGACGGAGCAGTTCCGGGATCACAATATAGGCCCCGATGTATGATCGGTTTGACGAGGAACCGATTCCAGCCAAGTCACGGTGAATGAGTCACGGCCCGCATTGAACGCCGATTGAGCTTTCTCGGCGTTCGTACTAGTGTGCGCTTTGGGGACGTAGCAGCCTCCCCGTCAAGTGGGTCTTCCCATGCAAGGGCTGTTCGCTTTGTTATGGAGCGAACACATGGATGGGATATCTCTTGAGCTTCCGCTTTTCATTGTTGCGACCTTTGCCGGTGCTCTCGTCGCGGGTCTCTCCGGCTTTGCATTCGGCCTGATCGCCGCCTCGATCTGGCTCTACATCCTCACTCCCCTTCAGAGCGCCAGCTTGATCATCGCCTTTGGGCTGATTGTGCAAGGTTACTCTGTGTGGAAACTGCGTGGTGCGCTGGATTGGAGACGGCTCAGGCCATTCATCCTTGGCGCGGCACTCGGCGTGCCGGCTGGCGTGACGATATTGACCTGGAGCGATCCCGCCTTTGTCCGCGCGAGTGTCGGTGTGTTTCTCGTTCTCTACAGCCTATATGCAATGTTTCGTCCTGCGATCGCGCCAGTGAAATCACCGGGTGCTGCAGTCGATGCCGTTGTCGGATTCCTCAACGGCGCGTTGGGCGGCATTACAGGGCTCGCCGGAATCCTCGTCACGATCTGGTGTGAACTGCGCGGCTGGCCCAAGGATGTGCAGCGTGCGGTGTTTCAACCGGTCGCAGTGGCGACGTTCCTGGTGAGTGCGCTGTGGATCGGCGCCAAAGGCGCGCTCAGCGCGGATACGATCAAGCTCTTTCTGATCGGACTCCCTGCCCTGTTCGCTGGCACCTGGCTCGGTCTCAAGTTGTTCGGCCGCCTCAACGAGGCTGCATTCCGCAAGATCGTCCTGGTACTGCTTCTGGCTTCAGGCGCGGTCCTGATTGTCTAGCGTAGCGACCGATCCCGCCCGCTCGGGCCGCCCTGCCCTGATGCTACACGTGTAACGAATAAGCAATCGCATCGACCAACGAATCCGGAGCCGTTTTGCATGTCTAAGCCCACAACTCGCCTCGGCCGCATCGCCATCCTTTGGCGCGGCGATGAAGAGGCGCGCCGCAGTGCCTCGCCAGAGACAAGCCGGTTCAAGGACGTGTTCGCCGCGCTCGACGATATCGGCGTCGATGCGAAACCGGTGGTATATGAGGACGATGTCCGCGACGCTGTGCGCGCACAGCTCGCAACGTTCGATGGCGTGCTCGTCTGGGTAAATCCGATTCACGAGGGGCGCAATCGCGCCAACCTCGACGCGCTGCTGCGCGAGGTCGCGACCCGCGGCGTGTGGGTAAGCGCCCATCCCGATGTGATCCTCACGATGGGCACCAAGGAGGTGCTCCATCGTACCCGGACGATGAGCTGGGGCTGCGACACGGCCCTCTACCAAACGACCGAAGCAATGCGTGTGGAATTGCCGTCACGCCTCGCCATCGGGCCGCGCGTTATCAAGCGCAACCGCGGCAATGGCGGTCAGGGCGTCTGGAAGGTCGAGCTGCTGCCCAATCCAGGCACCCCGCCGATCGTACGGGTGCTGGACGCCACCAAGGACGCATCGGAGGACATGGCATTGGACGAGTTTCTCGAGCGGTGCACCGAGTATTTCGAAGAAGGCTGCGTGATCGATCAGCCGTTCCAGGCGCGCCTGAGCGAAGGTGTGGTGCGGTGTTATATGGCAGGCGATCGCTGCGCCGGCTTTGGCCACCACAAGGTCAAGGCGCTGGTCGAGGCGCCGGCCGCGCGCGCCGAAGCCGGACCGCGACTCTACACCTCCAAGACCGACCCGCGCTTCCAGCGCCTGCGCCGGTTGATGGAAGACGAGTGGACGCCGCAGCTTTTATCCCTGCTGGATATCCCGAAGCACGATCTGCCGATGATCTGGGACGCCGACTTCATGCTCGGCCGAGCCGGCGCTGATGGCACCGACAGTTACGTCCTCGGCGAGATCAATGTCAGTTCGGTCTTCCCGATCCCCGATGAGGCGCCGGCGGAGATCGCCCGCCAGGTTGCCGATCGGTTGCGGTCGAAACTCTGAGCGCTCAACGGTTCGCGCGCTGTAGCTTCGGCGAACGCATTTGCGCGCCCCGTGGAATGCCCGCGCGCCCTTCGAGTTCGCTATCGACCGTCCTGTTCCTCGGAGGAGGCGCATCAAGACCGCAACTTCCAATTTAGGCGATCTTGGCGACGCGGCCGAGACTGGCCGCACCTGCGCCACAGGTGCGCCCTATTGTCTTCCCTTCGCCTCCTTAAATCTGTGTGCCAAGTCGGGGATATGAATGGGGGAACCGCGGCCGCGCGGCTAGCGACATTGAAGATTTGGCAAGTTAGCTGCATTGCCTGCGCGCTGACCACGACATCGCTTGCCGCGATTCATCAGATCGCGATATCGCTCCCGAGCGTCGCAACGCCGAATGCGAGAGTTGCTGATGCATTCAGCGCCGTCCCGCTGAATGTGACGACGGTCCTGACAAATGCCCGCGCAGCGTTTCCGACCCCGGTCATCGAGGCGAAATTCGATACAGGATCATCGGCTAATGCGATCGTCGCTGCGGGATTCAGCGCCGCCGCGCCGGACTCGGTGATGCCGTCCGATGCAACCAGTTCGCTGCGGCAAGGGCGAATGTCGCAGGTCGCCAGCCTTGAGGCCGCGCCGCCCGAGAACGAGGCAGCTCCAGAGCAGGACCGTCCGCGCGCTACCTCGCCCAATCCAGACGAAGGGCAACTGTCGTATCTCAAGTACTACGTCTACTCGGAAATCCCGCCGCCGGAGAAACCCGCGAAGATCGCCTTGTCGGCGTTGAGCGGCGTCCCGCTCGGAACGCCCGTCCAGGAGATCGAACGCGCGGCCAAGGCGTTCGGTGTCGATGCCAATTTCATGAAGGCGGTCGCCAAAATCGAATCCGATTTCAATCCCAGGCAACGCACCGGCTCCTATATCGGTCTGTTCCAGCTGAGCAAGTCTGAGTTCAGCAAATACGGATCGGGCGACATTCTCAATCCTCGCGACAACGCGATGGGTGCCGCCTACAAGTTCGTCACCGAGGCTGCGCTATTCGAAGTAATAACGCACAAGCAGCCGACGTTTTCCGATCTCTACTTGATCCATCAGCAGGGCGGGGAAGGAGCCGCCGAACACATCAGCCATCCGCAGCGGATTGCCTGGAAATCGATGTGCGCAACCCAGGAGGGCGCGGCGAAGGGCGAGCGATGGTGCAAGCGCGCCATCTGGGGCAACACGCTGCCGGCGCTCAAACGCGAATGGAAGTCGGTCGATCGTCTCACCTCGGGCGCGTTCGTCGCGATGTGGCGGGACCGCGTCGACACGCTCTATGCCCGCTATCCAGTGCCAACTCCGCGGCGGCCGAACGCTTGAGATACAACAGTTCGCGACTGCCCCCACGCACACGTCTTGGCCCACATTCGCTTCGTCAAGAAGGTGTGTCGGCAATCTAGTTTCCGGCGCGGGGCAGGTTTGCGTTCCGCTTAGAGACTGGGTGGTTGCTCGGCCCCGGCGGCCGGATTGATCCCAAAACCTCGACCAGTGCCGCTCCGAGGCCCGGGCTACTAGATTATTCACGAGTAATCACGTCGGCTTATGGCTCTCTTAGACGACCTTGTCATCAACTCAAACGTCCGCATTGCGCTAAAAGCTCCCCTCCCCGCCAAGTCGCACTTTGACCCAACTGCGACATTGGCCGGATCGAAATCCCGCAATGTGGGGGCTCCCGACGGAGCGGTTGCCGGTCGATGAGCGCAATGTGGAAAAGGCCATGGCTTCGGCGGTCAAGATCGCCAAACGCGACATCATCTGGCGAGACGAACACATCAACGCGTTCCTCGCCGTGGCATCAAGAGAACTCGGTGACGCGTTGGTCATGGCGCTCTGGACGGGGCAGCGGCAAGGCACGCTGATCAGCGTCGCCTGGCAGCAATACGATGGCACCTGTATTCGATTGGAGCCGAACAAACAGCGTCGCCGTAAACGGAAAAAGCGACTGGTGATCCCGGTCGGCGGCCTATTGAAGGAATTGCTCGATGCGCGCCGGCCGGAAAAGGCTGAAGGCCCAATTCTGCGCAACAGCTATGGCGAACCGTGGACGAGCGATGGATTCCGATCGTCATGGGCCAAGCGTTCGATCGGGCCAACCTTGGTGACTACGATCTGCATTTTCACGATCTGCGCGGTAGCTGCGTGACGCGCTTGGCAATGGCTGGATGCAGCGTTCCTGAGATAGCGGCGATCACTGGTCATAGCCTGAAGGATGTCGAGAGAATCATTGGCGCCAACTATCTCGGCGGCCAAGCCGAACTGGCTGAACAGGCGCACGTCAAGATGCAGGCCAAGTACGGGGCTTAGTCGACGGGCGTCGAAATCCCGTTCGGATCGCGAACCGCCACATGCCTGTTCGGCTCTCTTTGTTTCGCTCGCAGTGCCTCAGCGCGCGCCGATTCGGGATCAACGTGAGAGCTGCGCACACCGCCATGCACTACGACTTCCCAACGCCTTTCGTGCACGATCGCGACCTTCCCTCTTGAACGAATTACGAACAAAAACTGCAAACCGAGCAGCAAACCCTGCCGACCGTTCTAGGTCTGTCCGCTGCCAATGGCTACTAAGTGTTTGATTTATATGGTGGGCGCACCAGGGCTCGAACCTGGGACCCGCTGATTAAGAGTCAGCTGCTCTACCAACTGAGCTATGCGCCCGAAAGGCGGTCAATGCCTTGCGAGGCCGGTCGTTTAGCAAAGCGATCCGGGTCTGGCAAGCGATGTGATGCATGTTTTCCAAGAGTTCGTCCACAGGCCCCAAAAAGCGAAAAGCCGCTGGATTCCAGCGGCTTCGCCAAGGTTGATCTCCGGAAAACCCTCGAAGGCTCAGAGCCGGCCCTCGCTGTCCTGGTCCGGGCCGCTGTCCCGGTCGAAACGATCGCCGTGGAAGCGGTCCATACCCCGCTCCATCATACGGTCCATCATGCGGTTCATGTCGCGTTCCATGAAGCGGCCGGGCGAGCCGTCCTCGCCGCCACCGAACGGGCCACGGTGACGGGTCAGCATGGCGAGACGCCGCTTCTGGCCCTCGTCGAGCGTCTTGTAGAGTGGATCTGCGGCATCGGCGATCTTCTTCAGGGCCGCTGAGGTGGCGGCCATGTCCTCGGCGCGCTGACGGAGGCGAGCGACCGGATCCTCAGGCTTGTCGGCGTCGCCCGGGGCCGCATTCATCCGCGCATTGGCGCGGTCGATGCGCAGCTTGGCTAACTCGCGCACGGCAGCCTCGACCGGCGGCCAGAGCTTCTCCTGATCGGCGTTGAGCTTCAGCCCCGCATGGACGGCGGCGATCCGCGCGTCGACGAAGGCGGCGCGATCTTCCGGGTTCATGCGGATGTGGCGGAAGTGCTCCATCCACGGGCGATGATACTGGGCATAGACCGCGCCCGAGCCGGCGATGCTGAGCACGGCGATGGCGGCGATGGTGAACTTCCTCATACGAACCTCCTTTGGAAGGATGCCCATGAGGATGAGCGCCGAACCGCTGACGCGCAAATTACAACTTGGACAGGGAGCGCGTTCTTACGGAAATGTCACTGCCCTGAATTTCAGTTCAGTCACAATCTGAAATCATTCGCAACAAAGGGCTTCCGCGCCCGGCACGGAAGCCCTTCATTCATCACTCATCGTCTGTTTAGATGTCTGTTTAGATCAGTTCGTCGTGCTCTTCGCTTCCTTCTGGAACTCGTCGATCAGCGGCTGGCCGATGCGGCTTGCGGCGTCCTTGTAGACCGGCTCCATCGCCTTGCGCATGGCATCGTCCTGCTCCGGCGTGAGCTTGATGATCTCGCTCTTGCCACTCTTCTTGATCTCGGCAAGTGCGTCGTCGTTTTCCTTCTGCGACTGCGCGTTGTTGAAGTCGGTCGCTTCCTTCATCGCCTTCGCAAGCTGGTCGCGGATGTCGGCCGGCAGGTCATCCCAGAACTTCTTGTTCACGATCACGACGTAGCCGATGTAGCCGTGATCGGTCTCGGTGATGTACTTCTGCACTTCGTGCATCTTCTGGGTGTAGATGTTCGACCAGGTGTTCTCCTGCCCGTCGACGACGCCGGTCTGGAGCGCCTGGTAGACTTCCGAGAACGCCATCACCTGCGGCAGCGAGCCGAGCGCCTTGAACTGGGCCTGGAGCACGCGCGAGGACTGGATGCGGAACTTCACGCCCTGATAGTCGGCGGGCGTCACCAGCTTCTTGTTGGCGCTCATCTGCTTGAAGCCGTTGTCCCAATAAGCAAGGCCGGTGATGCCCTTGGAATCCAGCAGCTTGAGAAGCTTGAGGCCGAGCGGGCCCTCCGTCACCTTCCGCAGCGTCTTCAGGTCGGGAAGGATGTAGGGCAGATCGAACACCTCGAACTCGCGGATGCCGAGCGGGCCGAACTTGGAGTTCGACGGCGCCAGCATCTGCACACTGCCGAGCTGGAGCGCTTCGAGCTCTTCCTTGTCCTTGTAGAGCGTCGAGTTCGGGTAGACCTCGACCTTGACCTTGCCGGCCGTGTACTTCTCGGCGAGTTCCTTGAATTTCTCGGCCGCCTTGCCCTTCGGCGTGTCGGTGGCGACGACGTGGCTGAACTTGATGATGATCGGCGATTGGGCCGATGCCGGTCCGGTTAACGCCAACGCTCCGGTCAAGGCCGCAATCGATGCCGCAGCCCAAATCAGTTTCCGCATGCTTCCTCCCGCACATTTTTGTGGAGCGCGGATCGCCGGCCCCTACCCTTAAATACAAGCCTTAAAGTCAAGACTTGAAGCCAGCTTTATAGGGAAGCCGGCGGAGGTGCTATTGCCCCTTAGCAGGGGGCCGCTTGCAAAAATGCGGTATCCGAAACGAGAGCGAAGGGGAGCGGCTCGCACGACACGATGAACGAAAAACGCGGCGCTGAGGGCGCCGCGTTTCTGCCGATTGACCGCGTGAGAATGGACGTCAGCTTGCCGCTGCCGTCGTCACCGTATCGCGCTGGCGCTTCATGACGATCTTGTTGAGTGCGCCGAGATAGGCCTTCGCCGAGGCCACCAGCGTATCCGGATCCGCCGCACGCGCCGTCATCGAACGGCCGTCCTGCGACAAGCGCACCGAGACTTCAGCCTGCGCGTCGGTGCCTTCGGTCACCGCGTGGACCTGGTAGAGCTCGAGCTTGGCCTCATGCGGCACCAGGCGCTTGATGCAGTTGAACACGGCGTCGACCGGACCGTTGCCCTCGGCCTCCTCGATCTTGATCTGGCCGTCGACGTCGAGCTTCATGGTTGCGCGCTGCGGGCCATGGGTGCCGGCGATCACGGTCAGCGAGGTCAGCTTGATGCGATCGTGCGACGCCGCCATCTCCTCGTCGACCAGCGCCTCGATGTCCTCGTCGTAGATGTCCTTCTTGCGGTCGGCGAGCGCCTTCATCCGCGTGAACGCATCTTCCAGCTGGTTCGGACCGAGCTTGTAGCCCATCTCCTCCAGCTTGTGCACGAAGGCATGACGGCCGGAGTGCTTGCCGAGCACCAGCGAGGACTGCTTCAGGCCGACCATCTCGGGCCGCATGATCTCGTAGGTGGAGGCATCCTTCAGCACGCCGTCCTGATGAATGCCGCTCTCGTGCGCGAAGGCATTCCGGCCGACGATGGCCTTGTTGTATTGCACCGGGAACGAGGTCGCCGCCGATACCACCTTCGAGGCGCGGGTGAGCTGCGTGGTGTCGATCTTGTTCCAGTAAGGGAATTTGTCGTTGCGGACGTTGATCGCCATCACGATCTCTTCCAGCGCGGCGTTGCCGGCGCGCTCGCCGATGCCATTGATGGTGCATTCGACCTGGCGCGCACCGCCGACGATGCCGGCCAGCGAGTTGGCCACCGCCATGCCGAGGTCGTTATGGCAGTGCACGGAGAACACCGCCTTGTCCGAGTTCGGCACGCGCTCGATCAGCGTCTTCATGAAGTACGTGTATTCCTCCGGCACCGTGTAGCCGACGGTGTCGGGGATGTTCACCGTGGTGGCGCCGGCCTTGATGACGGCCTCGACGATGCGGCACAGGAAGTCCATCTCACTGCGGGTGCCGTCCTCGGCCGACCATTCGACATCGTCGATCTGGTTGCGGGCGCGGGCGACCATGGCGACCGAAGTCTCGATCACCTGCTCCGGGGTCTTGTTCAGCTTCACCCGCATGTGCAGCGGCGAGGTCGCGATCACGGTGTGGACGCGGCCGCGTTTCGCAAATTTCACCGCCTCGGCGCAGCGATCGATATCGGCGGGATGAGCGCGGGACAGACCGGCGATGACGGCGTTCTTGGAGCGGCGGGCGATCTCGCTGACCGCCTGGAAGTCGCCTTCGGAGGTGATCGGGAAACCGGCTTCGATGACGTCCACGCCCATATCATCCAGCAGCTCGGCGACCTCGAGCTTCTCCTCGAAGGTCATGGTGGCGCCGGGGCACTGCTCGCCGTCGCGCAGCGTGGTGTCGAAAATGATGACGCGGTCCTTCTCGGACTTGTTCACGGGGGCCATTACTAGATTTCCTTTTGAGCTTTTGCGCCGTTCAGTACTGGGCGCTTGAGGTGTCCGGTGATCTCGTACAACCCCTGAGTGCCCAGGCGCGTGGCGCCCAGCCGGCCCTCAGGGGCAAGTAAGAAGAAGGCCGCCGATAAGGAGGGTGGGCAGCAGCGCGGCCGGGATCGTGGCGGCGGCCAGAGCCACCTCCCCCGAAATCCCATCGATTTGGCCGCGAATCAGCATTGCCAGACCCTTTTAAGCCCTGAAATCCTCGGTCAAAACCGTTGACGGTTGGTTGCCGGGAGGCTCGATGTGCTGTTTCTAGACGAGAATTGGCAGCAACCGCAACGCCAAAAGATGGTCAGAATAGCTGACCTGATTGTGGGCGCGCGGTTATCCGGTGCGGCGGGCGCGTGCCCTGGTTTCCCAGCGATCCAGCATCTGGCCGAGCTCGCCGGTTGCAGGTGGCGCAATCCGATTGATGTTTGCAACCTCGTTGGTGTTGGCAGGTGCGTTGGCCTTGAGCCAATCCGGCTCAGTATATTCGCGCCAGCGGCGCGCCTCAGCCCGCCTTTTGCGGGAGACGTAATCGCGCGTGAAATAGCCGGCAGCAAACGCGATCCCAAGCAGCAAAACCAGTACGACGACGCCTAACACCATGAACTCCGGCCTTTGCCCCGAAAGACGTTCTGCCAGCATCGCGCAGAAGATCAAGGCTTGACATGCCCCAAGCCCGGGTCCGGTCAACAGCTCGATGCGGGGACGAGTTATCGCCTTTGCACCTCGCACACGGCAATGCGGAAACAGTTTGGCGGAGGCCTGCATCCAGCGCTCCGGCCCCACCTGCAAGAGGCGGCGCCGGAACCCGCATGGTGACGCACTTGCCCGGATCAGGCGCTATTGCGAGCGGTCCGAGGTCCAGCCCTTGTATTCGCCGACATTGTCGCGCGTCACGAGCTTTGACGGCAGCAGCTCGACCGTCGAGGCCGGCTTCTGTCCGTTCAAGATGCCGACGCCGACCTGCACGGCGCGGCGCGCCATGAAGAACGGGTCCTGAGAGGCGGAGGCCTGGATCTGCGGCGAGCCCGGATCCTTTAGCGCGGCCTCGATGTCGGGCGCGCCGTCGACCGCGGTGATGATGATGCCGCTGCGGTTCTGCTGGCGCGCGGCGAGATCGGTGCCGATCGCCTGCGGATCGTTGATAGCGAAGATCGCATCGATCTTGGGGAAGCGGGTCAGATAGCCCTGCGCAACCGTGAGGCCGCCCTCGCGCGAGCCCTTGCCGTCCTGGTCGCTGGACAACACCTTGATGCCGGCATTCTTGCCGAACACGGTCTTGCAGCCATTGACGCGATCGATCACGGCAGAGACCTGCGGCCCGTTTTCGATAATCACCTCGCCTTTGCCGCCGAGCTTGTCGACGATGTACTGGCACGAGATTTCGCCGGCCTGGACGTTGTTGGTGGTGACGGTCGCATCAGCGCCTTCGGCCGCGGTGTCTACGGCCACGACGATGATCCCGGCGGCCTGCGCCTTCTTGATCGCCGGGCCGATCGCCTTGGGATCGCCGGGGTTGAGCAGGATCAGGTCGACGCCGGCGGCGATGAAATTGTCGATCTGGGTCACCTGCTTGCCGAGATCGTATTCGAAGCCGACGGTGGTGATCTTTACGTTGGGATTGGTCTTCTTGGCCTCGAACTCGGCGCCCTTCGACAACGCGACGAAGAACGGATTGCCCATCGATCCCAGCGAGACGCCGATCGATTTGAGCTCTTTTGCGAAGGACGGCGTGGTGCTCAGGGCGAGCGCCATCGCAGCGCCGGCAAGCGTGATCGTCTTCAACATGGGCTTCCTCCCTGGTCTGTCCTCATCCCCGGGCACGGCAGACCAGTTGCCGCAACCGAATCCATGTCGCGCGCTAGGTGCGCGCCGAGCCTTTTAGGTTCTGGCGGAGCCTTGCAGCCGGTAACGGTCGAGCGCGACGGCGCCGATGATCACCAGGCCCTTGATGACGTATTGCCAGATGTCGGACACTCCGACGAGAATGAGGCCGTTCGACAGCACGGCGATGATCAGCGCGCCGACCAGCGTTCCCCAGATCGAGCCAATGCCGCCGACGAAGGAGGTACCGCCGAGGATCACCGCGGTGATGGCGTCGAGCTCGTAGGACTGGCCGAGTTGCAATCCGTTGGCCGCATAGAGCCGTGCCGCCTGCATGGCGCCCCCTAGCCCCGCCAGCAATCCCGACACCCCGTAGACGAAGATCAGCACGGCCCAGACCTTGATGCCGGCCAGCCGCGCCGCGCTCTCATTGCCGCCAACCGCGTAGATGTGCACACCGAGCACGGTCCGGCGCAGCACAAGCCAGGACACGAGGATGACGAGCAAGGCTATCACCGACAGCCATGGGATCGACGCTACACCGGGAATGAGCGTCAGCGAGCCGTTGCCGATGAAGGCATAGGGAATGGCGGGGTTGAACACCGTGGTGTCGGCGCCGAGCAGGCGCGCCAGCCCGCGCACGGCGGTGAGCGAGCCCAGCGTCACGATGAAGGGTGGCAGCCGCAACAGCGCGATCAACGCGCCATTGATGACACCGAAGCCAAGGCCGGTGAGGACGGAGACCGGCAGCCACAGCGCGCCGAACTCGGGCAGTTGCGACAGCGTAAGCCCCGCCATCGCGGAGGCCGCCAGAATCGAGCCGACCGACAGATCGATACCGCCCGTGAGGATAACGAAGGTCATGCCGGCGGCGAGCACGGTGTTGACGGCAGCCTGCTGCAACACGATGCCGAGGTTTTGTCCCGTGAAGAAACGCCCCTCGGACAGCACGTGAAAGCCGATGCAGAGGATCAGCAGCACCGGCAGCATGCCGAGTGCGCTGATCAGCATCCGCACCCGTTGGCGCCCGGTTTCCGCGGCGGTGCCATTGGTCGCGCCCGGGGCGGTCTTCGCCTGCGAAGCACCATTGTCAGGCATCGAGATGCTCCATCCCAGTGGCAAGCGCCATGATGCCCTCTTGCGTCAGCGGCGAATTCGGCCCGCGCGCGACCTCGCCGGCGATGCGGCCCGCGCGCATGACGATGACGCGATCGCAGATGCCGATGATCTCCGGCAGATCGGACGAGATGACGAGGATCGCGGTGCCGGATTTGGCGAGATTGTCGATGATCGAATAGATTTCGGACTTCGCGCCGACATCGACCCCGCGGGTCGGCTCGTCGAGGATCAGTACTTTTGGCGCGATCGCAAGCAGCCGTGACAGCAGCACCTTCTGCTGGTTGCCGCCGGAGAGCCCGCCGGCGGAGACGCCGACATTGGCGGCCCGGATGTTGAGCGACGTGAAAGCCTTGTTGGCACGGTCGCGCGCCTTGTCGCGATCGAGGATGCAGCCGAGTTTTGCGTCATGGCCGAGGACGGCGAGATTGATATTGTCCAAGCACGACATGTCCAGGAACAGGCCGAGCGCTTTCCGATCTTCGGTGAGATAGGCGAGGCCAGCCTCGAGCGCCTCGCCGGGCGTACGAATATTGACTTCGTGGCCCTCGACCTCGACGCGGCCGGATGTCCTGGTTCCAGCGCCGATGATGAGAAGCGCAAGCTCGGTGCGGCCGGCGCCGATCAAGCCGGCGAGCCCGACCACCTCGCCCGCATGCACGGTGAGCGAACAGCCCTTGACGCGTTGCCCGTCCGCCATGTCGATCGCCGCAAGCACGGGATGACCCCGCCCGCCGTCCGGATCATGCTCCTTCTTGTAGAAAGAAGAGACGTCGCGCCCGACCATCAGGCGGACGATGGTGTCGGCGCGAATGTCGGCCTTGTCGAGCGAGCCGACCAGGCGGCCGTCGCGCAGCACGGTGACGCGGTCGCCGAGTGCGTAGACCTCGTCCATGCGGTGCGAGATGTAGATGATGGCGAGGCCCTCGGCGCGAAGCTGGCGGATCAGCGCGAACAGCCGCTCGCTCTCGCCGGCCGACAGCGCCGTGGTCGGCTCGTCCATGATCAGGATTTTCGACCGCGCGTGCAGCGCACGCGCGATCTCGACGAGCTGGCGCTGGCCCATGGACAGATGCGCGACCAGCGTCGACGGCGAAAAGTCCGCGCCCAGCCGCTGCAGGATCGGACCGACGCCTTCGCGCATGGCGCCGCGCGCCAGCAGGCCGGAACTGGAGATCTCGCGGCCGAGATAAATGTTCTCAGCAACGGTCAGGTTCGGGGCGAGTGAAAGTTCCTGATAGATGATCGAGATGCCGGCCGCGCGGCCGCCGAGCGGGCCTTCGATCCTGACCGACTGGCCCTCGATGCGGATCTCGCCGCCGGGATCGGGCCGGTAGGCACCCGACAGAATCTTCATCAGGGTCGATTTGCCGGCGCCGTTCTCACCCATCAGGGCATGAATCTCGCCGGCATAGACGGTGAGGTCCACCGCCCGCAGCGCTTTAATGCCGAAAAAGGATTTCGAGACCCCGCGCATCTCGAGGATGGGATCGTTCATCGTGCCTCCCGGCGCAACGCGTTTCCTGTCCGCGTCTTTTGGGTTTGGCAGCGCGGTTTACGCATTAAACAAAAGGCCGCGGGAGAGGGCAATACCGAACCGGGGGCGTCGAGGCGATCGAACGCAATTTTACACGCGGAAGATGCGGCTAGTGACCCGGCCGGTACAGCTTGCGCCACTCGATCAGCCGCGCGGCATAGGCCTCGCTGAGCGCGCGGTCGGGTTCGAACGTCGTGATGCGCCGCGGCGGCGTGCACACGCTTGTGATCGTCTCGCCGGTGACGGCAAGACGCCCCAATCGTGCCGCGCCGAACGCAGCTCCAGTCTCGCCGTCAGCAAAACGATGGATCGGCACGCGCAGGACATTGGCCAACACCGCGAGCCAGAACGGCGACCGCGAGCCGCCGCCGATGACGTCGGCTTCCGCGACTTTGATGCCCGCGCTGGCGAGCGCATCGCGGCAATCGGCGAGCGCAAAAGCCACGCCTTCGAGCACGGCCTGCATGATCGCGGAGCGATCGGTACCGTGATCGAGGCCATCGAGCAGGCCGCGGACGTCGGGATCATCATGCGGCGTCCGTTCGCCGGAGAGATAAGGCAGGAAGCTAACGGGCGACGGCGCCTGCGGACGTTGACCGAGCGGCGCCAGCAGTTCCGCCTCGGAGGCGCCGAACAACCGCGCGGCCCAGGTCAGGCAGGACGCCGCCGAGAGGATCGCACCCGCCTGAAGCCACATCCCGGGGATCGCATGGCAGAAGGTGTGCACCACCCGCTCCGGGTTCGCGGCGACTGCATCGGTCGGCGTCAGCAACGCACCTGAGGTTCCGAGCGAGATGAACGCGCTGCCCGGCCGGATCGCACCGATGCCGACCGCGCCAGCCGGATTGTCGCCGGCGCCGCCCGCGATCGCCGGTTGCTTCGTCATGCCCCAGCGCTGCGCGAGCTCCCGCGTCAGCCGCGTCGCGGGCGCACAGCCCTCGACAAGGCGCGGCATCTGCGCGCGCGACAGGCCAGTGGCCGCGAGGCCCTCGTCCGACCAGTCGCGCCGCGTCACGTCGAGCCAGAGCGAGCCCGAGGCATCCGAGACGTCCTCGATCGCCTCACCTGACAGGATCAGGCGCAGATAAGCCTTTGGCTGCAGGACGAGCTTCGTCGCGGCAAAAATCTCTGGTTCGTGCGCCGCGATCCAAAGCAGTTTTGGCGCGGTGAAGCCCGGCATCGCCTTGTTGCCCGTCGCGCTCCGCAGCCCGGGCCAGCGCTCTTCCAGCAAACGACATTCGGCGACGGCGCGGCCGTCGTTCCAGATAATGCAGGGCCGCAGCGGCTTGTGGTCGGCATCGAGCAGCGTGGCGCCGTGCATCTGACCGGACAAACCGATGCCCTCGACCGCGGCAAGCTCGCGCGGATGATCCGCCTTGAGGGCATCCGGTGTCGCAAAGGCTGCCTCGATCCATTGCCGGGGATCCTGCTCGGAATGGCCTGAATGCGGCGAGAGCGTCTCGATGGGATGGCTGCGGTTGGCGACCACGCGCTGCGTGTCGTCGACAAGCGCGGTCTTCACCGCCGAGGTGCCGAGATCGATGCCAAGATACATGATGCAGTCCGGTACGCGATCCGGATGATCGCGGCGGCAATTGTATCAAAAGTGTGGCGCTGCTGCGCGCATCGTGCCGCGCGAAGGCTGAGACGGGGCAAGCCTGCGACGCGGCGCCGGCATGCCTCGCCGACGCCGAATTGTTTGGATAGCTCTCTCGATGCGCAAAAAGAATTCCAGGGAAGCCCCATGCGCGTCATCATCTGTGGCGGAGGCGTGATCGGCGCCTGCACCGCTTATTTCCTCCGCCGCCACGGCGTCGATGTCGTCGTGGTCGAACGGACCGAGGTGGCGGCTGCCGCCTCCGGCAAGGCCGGCGGCTTCCTGGCGCGCGACTGGTGCGCCGGCACGCCGCTCGATGCGCTGGCGCGGCGCAGTTTTGCGCTTCACGCGCAACTGTCCGGGCAGATCGCAGGCGATTGGGGCTATCGCCCGATGACGGCTTATAGCGGTTTCGTTGCCTCCGATGGCGATCCGCGCCGGGACGCGCCATGCGCGCTCGGCTGGCTTGCCAACGGCGTCGTCGTCGCGCAGCGCATCGGTACGACGGAGACGACTGCGATCGTTCATCCCCGCAAATTCACTTCGGCCGTGATGAACGCTGCACTCGCGCAAGGCGCCGAGCTTCGCGTTGGCCGCGTCACCAGCATCGTACGCGATGCGGATGGCACGACCACGAAAGGCGTCGAGATCGACGGCAACGTCATCGAGGCTGACGCCGTCGTGATCGCGATGGGACCTTGGTCGCTGCTCGCCGCGCAATGGATGACCCTGCCCGCTGTCTATGGCCAGCGCAGCCCAAGCATCGTGTACGAGACCGGCACCAATGTACCAGCCGATGCGTTGTTCCTGGAGTATGAGGGCGACGACGGCGCCGTGTCGATCGAAGTTTTCCCGCGAGCGGACGGCAGCACGCACATCACGGCACTCTCCGACATCGCGCCGCTGCCGATCGACCCTGCGGCCGTGACACCGGACACCGGCGCGATCGCGCGCCTGCAAGCCATGTCCGAGCGGCTGTCGCCGCTGTTCCGTCCCGAGAAGATCATCGCGCAGCAGGCCTGCTTCCGTCCGGTGACACAAGACGGCCTGCCGCTGATCGGCCGGGTGCCGCGGAGTGACGGCCTCTATGTTGCAACCGGACACAATGTCTGGGGCATCCTCAACGCGCCCGCGACGGGCGAGGCGCTGGCGCAACTGATCGCCGAGGGCGCAGCGCGCGACGTGGACCTCTCGCCATTCGATCCCGCCCGGCTCGAGCCGCTCGATCCATCGCTGCTGCAAGCGCATTGAAACTATTCGACGACATCGCTGTTCATCGATCGTGTCATTATGTGCTTGCGATACCCACGCATGCCCGCCGACCAGATTTGCATGCCTGCGCGCGAAACCGGTCCAGCACCTCTGCCCGCTATTTACGCAGCGGTAGACTTTAGTCCGGCTCTCACAATCCTGAACGCGGTTTCACTTGCCGAGAATGCCGTCGCCGTTATAGTCGCGCCCCAATAGCTCAAAAGAAGCTTGGTTCAAGGGAGAGAACAACATGAATAAGGCACTCTCTGGTGCACTGCGAATAGCGCTTGGTGCGGCCGCCACGGGCGCGGTGATGGCAGCGTCAGGCGCGGCACTTGCCGCCGATCCGATTCGAATCGGCGTGATCGCTGAAGCGCAGGCAATCGCCGGCGCTTCCATTCCGCAGGCGGCACAGCTCGCCGCCGACGAGATCAACGCCAAGGGCGGCGTCGACGGCCGCAAGATCGAGATCATCGGCTACGACAATCACTCCTCCTCGGCGGATTCGGTTCGCGCGTTCCAGCGCGCGGTGAACGAGGACAAGGTCAACGCGGTCATCGCCAGCTATATCAGCGAAGTGGTGCTGGCACTGGAGCCCTGGGCCTCGCGGCTGAAGACACCGTTCGTCACGCCGGGTGCAGCCTCCAACGAGATCAGCAAGAGCGTTCACGCCGACTACGAGAAGAACAAGTACACTTTCCACGGCTATCTGACGTCGGCCGCGCTGGCGCTCTCGGTCTGCGACGCCGCCAAGGACCTGCTCGTCGACAGGATGCACATGAAGTCGGCGGTCATCATGAGCGAGGACGCCGCCTGGACCAAGCCGCTCGACGTTGGCTACGAGGAATGCCTGCCCAAGATCGGGCTGAAGGTGCTCGACCATATCCGCTTCTCGCCTGATACGACCGACTTCACGCCGATCTTCAACAAGATCGAGGGGGCCAAGCCCGACGTGATCATCACCGGCATCTCCCATGTCGGCGTGCAGCCGACCGTGCAATGGAAGAACCAGCAGGTGCCGATCCCGATGTTCGGCATCTCCTCGCAGGCGACCAACGAGACCTTCGGCAAGGACACCAACCAGGCCGCCGAAGGCGTGCTCTACCAGGGCGTCTCCGGACCCGGCGTCGCGGTGACGCCGAAGTCGGTGCCGTTCGCCGAGAACTTCAAGAAGAAGTACGGCAACTTCCCGTCCTATGCCGGCTACACCGCCTATGACGAGGTCTACTACATCGCCGACGCGGTGAAGCGGGCCGGCTCGACCGACGCCGACAAGCTGGTCGATGCGCTCGAGAAGACCGACTGGGAAGGCACGATCGGCCGCGTCCAGTTCTACGGCAAGGATGATCCGTTCACCCACTCGATCAAATACGGCAAGGGTCTGATCACCGGGCTGATGCTGCAATGGCAGGACGGCAAGCAGATCGCAGTCTGGCCCAAGGACGTCGCGAAGGTCGACGTCAAGTTCCCGAGCTTCATCAAGCTCAGCAACTAGCCGGAACAGCTCCCGGGACCACCTCCCGGGAGCTACCACATGCGGCTCCCCGCAGCACCTTTCCTCAAAGCGGCAGCGTGGCTGCCACCCGGCCAATCATAGATGCGAGCTTTCCAGATTCTGATCGATGGCTTTGCCATCAGCGCTCTCTACGCTCTCGGTGCCACCGGCTTCACTCTGATCTTCGGCGTCTCCGGCGTGCTCAATCTCTCCCACGGTGCCATCATGGTGGCGGCAGCGGTGGCGGCCTGGGCCGCCGCCAGCATCCTCGGTGTCGGCACCTATGCCGGCGCGCTGATCGGGGTCGCCGTCGCCCTCCTCACCGCCTTCGCCACCTATTTCGCGGTCGTGAAACCGATCCAGGATTCGCGACGCATCCCCAATGAGGAGAAGGAGATCTTCGTCCTCACCGGCACGCTGCTCTGGGGTATCATGATCCAGGAGCTGATCGCCTATTTCTTCACCAACAACGCCAAGACGGTGTTGCCGATCGTCGAGGGCGTGGTCGAGATCCTCGGCGTCCGCACGCCGAAGAACGAGATCTTCACCGCCATCGTATGCTGCCTCGTGATTGCACTGCTCTGGCTACTGGTGAACCGCACCCGCACCGGCAAGGCCGTGCTGGCGGCCTCGATGAACCCGCGCGGCGTCACCCTGCTGGGACTCGAGCTCACCAACATCTACATCGTGGTGTGGGCGATCTATGGCATCCTCGCCGGCATCGCCGGCGTGCTGCTCGGAATGTTCCTGGGGGTCAGCTCCTACAGCGTCGGCCCACTGACCGCGAGTGCCTTCTCGATCGTCGTGCTCGGCGGGCTCGGTAGTGTCTCCGGCTCGCTGATCGCGGCCTTCGTGGTCGGCTATCTCGAAACCCTCACGGCCTACCTGGTCTCGCCGGCCTACCGCACGATCCCGGCGCTGCTGCTGCTCGTGTTCGTGATGTACATCCGGCCCCAGGGCCTTCTGGGGAGGCGCTGAGATGTCCACCTTCTTCACCTCGCGCCTGTTCTTCGTCTCGCTGGCGCTCGTCATCATCGCGGCGACGCTGCCGCTCTACGTCTCCGGCTATGTGCTCGGCCTCCTGACCGTCGCGTTCTATTTCGGCGTGTTCGCAATGGCCTGGGACCTCTTGTTCGGCTTCGCGGGCGAAGTGAATTTCGGCCCGACCTTCCTGATCGGCGTCGGCGCCTACACCGCCGGCATCCTCAACAACCAGTTCGGCTGGTCGGTCTATCTCTGCATCCTGCTCGGCGCTCTCGCCTCGGTCATCGCCGGGCTCGTGCTGGCGCTGCCGGCACTGCGGGTACGCGGGCCGTATTTCGGCCTGACGACGCTGGTCGCGGTCCTGATGCTGCAGAATTTCATCGTGGTGTTCGCCGATCTCACCGGCGGCGAGATCGGCCTCACCATCCCCGACGTCATCACCATCAACGCCGGCGCCAACTACTGGATCGCGCTCGGCTTCATGACGATTTCGGCAGCCATCCTCTACGGCCTGTCGCAATCGCCGATTGGCCTCGTGCTGCAGGCGAGCGGCCAGGATCCGGTGCAGGCCGGCGCGCTCGGCTTCAATATCGTCAAGCACAAGCTCGCCGCCTTCGTCGTCAGCGCGTTCTTCTCCGGGCTATCAGGCGGGCTGCTGGTATTCTACTTCGGCACCGCCTCGGTCGGCACCGTCGTCGACGTCGCCGTCGGCGTGAACGTCATCGTCTCGGCCGTGCTCGGCGGCCGACGTACCGTGCTTGGCGCTGCGCTGGGCGCGATCTTCCTGATCGTGGCTGGCGAGTTCTTAAGGCCGACCGGCGAGCTCGCGACCTTCATCGTCTCGGCGGTCGCCCTCCTCGTCGTGCTGTTCTTCCCCGGCGGCTTCCTCGGAGCGGCCCTCTCGCGCGAGGCTCGCTCGTAATGGACCAGAGGCTTTCAAATCGCCCCGTGCTCGAGGTCCGCGGCCTGACAAAACGCTTCGGCGGCTTGACCGCCGTCAAGAACCTCGGCTTCGAGGTCAATAGCGGCGAGATCTTCGGTCTGATCGGGCCGAACGGTTCGGGCAAGTCGACCGCAATGAAGAGCGTGATGGGCATCGAGCGCCCGACCGCAGGCGAAGTGGTCTTCGAGGGCGAGAACGTCGCCGGTCTTCCCGCGCACAAGATCGCGCGAAAGGGCTTTGGCATGGTGTTCCAGCACTCGCGGCCGCTCAACCGGCAGACCGTGCTGGAAAACATCATGGTCGCGCTGCTGCCGGACAGCCTGTTCATGCTGTTCCCGGACAAGGCGCTGGTCGAGCGCGCCAAGTGGATTGCCGATCGCGTCGGGCTCGGTGCCGTGATGAACCGCCGCCCGCCGACGCTGCCCTTCGCCGATCTGCGCCGGCTCGAGCTTGCGAAAGCGATCGCGCGCGATCCGAAGGTCGTGCTGGTGGACGAGCCCTTCGCCGGGCTCACGCGAGCGGAGGTCGATGTTTTCTCCGACCTGATCCGCAGTTTTCGCGACGAGGGCCGCGCCGTCATGCTGGTCGACCACAACGTCAAGAGCGTCGCGGCGCTGGTTGATCGCGTGCTCGCGATGTATCTCGGCGAGGAGATCGTCACCGGCAAGGCTGACGACGTCATGAAGAACGAGACCGTGCGCCGGGTCTATCTCGGCGGCGCGATCGAGACTCATGCGCGACCCGAGACCAGCTTCAAGGACAAGGTGCCGCTGCTCCAGGTCGAGAATGTCAGCGTGTTTTATGGCAAGGCCCAGGCGCTGGAGAACGTCTCGATCCACGTCCACGAGGGCGAGTTCGTCTCCATCGTAGGCCTCAACGGCGCCGGCAAGACCACGCTGTTCAACACGATCTCGGGCTTCCTGCCTTATACCGGCGAGATCGTGCGCGGCGGCGGCAGACTGCGCGGCACGAGCCCGGCGAAGATCGCGCGCAGCGGTCTCGTGCAGTGCCCGGAATCGCGCGAGCTGTTCGGCGAGATGTCGGTGCGCGAAAACCTCGATCTCGGCGGCCAGCACCTCGCCGACGAGAAGCGCGCCGCGCAGCTTGCCTGGCTGTTCGAGTTGTTCCCGATCCTCAAGGAACGCCAGGGCCAACTGGCGCAGACCCTGTCGGGCGGCGAGCAGCAGATGCTCGCAATCGGCCGCGCGCTGATGATGCAGCCGCAGATCCTGATCCTCGACGAGCCGACGCTGGGCCTCGCCCCCGTCATCCTCGAACAATTGTCCAAGGCGCTGGGGAAGCTGCGACAGACGACCTCGATCACGGTGCTGCTCGGCGAGCAGAACGTGACCTTCGCGCTGCCTCATGCCGACCGCGTCTACGTACTCGAGCATGCCCGGATCGTCTGGGAAGGCGACCCGGGCCGCTTCGCCGCGGAAGCCGGCGCCGACTTTCTCTAGTCCTCGCGTATCAACAACAAAACAAGCAAAGGGAAACGACCATGCGATCATCGACGATTCTCGGCAGCAGCTTCCTCGCCTCCGCGCTGGCGCTGTGCCTCGCCGCGCCCGCCTACGCGCAGTCGAACGATCCGATCAAGATCGGAGTCATCGCCGAGGTGCAGTCGATCGCAGGTGCCGCGACCCCGGGCGGCGCGCAGATCGCCGCCGATGAGATCAACGCCAAGGGCGGCGTGCTCGGCCGCAAGATCGAGATCGTCACCTATGACAACAAAAGCTCGTCCGCGGATTCCGTGCGCGCCTTCCAGCGCGCGGTGAGCGAGGACAAGGTCTCCGCCGTGATCGCGAGCTACATCAGCGAGGTCGTGCTGGCGCTCGAGCCCTGGGCCGCACGGCTGAAAATGCCGCTGATCACGCCCGGCGCCGCCTCTAACGAGATCACTAAGGCCATTCACAACGACTATGAGAAGAACAAGTACACCTTCCACGGCTATCTGACCTCGGCCGCGCAAGCGCAGCTCGTCTGCGACGCCGCCAAGGATCTTCTCGTCGACAAGCTCAAGTTCAAGACGGTCGCGATCATGAGCGAGGACGCGGCCTGGACCAAGCCGCTCGACGTCGGCTACGAGGCCTGTCTGCCCAAGGCCGGCCTGAAGGTCGTCGAGCACGTGCGCTTCTCGCCCGACACCACCGACTTCACGCCGATCTTCAACAACATCGAGAGCAAGAAGCCGGACGTGATCGTGACCGGCATCTCGCATGTCGGCGTGCAGCCGACGGTGCAGTGGAAGAACCAGCAGGTTCCGATCCCGATGTTCGGCATCAGCGCGCAGGCGCTGAGCCCGACCTTCTGGAAGGACACCAACGGTGCCGCCGACGGCGTGCCCTCGCTGGCGGTTGCGACCCCCGATGTCGCCGTGACCTCGAAGACGAAGCCGTTCGCGGCCGCTTTCAAGGCCAAGTTCGGCACGCCGCCGGCCTACACCGGCTACACCGCCTATGACGAGGTCTACATCATCTCCGAAGCGATCAAGCGCGCAGGCTCGACCGATCCCGACAAGATGGTCACTGAACTGGAGAAGACCGACTTCGAGGGCACGATCGGCCAGATCAAGTTCTACGGCAAGGACGACGAGTTCACCCACGGCCTCAAGTCCGGGCCCGGCGCCGTGACCGGCCTCGTCTTCCAGTGGCAGGACAGTAAGCAGATCGTGGTCTGGCCCGAGAAGATCGCCGAAGGCAAGATGAAGTTTCCGAACTTTGTGAAGCTGTCGCAGTAATCGGCTCACGCCGGCATCAAGCCCATCGCTCCGCAAGGAGCGGTGGGCTTTCTCTTTGTCTCTCGCAGATGCGTAGGGCCGCGGCCGGCGCGTATCGACCTTGGGCGATGTTGACTTTCCGCTTTCCCGCTCCCCATACTTCGCAAAAGGAATAACAAGACCAATCACACGACGGTTTTGAGGGAGGATAGGATGCCGACTTCACGCAGGCAGCTGCTGAAGACTTCGGCGGCTGCCGCCGCCGCACTCAGCCTCGATTGGACACGGGCCCAGGCGCAAGCCGAGACATTGCGCATCGGCGTGATCTACGACCTCACCGGTCCCTTTGCCGCCGGCGGCTCGGTTGCCTCCTCGGTCGGCGCGCAGATCGCCATCGATCTCGTCAACGAGAAGGGCGGCGTCAGTGGCAAGACCAGGATCGTGCCTGTTGCCGCCGACTCCCAGAGCAAGGCCGATGTGGCGATCAACGAGGCCGAACGGCTGATCAGCCAGGAAAAGATCGACATCATCAACGGCGTTTATTCCAGCGCGCACGCGGTGCCGATGGCGGCGAAGGTCGAGCAGCAGAAGAAGATCCTCTGGATCACGACTGCCGTCTCCACCGCCGTGTTCAAGGACAAGAACCTGCAATACGTGTTTCGCGCGCAGATCCACTCGGATCAGTATGGCCAGGCCTTTGCCGGCTTCTTGAGCGAGCACGCCAAGGCGAAGCTCGGCATGGATCCGAAGGACGTCAAGATCGCGCTGATCCACGAGGACGGTCCTTACGGCGTCGGTGTCGCCGCTGCGGACGAGGCCTATGCCAAGGAGGCCGGGCTTCAGGTCGTGCTGAAGGAGGGCTATTCGGCCTCGGCCCCGGATCTGTCGGTGCTGGTCACAAAAATCAAGCGTGCCAAGGCCGACGTGATCTCGCATGCCGGCTACAACCCCGACATCACCCTGTTCCTGCGCCAGGCGCGAGAAAGCGGCTTGCGCTTCAAGATGCTGTTCGGCGCGGGGGCCGGCTATAGCCAGCTCGACAAGCTGCGCGCGACCTTCGGCGCCGACATCGACAATTTCTGCAACATCGATCCGGTGCCGGCGCAGCTGCTGGACCCGGCAAAGCTCGCACCGGGCATCGGCGATCTCATCAAGACCATGGTCGCCCGCTACCAGGCCAAGACCGGCGCCACCGACGTGCCGCCGCACTGCTCGATGGGCTTCAACCAGACCTGGGTGCTGCTCAACAATGTGCTGCCAGTCGCCAAGGAAAAGTACGGCAGCTTCGAACCCGAGGCTATTCGGAAAGCGGCGCTCGATGTCGACATCCCGGCCGGCGGCACCATCCAGGGCTACGGCGTGAAATTCTTCCCACCGGGCACGCCGCTCTCGGGCCAGAACGAGCGCTCGACCCCGGTCGTGATGCAGAACGCCGGCGAGCACATCTCGGTGGTGTGGCCGACGAACATTCGCACGCAGGACCCGGTGTTCCCGCTGCCGAAGGGATCGACTTACGGGACATAGATTGACGGCTAAGCACGCTGGCAGCTTGCCTTCTGCTGTGGGGAGAGGGTGGCTCGCCGCAAATCGGCGAGACGAGTGAAGGGTTGTCTCCGCAAGTACTGTTCTCGATATCCGCTCGCGGAGACAGCCTGCTCATCCGTCGCCATAGCCGATGCAAACCATCGTCGTTCCTGAGAACGGCGGCCGGAGGCCGCCTGCGCCACAGCGTGCATTTGGCACTCAGCGCGGCACCACGCTCTACAACACCCCTAATCGCGCTGGCGGCGTTGCAGGCGATTGTACTTGCATCCAGAAGTAAGTTGTTTCGCTTTGTAGTTGGATTTTTGACCACACGGCAGCGCGCTCAGGTTGTTCGACGAAGTTTTACTGAAACAGAAAACCGCTACAAGTGTGATCTAGGTAATTTTGCCTGTTCCGTTTTCTTTGTACATACAGGCCAGTCAGCCAATCGCGTTTGAGCTTTGGCGCAGTCTGCCGACAGGCTCCCATAGAGGAGCCCAAGGCTCTCAATGAAGAGCCTTCGAGCAGGGACCTTGAAATTTCAGATCGTGATTTTCAACGATGGGGGTGAGGATGCCCGCCATATTTGACTTGCTCTATCGCGAATATTGCCGCGCCCGCCTTGCAGAAATGCGCAAACAGCTTCTGCTCACGGGTAAGCATCCCGAACTCTTTCAGGCGGATTACGATCCTGCTGATCCGAATAGCGTTGGCGGGAAGGACACTCAAGACGAAATCGAATCGAAGCGCGCCCCGAAATAGGAGCCACCCTCGCGGCAACAGAAATCAGGAAAGGACATTAACTCAGGAGGCAACATTGAACACACCCGAATTCTATACTGCGTCGATTGCCTGCGTCTCGTGTATGACCATTGTTGTTTTGATGGCTATCGGGGCCTGGTAAGTGGCGGCATCGCCAGTCAGCAAGCGCGTGGCGGCGTCCTACAGCACCACCCGCCGCCCCTCCTCCGCCGCCCAATAGCCGGCGTAATTCACCTTGATCGTCTCGTACGCCAGCGCAAGATCTGACAGCGGCTGTCGTCCGCTCGCGGCGCATTCCATGAAATCCTGAATCTCCTGCAGATAGCCGCGCGTCCATTCCTCCTCGAGGCAGACATATTGCCAGCCGGTTTTACGATCGACCTTTTCAGTGATGTAAACAGAGGCGAGCTTCTCTTCGCTGGTCTGGTAGCTCATCAGATGCGTGTTCGGCGTGATGTTGGCGAACAGGGAGCCGCCGCTCGTGTAGGTCTCGATCAGGTTGCGCACACCGCCCATGATCATGTCTCCGGAGAACACGGTGGCCTTGGTGCCGTCGGAGAACGTGGCGGTGAGCGTGCCCCAGTCCTCGACATCAACAGGGTTGGCCTTGATGTAGGTGCGCTCCTCCGGCTTGAGGCTGGCTGTGACGTTGCCGACATCGCCGGTGACGCTGGCGACGCGGATGGTCTCGCCACGCGCTTTCGCCTCGACCTGCTTGAGATAGAGCACAGCCGAGAGTGGATGACAGCCCATGCGGATCAACGAGCCGCCGCCGGTCATCGCCCATTGCGCGGCATGCGCCGCGTGTGAGCCGGAATGACTCTCCTCGCCCTTCATGAACAGGATCTTGTCCTTGGTCGCCTTGATGATCTCAGCCATCTTGGTTACCGCAGGCGCGTAGATCCAGTCCTCGGCATACATGAAGAGTTTTCCGGTGCGCTCGATCGCGGCACGGGTCTGGTCCATCTCCTCCAGCACGCGCTCATACATCAGCGCCTTCGGTACATGCCTGCCGATCGGCTGCCTATCGCCCTCGCGGCCGAAATAGCCGGCGAACGGCTTTTCGCAGATGACATGCTTGCCGGCCTGCATGCTGGCTACAATCATCTCGGCATGGAGATTGGGCGGCGTGCAGATGTCGACGACATCGAGCTCGCGGTCCGCGATCAGTTCGGCAAAGCTCCGATAGGCGCGTGGGATCCGGTGACGACCGGCGAAATCAACGACATGGTCGCCGCGGGCGGCCACGGCGGCAACCTCGACATCTACGCCATAGACGCGCCGGAACGCATACATATGCAGCTCCGACACGAAGCCGCAGCCCACAAGTCCCACCCTGATCCGCGCCATAGCGCCCCCTCACCCTTGCTTTGGGGGCACTATAGCGCGCTGTCAGGCCTATTGCACCGAGACCCGCACCACGCCGGCGCTCATCATGCCGAGCGCACGGGCGGCCGGCACCGAGAGGTCGACGATACGGCCGCGAATGAAGGGGCCGCGATCGTTGACGCGGCACTGGATGGTGCGGCCGCTATAGGACACGCTGAGCACGCTGCCGAATGGGCGCGTGCGGTGCGCGCAAGTCAACTCGCTGCTCCTGCCGGCTTTTCCGTACCCGTAGTAGGAGGCAAGCCCGCTCTCGGCATGTGCAACAGAAAGAGCTGAAAGCGAAAAAGTGAACAGGCAAAGCAATAACGTCGTTTGCGCGCGCACGGCATCGCTCCGGGTTGGCCCCACCCGGCGCTGCAACGTCGGCTTGTTTCGATAAGTTCCCGGAACTGCCGGGTGGCGCCCGGCAGTTCCATCAAAGATTGTTACTGTTTGTGAAAGACGAGGGTCCGGACTTCGATGCTCTCGCGCGGGACTGCGTCGGCCGGCGTAGTCGGATCGACGAAAGCCGTGTGCGGCCCGAAGCGCGTGCGGCCGTCGGTTGCGGAATCATAGCACTTGAGCAGCAACGCTTCGTCCGGCGTCATCTCCGGGAAATAGAACCAGCGGTGGTTCGGATTGTATTTCACCGAATAGGTCTCGCCGCGGCGGTTGGGATAGATCAGGTCGGAGGCAACGAGATCATCAGCCGCTACCGTCGTGCCGTCAACCATCGCCAGCGGTGAATCGCGGAGCGGGCCGCGGATCGGCCGCCACAGATTGATTACCTGCACACGCCCCCCTGAGCAGCTCGTCGGCTTCAGCAGGCAGGTGCTCACGCACCCGGTTTGCGCCGGAGGCGGCGGTCTGGTCCACATGGACGCGCGTTGCCGGCTGACGCGGCCCGCCACCGCGGATATCCGCAGCACCTTCGACACGCTTGCGTACAGTATGGTCGAAGATGAAGACGCGGTCGGCCTTCAGCGTCGCGCGCAGGAACGCTTCGACTGCGGGATAGTAGACCGCCCTCACCTCCTCGTCGTTGTAGAAATCCTTCACCTGCGTCGGATGGCGGACCAGCGCAAAGCCCTCGCGATCGAGCGTGACGTTTTGAGCAATCAGGCGCGCATCGAAGATCGGGACCTGGTGCGGCTCCGGCAGCGACGTGCTCTTGGGCTCGCCCGGCGGCGGATCGAAGGCGTAGGTGCGGGGCTTGCCCGAAACCGGCGCGAGGTAGTTGAGTTCGGCAGTGACGAAGGGAAGCGATTCGATTTTTGTTTCTTGCAGGCCCATGGCCGGTCCCCCGATGTGATCGTCTGTGTGATTTCTGACGGGATGCAGCGCGCTGCAAGGGAGGAGATGCAAATAGCAATGCGATTGTTGTCGAACGCAGGAAATGCAGAAGGATCGTTTCGGAAATGACGACCGGATTGGAAGGCGTTCTCCTCTCCTCACGAGCGCTTGAGGAGTTCGTGCCGTTTCTGGCTGCTCTGTCGTCATTCCGGGGCGCCCGAAGGGCGAACCCGGAATCCATCGGGCCGCAGTGTCTGCGGATGAATGGATTCCGGGTTCACGACTTCGTCGCGCCCCGGAATGACAGCGGCATATGGGCCGAGGCCCATTTGTCGCGAACAGTCTGCGCGGCATGGGTCCCGGCTCTGCGGAGCAGCGTTGCACGCTGCACCGCGTCCGGGACACGGGAGACGCGACTACAGCCCTGCAATCGCATCCGCGAATTCATGCATCTTTCCAGCGCGCGCACGCTGCCTTCTCACGCGAGACGTTTCAATGAAACGTCCTTGCTTGATGCATGCGCAATACGGATGGCCATTTCATTGACTGCGTATTGCGCGGTCATAGACTTGATTGTCTCGCTGCATCGTTCGCTCACGCGTCGTGAGCAAAGCAACAAGACAGGCCACATGAGCATCAATTCCCACGACCATCCCATCACGCGTCGGCTCGCGCTATCGCTGTTCGCCGCCGTCATCACGTTGTCGACGACGGCCGCATCATTCGCGGCGGAAACGGCCGTGCTGCGCGTCGGCGACCAGAAAGGCGGCAACCGCTCGCTGCTCGAAATCTCCGGCTACGCGAAAGACCTGCCCTACAAGATCGAGTGGTCGGAATTTCCCGCGGCTGCGCCGATCCTCGAAGCGCTCAACGCCGGCGCGCTCGACGTCGGCTACACCGGAGACCTCTCCTTCCTCTCGGTCTATGCCGCCGGCGCGCCGATCAAGGCGATCGGCGGCACCAGGTCGGATGCCAAGACGCAGGCCATCCTCGTGCGCCAGGATTCGCCGATCAAGTCGGCGGCCGACCTCAAGGGAAAACGCCTCGCCGGCACACGTGGCGGCTGGGGCCAGTTCCTGATCGACGCGACGCTGGAGAAGGCGCAGATCAGGCTGGAGGATGCGACCTTCGCGCCGCTCGGTCCCGTCGATGCCAAGATCGCGCTGGTCGCGGGCTCGATCGACGCCTGGGCGGTATGGGAGCCCTACGTCTCGTTCGCGACGCTGAAGGACAAGGCCCGCGTGATCGCCGACGGCGAAGGCCTGACACCGACCATCACCTTCATCGTCGCCTCCGACAACGCCATCGCCACCAAGCGCGCGGCGGTGCAGGACTTCGTGCAGCGGCTGAACAAGGCGCGGCTGTGGTCGCTGGATCACCTCGGCGAGTACGCCAGGAGCACGGCCGAGCTGACCAAGCTGCCCGAAGACGTGCTGCTGTCGGCCTACACCGCGCAGCGCACCAGCCCGATCGTGATCGACGAGAACGTGGTGAAGGAGGTGCAGGAGGCGTCCGACCGCTCCACGCGCTACGGCATCCTGCCGAAGAAGCTCGACGTGAGCCAAGCCGTGGACCGCAGCTTCACGGCCGCGGCCGCAGGATCGAACTAGGCGGAGGCGGCAAGATGCGCGGGCTTCGTCTCAAGGCCGGCCCACTGCATCTCGCCGCGATCGTGCTCGCGCATCTGGCCTGCATGAGCCTGCTCGTGTGGCTGTCGCTCTAGAGCATGATCCGGACCCGCAGGGCCGCGTTAGCGCAAAGTGCGCAGCGGTTTTCCGAAAAGATCATGCTCAAAGCTAAGTCGCGAGCGCTCACCAATATCCGCCGTATTCGTAATAGGGGCGCTGATAGACCTGGTACGGCCGGCCATAGCCATAGCCGTAATAGGGTCGATAAGGCCGATAGTATCTCGGATAGGCGTAGGCAGGCCCATAGCTGTAATAGGCGGGCGCATAACCATAGCCGTAACCCGGCCCCGGATATCCATAGCCGCCGTAATACGGGCCGCCGCCATAATAGCCATAGGGTGCGCTGCTCGCGATAGCACCGCCGATGATCGCAGCAGCCGCGAAGCCGCCGAGGCCCCATCCCCAACCGCCGCCCCAGCCTCTGCCGCGCCATTGCACTTGGGTGACATCATCGCCCGATGCGGCCTTCATGGTCGCGACATTGGTTGGAAGCGGAGCCGCCGCGGCCTGCTCCAATTGACCGGCCATCACCGCGCCCACCAGCGAACAGGCAATTGCCATTTTCCACATACTCATGGTCTCCTCCCTGTCTGACGTTTTCACCTGGAAGAGGATTGCGGGCGCATGATCGGACATCCTTGCGCCAGGTCAAAGCCCCAATTTGCGTGCGACGCACAAGAGAGCCGCGCATGCCTGGATTGCGGTTTGCCCGGCGCCGGCACGCCGTGCGGATATGACACCGGTGCGACGAAGCCCGAGGCCACCTCAAGGCCACAGACCACCGCAAAGCATTAAGCTTCCCGCGCGGTCGCAACCAACAACCACCTTCCCGATTTACCATTCGTACCGCTACTATCGGTTCCAATGGTGCGCGGCCCAGAGCCGTCTCGCGAAGGTCGGGCATGCGCCAGAGTGTGGGAGGATGACATGAGTGCCGTCGGTAATGAGCCGCTCGCCCGTCAGGCGCTGGCGTTCGTCCTGGCCGGCGGGCGCGGCAGTCGGCTGCTGGAGTTGACCGACCGGCGCGCCAAACCCGCGGTCTATTTCGGCGGCAAATCCCGCATCATCGATTTCGCCCTCTCGAACGCGGTGAACTCCGGCATTCGCCGTATCGCGGTCGCCACCCAGTACAAGGCTCACAGCCTGATCCGGCATTTGCAGATGGGCTGGAACTTCTTCCGTCCCGAGCGCAACGAGAGCTTCGACATTCTCCCCGCCAGCCAGCGCGTCTCCGAGAACATGTGGTATGTCGGCACGGCGGATGCGGTCTACCAGAACATCGACATCATCGAGTCCCACAACGCCCGCTTCATCGTGGTGCTCGCCGGCGACCACATTTACAAGATGGACTACGAGGTGATGCTGCGCCAGCACGTCGAGAGTAGCGCCGACGTCACGGTCGGCTGCCTCGAAATGCCGCGCGCGGAATCCTCGGGCTTCGGCATCATGCATATCGACGAGAACGGCTGGATCCAGTCGTTCCTCGAAAAGCCCGCCGATCCGCCGCCGATGCCTGGCAAGCCGGACGTCTCGCTCGCCAGCATGGGCATCTATGTGTTCGATGCAAAATTCCTTTACGAAGAACTCAAGCGCGACGCCGCGGACCCAAACTCGAACCACGATTTCGGCAAGGACATCATTCCCTATATCGTCAAAAACGGCCGCGCGATCGCGCACCAGTTCTCGACCTCCTGCGTTCGCTCCGGCAGCAACGGCGGCGCCTATTGGCGCGACGTCGGTACCGTCGACGCCTATTGGGCCGCCAACATCGACCTCACCGACGTGGTGCCGGAGCTCGACCTGTTCGACCGCGCCTGGCCGATCTGGTCCTACGCGGAGATCACGCCGCCCGCGAAATTCGTCCACGACGAGGAGAGCCGGCGCGGCCAGGCAGTGAGCTCGCTGGTCTCGGGCGGCTGCATTATCTCCGGCGCCTCGCTGCGCCGCTCCCTGCTGTTCACCGGCGTGCGCATCAACTCCTACGCCAATGTCGAAAACGCCGTGATCATGCCTTATGTGAGTGTCGGGCGCGGGGCGCGGTTGAAGAACGTCGTGATCGACCGCGGCGTCGAGATTCCCGAGGGCCTCGTCGTCGGCGAGGATCCGCGCCTCGATGCCCAGCGCTTCCGGACCACTGAGACCGGCATTTCGCTCATCACGCAGCCGATGCTCGACAGGCTCAATACATGATGCCTGTTCGCGTCCTCGCGGTCGCCTCCGAAGTCTATCCCATCGTCAAGACCGGCGGCCTCGCAGATGTCGTCGGCGCGCTGCCGCTCGCACTGAAGGCACATGGCGTCGAGATGCGCACGCTGATGCCGGGCTATCCCGACGTGGTGCGGCTCGTTTCGGGCGCAGAGGAAATCCGGCGCTGGCCGGACTATTTCGGCGGACCGGGCCGGCTGCTCGCCGGCTCCCACGATGGGCTCGACCTCTTCGTGCTCGACGTGCCGCATCTCTACGCCCGGCCGGGCAACCCTTACGTGACAGCCGAGGGCGTCGACTGGCCCGACAATGGCATGCGCTTCGCAGCGCTGTCGCGCGTCGCCGCCGACATCGGCCACGGCCTCGTTCCGGCCTTCGTGCCCGATGTCGTGCACGCCCATGACTGGCAGGCGGGGCTCGCGCCGGCCTATCTGCACTATGACAATCGTCCGCGGCCCGGCACCGTGATGACCATTCACAACATGGCCTATCAGGGCAAGTTCGACCGCGAGCTGATCGGTGCGATCGGCCTGCCCTGGAGCTCCTTCGACGTTCACGGCCTCGAATATTTCGGCGGCATCAGCTTCCTGAAGGCCGGGCTGCAATTCGCCGATCGCATCACGACGGTGTCGCCGACCTATGCGCATGAGATCCAGAGCGACGAAGGCGGCATGGGGCTCGGCGGCTTGCTTCGCGAACGCGCGGGCGTGCTGAGCGGCATCCTCAACGGCATCGACATCGAGGTCTGGAATCCGAAAGAAGATCCGCACATCGCCTACCGCTTCGGCGCGGAGGATCTTACGTTTCGGGCGGCGAACAAGGCGGTGCTTCAGAAGCAGTTCAATCTCGATTCCTCGGACGAAGCGCCGTTGCTCGGCGTCATCAGCCGCCTGTCCTGGCAGAAGGGACTCGATCTCCTGCTCGAGGCCATTCCGACCATTTTGGGCGAAGGCATGCAGCTCGCGCTGCTCGGCAGCGGCGACCGCGATCTCCAGGATCGATATCAGGCCGTTGCGCGCGCAAATCCCGGCCGCATCGGGGTCGTGATCGGCTACGACGAGATTTTGGCGCATCTGATCCAGGCCGGCTCAGACGCGCTGATCGTGCCGTCGCGGTTCGAGCCATGCGGCCTGACCCAGCTTTGCGCGCTGCGCTATGGTGCCGTGCCGATCGTGTCGCGCGTCGGCGGTCTCGAGGATACCATCGTCGATGTCGGCGAGGCCGACACGTCGGACCGCGATGCCACCGGCTTCAAGTTCGGCCCCGTGACCGCGGATGCCCTCGCCGGCACGCTGCGCAAGGTCAACATCGCCTTCCACGACAAGCTGACCTGGCGCCGGCTGCAATTGAGCGGCCTTGCGACCGACGTCTCCTGGCGCAACCGCGCCGGCGACTACGCCGCGCTCTACCGCAGCCTCGTGGCATCCCGCCGGGCCTAGAGCCCCGTTCCGATGGAATCGGAACGCGGCTCTCGATTCTCATTTTGACGCGTTTTCTTTACGCGAACCGGTATCCACTTCGCTCGAAAACGCTCCAGGCACGACCAGGATCGAATCCATGCTATAGAGCCGGCATGGAACCCCTCGCGATCAAGCTGCTCGGCTTTGCCGCCGCAACCTGCACCACCGTTGCCTATGCGCCGCAGTTCATCAAGGTGTGGAAGACGCGCTCGGCCCGCGACATCTCGCTCGGCATGTTCCTGGTCATGGTGCTGGGCCTGGCGCTCTGGCTCGTCTACGGCCTGCTCAGCGGCGACGCTCCGCTGGTCGCCGCCAACGCCGTCACCATGCTGCTCGCCGGCGGCATTCTGTTCATGAAGCTGAAGTACGGGTGAGCTTGAAGCGGCGTAGGACGGATTAGCGCGTGTACTCGTAAATCCGGGATGTCTGCTTTTGAGTGGAAAAGCCGACACGCGGCCCCGTCACCGAAAGTTCGCCTTGTGACCCCCAAACGGACATCGTTTTTCCAAGCGACTTACGCGACCCGTTAGTGTCACTTCATCATTTCGATGTCGCCAGGCTTCCAGCTCTTGTTCAAGGCAGCTTCGGTTGGGCCGTAGAGCCTGAGGATGGCGAAATACCCCCTGCCGGGCACCGTAGCGAGCCAGTTGCCTTGCTTGCCCGCAGGTGCTTGGGGGGAAAGGTAGATATCCGTGCTGCCGTCAGCGTTTTGTGCCGGCTTGTCGCGCGAGCCGAGCGAGGGGAAAGGCTGACCGTTCGCGAGACCGGAGGAGTTCTCAGCCTCGTAGAGCGTTACCGACCAGAAGATGGCAGCCGGGACGTTGGCGGGCAGGCTCAGACGATAGTTGCCGCCGCCCGACAAGGGCGCGCCCTCGCTATCGGTAAAGACCATCAAGTAATTGGCACCCTTGCCCGGCGTGATCGACAACATGCCGGGGCTGATCGAGTAGTAGTTGGTGAAGAAGTTGATCCGGGAGTCGAGGGCTAGATACCCTCCCGCCGTATTGATCCAGGACGTATTGAACGCACCTGATGGCTTTGACGGTGTGCCACTGGCGAAGGGATTGGCCCAGTGACGGTCTGAATATATCTTGTAGGAGATGCCGCCGACGACTTCTTCGAAGCCGAGGACGCGGCTCATCTTGTACGCGGTCTTCGCGGCTCGATCGAGCACCTCCCGCGCATGCACATCGGGTGTGAATGGCTGGTCCCTGACGATGCCGATCGCTGCCAGCATGCCGAGCCAATCGGGGCCAGCGAGGCTGTCGCCCTCGCTGTCCACGAGACGCTTGAGTTGATCGAAGGCGCTGTCGTCGCTGATCGGCAGCATGTTGACCGGGACACCGGAGGCGTCCGGGAATTTCATCGGCTTGGCGGAAGCCTCCCCATTCAGCGGATATATCCTGGTCCGTTCAAGGTGTGAGACGGCCGGCGTCAGATTGTTCGGGTCATCATAGAACCCGCGCAGGAAGATGAAGACGTTGTTTGTCCCGGAGCGGTAGACGAAATGACCTTCCGGCACCGTTCCCTTGTAGTCGGGTGGCAACAGTAGAAACTTTCCGCCCTTGCCAGCGTCCGGTCCAGCCAGGCCGACATCACCCGCGAACCCGCCACCATCGACCGGGATGGGGCGCTGCCAGTAGTCGAGCAGGATGCCTTGCAGCCCGGGCGGCGCTTCCATTACCAGCGGACCATCCGCGCCCAAGTCAACGTAGCTCATGGCATAGAGCACGTCGGAGTTGGGAGTCGTCACCAGGGTCTTGGCGTCGAGGCGCTTTTTCCAGATCGGCAAGACGTTGTAGCCGGCGCCGAATGTCCTTTCCGACCCGACCTGCATGCCGAGCGTGTTGATCAATGGTAACGCCCAGAGATAGGTCTGCGTCGCCCGCTGAAACAGCAGTTCGTCGCGCAGCGTCTGCGCGGTCTGCTTTGTGGGCCGGCCTTCGGCGAACGGGAGGTTGGCGAGGTTATCGAAATAGGTCTCTTGGGCGAGGGCTTGTGTTGCTAGTCTGCTCATGGCCAGCACGCCAACGAGCGCGGCGCCGATGAGGCTTGGGGTGCGCGAGGCTTTCACGGTGATGTCCTCCCTGCGCTTGATCGGTTTGTTATGTCCCCTTCACGATGGCCGACGGTTGCCACGTGCCGTCGAGGATGGCTTTGTCCGCCCAGTAGGCACGGATGTAGAGCGAGAACGTGCCGTTCGGCGCCGGCAGCCAGTTGTTTTCCTTGTCTCCGCCCGGGGACGTTGCGCCGACATACAGCGTAAGCGAGCCGTCAGAGTTGTACTTGAGCGTCTTGTTCTTGGTGCCCAGCGAATAGCGCTTCAGCGCGTTCGGGTGGAACAGATGGACATCGTTGTACAGGGTGACTGACCAGAACCCTCGGACCGGCGGCACCTGACCTTTGGAAAAGGTGATCGTATAACTGTTCCGGCCATCGAGCTGCTCGCCTTGGTAGTCGTTGTCCGTGTAGATGTACTTGGTTTCATCTGGGCGGTTGTCGTACATGTTCGACTTTGCGGTGGCCGTCCGATTGAGGTAGTCGGTCCCCCACTGCGCATTGTTCACCGGTGAGTTCCAGCCGTTGCCCGCAGGGCGGCCGTTGTAGCGCCACTGGAAGAACGGCGAGATCATCTCGCGCTCGGCCTCGACGGCGGTTTCTTTCAGCGTTTGCTTGATCGTCGGATCTTTGTCGGCCGCCTCCAGCACGCTGCCGATCCATTTGTAGAGAGCTTCTTCGCCCGGCATCGGCGGCACCTGCTTCATCACCGCCGGCAACTCGTCGAAGTATGTGTCCGGGTTCACCCACTCGGTCTCACCTTTGCCTTGGGAACCGGCCGGGAAGTGCGGGAGCTTGCTCCAGTCCGTGGTCTTCATTTTCCCGTCGAACTGCGAGAGGGGGTAGAAACCAATCTGGCTCAGCACCGGCTGGATGGCCTTCCGATCCTCTGCAGTGTCGTCCATGAAGGCGCGCGCACCCATGGTGACCACCGGAGTGGAAGAGCGCACCACCGCCGTGATGCCGGCGGGCGTTTCGCCCTTCCAGCCCGGCCCGACCATCAGATAGAACCCCGGCTTGGTGCCGTACGGCTTGCCGATCTTCGAGAACTCGTCGGTACGCGCGTCATAGAGCGCATATACCCAGAAGCGATCGCCGAAATCCGGCACCTGGAAGACAATGGGATTCTTGTCGAGGTCGGCGTAGCCGAAGCCGTACACCACGTCCTGGTTCGGGCAGGTGACGAAGTGTTCGTCCGGGCTGATGTAATCAGACAGCACTGCGATTGCGTTGAATGCAACCGGCACGGAACCGCCCATCAAGCCCGGTTCCGGCGCCTTGGCCATGGCCGCAGCGCGGTTGGCCACATTGACCAACGGCCACCCCCACAGGTAGGCCATGCGCCCGATCGACTGTACATAGGCCTTGGTCATGGCAGTGCCTGGCGGCGGCCCGGGGACCTCGGCGGCAGTTGAGGGAGTCGGGAATTGCTGTGCCTGAACACATATGGTCCCCAAGCTTAGCGCGAGCGCGGCAAATGCCGGAATGACAACGCACCTGATTCTCATGGCTGACCTCGCCAGATGCTGGATCGAGAAGGCAGGATTAGCTCGATTGCCTTTGCGCGCTATGCGACTCCGGCAGAATGTCTCTTCCTGGCCCGAAGCGGCTGATGGCCGATGGCCGAGCATGTCCGCTCTGCCCTGGTAATTCAGACATCAACGTGTTCGGCAATCGCGGGCGCGTCGTCAACCTCGATGCCGAGATAGCGCGCCGTGCTTTCGATCTTGGTGTGGCCGAGCAAGAGCTGCGCAGCTCGCAAATTCCCCATGCCGCGGGTCCGTCTTTCGATCTGGCGCCGGGTTCGGATCGACCAGAATTGGTTTGGCGGCAGCGGAGGTTTGGCTCCGATCAGCTTGCCCTTGTTCCAGGGTGTGCAGCATCGCGGGTCAATCGGCGCCATGATGGAATTTTGCCGCTGTTTTGCCCGACGTGTCAAATGTCCTCGGGACAGCGCTTGAGCAGCGCAGCCGGCCGGGCAATTTTGCTAAGCTTTTCTACTTTGCATGGGGTTGTTTTCGAGATTTTGCGTTGGCCCGGTCGCGTGATGGCAAGGAAGATCAGCCGCCGAACACATACGACGCCATCGCAACGCTCGCGACCTCGTCGACGAAAACGCGATGGCCGACGTCGCTGCCGGCGGCACCGGCGGCCACCATCAGCGGCAGCAGATGGTCCTCGCGGGGATGGGCAAGGCGCGCGCTCGGTGCGTTCTCCCAGTCCACCAGCATCGCGTTGCGGCGCGCCGCATCCGGATTGCTGATGGCCTCGTTCAGATAGGCCTCGAAATCATACGAGACCGCCTTGGACTCCGCCCGGCCGAAGCCGCGCATGTTGTGATAGGTCAGGCCGCTGCCGATGATCAGGATGCCGTCGTCGCGGAGCGAGGCGATCGCCTGCCCGGCCCTGATGTGCTCGGCTGCATCATAGGTCGACTTCAGCGACAGCAGCACGATCGGCATGTCCGCGTTCGGATACATCAGGCCGAGCGGCACGAAGGTGCCGTGATCGAATCCCTGGTTGGCATCCTCGCGGCAATCGAGGCCTGCGCGCGTGAGCAGCGTCTTCACCTCCGCGGCGAGCTCAGGCTTGCCCGGCGCCGGATATTTGAGGTGATAGGTATGCTCGGGGAAGCCGTAATAGTCGTACACCATCGGCGGATGCGCCGAGGTGGACACGGTGAAGGCGTCGGCTTCCCAATGTCCGGTGATGACGAGCACGGCCTTCGGCTTCGCCGGCAGAAGCTGCGGCAGCCGGCCGAACTCCTCGGCGGTCTTCGCATATTGCACCCGCCTGTCCTCCATGAAGGGCCAGGGGCCGCCGCCATGCGACAGGAAGAAGGTCGGAAATCGCGTCATGGGCGAAGGCTCGTCTCGTTGGCAACATGCGCGTGCGAGCTGCCCGCGCGATCGGCGGCGAGCATAGGCAAACCGGTATGGTTAGCAAGTCGTTAACGATTTGCCGCCCAGAATCCCCGGCGTGGCCGAAGGAGTCGGCCAGAAGACAAGGGCGGAAGATGAAGAAGTTTGCGCTGGGGGACGTCGTTAACAGTGACAAGGGCCGCCGCGGCGTCATCCGCGCCGCCTTCAGATCGAGGGAAGGCCAGCAGTTCTACGCCGTCGAGAAGGACGGTGCGATGGACTATCTGGAGGAAGACCGCCTCACCCCGGCGCCGCGCGTCGAGCTTGCGGCCTGATCCAACTCATCCTGCTCTAGCGCGCGAGGCGATCGAGACGGTCCGACCAGGGGTCGTCTCCGCTCGCCATGCGATCGTTGGTGATCAGCAGAAGGCGATCGCCTCCCGCCGCCGCGTCCCAGCGCGGCAGGTCGGGACCGTTGGGATCGCCGCTCTTCGCGAAGTTGATCCAGTAAGCGCGCATCCGGTTTGCGACCTCGCGATCGCGCCGTGAAAACATGCCCGCACCGGGCACGCCTTCCGCGCCGAAGATGAACTGCAACTCGCGCCCGTGACCGCCGTCGGGATTCGCGCGCTGCGCCTCCGGAACATAGGCGAAGCGATAGCGAAAGGTCGGCGCGCCGCTTGCGGCATGCAGGCGAGCCAGCAACCTCGCCGGCTCGGAGAAGACCTCGTCGGTGTAGAAGCGCGCCGCAAGTTCGGACGATGTGGTGAGACCGGGGTAGAGTTTGCGTAGCTCATCGAGTGTGCCGCCTGACGATGCTAGCTGCTCCTTGATGTCGAGATCACTGTCAAACCGCGTCTCATCAACATTCGAGCCGATGATGAGGGGAACGCGACTTTCATGTCCCGCCGCGAACCCCGCGGCGACGCTTTCGGTAACCAGGCTTCCATCGATCGCCGGGGCGAAGCTGTGCGGGGATTTTGCCAGCATTCGCTTTTCGGCGGCCAGCAGTTGCGCCGGTGTGACCGTGCGCAAATCAGTCTCCTGCCCGAGTGCCGCCGCGAAGTCCCGGCCTGCGGCTTCCGCATCCTGCGCCGGGCGCAGGCGCGCGCGGCCCGGCACCGATTGCAGAATGGCTTTCTGAAACAGATCGCGCGACTGCGTACACAGCATCAGGAGCGCGATTGAGGTCGCGCCGGCACCGCTGCCAAACAAGGTAACGTTGTTCGGATCGCCGGCGAAGGCCGCGATGTTGTCGTGCACCCAATGCAGCGCTGCAATCTGGTCCATCAGGCCGTAATTGCCAGAGCTGCCTACCGACAGCGTGGGATGGGTGAGCCAGCCGAGTGCGCCGAGACGATAATTGACGCTGACCACGATGAGGCCGGCCTGTGCGAGCTTTGCGCCGTCGAACAACGGATCATTCGCTGTGCCGCTGACGAAGGCTCCGCCATGGATGAACACCATCACCGGCAGCGGGCCGTCAACGCCGAAGGGACGGAATACGTTCAGCGTGAGGCAATCCTCGCTCGCGCCGGGCAATGACGGTTGAAGGCACGGCGCCGCGTAATCGTAAGCGGTGCGCATCTCCGAACTCTCGGGCGTCGCCTGTGGTGGACGCCACCGCAGCGGGCCGAGCGGCGGCGTTGCGTAAGCGAGTCCCCTGAACGAGGCCACCTCGCCTTCGACGGCGCCGAGCATCTGTCCTTCACGCGTCAGCGCAAATGGAAATTGTCCAACCGCCTGGGCTACGGCCATATCGGCGCAACCGAGGAACGCGGAAGCGGCAAGAAGCGCAAGCAGGGACCGCATCTTCGGGGGATCTCGATGCGCTGAAGGGTTCCCTGCAGGTTACGTCCGCGGCCCGCAGCGAAGCAAGCTCCGCGACGGACGGTTAGCTGCTCTTGCAGCCGTTCTTGCCGGCGATCTCCGCGAGCGCACGGCGGGCGACAATGCCGAGTTCGCCCAGCGTGGAGTGACCGGATTGCGCCGCTTCGATCAGGCGCTCGGCGATGAATCTGCGGCTGTCGTGATCGCCGCCGTGAGGCAATTGCCGGCACGTCTCCTCAAGGACGACGTCCATGTTGGCTTTGGTCCGCTCACTCAACTCTGTCATGACATCCGGTTGGCAACGCGTGGCACGGAACCGCAGCATACACAGACAGATCGAGCCTGATTAGCCCGGAAAATCACGGCCATTGTGCATCGCGATAGGTGTAGGCCCGCAACCTTCGCGCCGCCACGATGTCGGCGCAAACGACTACCGAAGATTGCACTTGTCCTGATGACAAGCCGGACCCGCGGCGATAGCCTGCCGGCATAACAAAATACACGGGAGGAATGCCATGCCTGACGCAATGGTCGCCGCACGTGAGTCCAAAGCGGCGAGTGGAAAAGCCCAACAAGTCGACGTTGCCGTCGTCGGCGCCGGATTTGCCGGTCTCTATCTTCTCCATCGCCTGCGCAAGGCCGGGCTCACGACAGTCGCTCTCGAAGAGGCCGGCGATGTCGGTGGCACCTGGTACTGGAACCGTTATCCCGGCGCCCGCTGCGATATCCAGACCATCGATTACAGCTACACGTTCGATCCGGAACTCGATAAGGCCTGGACCTGGTCGGAGAAATACGCGACCCAGCCCGAGATACTGCGCTATCTCGGCTTCGTCGCGGATCGCTACGATCTGCGCCGCGACATTCGCTTCAACACCAAGGTCACGGAAGCCAAGTGGGACGAGGCGACTGAGCGCTGGCAACTCACCACCGACAATGGCGATCCCGTCTCCTGCCGACACTACATCATGGCGACCGGCTGTCTCTCCGCGCCGAAGCCGCCGGAGATCGATGGCGTCAAGGAATTCAAGGGCGAGGTGTATTTCACAGGCCGCTGGCCGCATGACGGCGTCAATCTCGCCGGCAAGCGCGTCGCCGTGATCGGCACCGGCTCGTCAGGCATTCAATCGATCCCGCTGATTGCCGAACAGGCCGCACATCTGACCGTGTTCCAGCGCACGCCGAATTTCGCGCTGCCTGCGCATAACGGCCCCTCGCCGTCCGATCGCATGGGCCTTTTCCAGGACGACCGTGCGGCCTATCGCGAGCAGGCGCGGCAATCGATGGCCGGCGTGCCATATCCGCAGCAGATGGCCGTGAGCTGGCAATTGAGCGACGCCGAGCGCCGCGCGCGCTTTGAAGAGGCTTGGGGTAAGGGCGATCTCGTCTACATCCTCACGCAGCTCTGGGCCGACCAGGCCGTCGACTTCGACGGCAACAAGCTGATCTGCGACCTCATCCGCGAGAAGATCTCGGCGGCCGTGAAGAATCCGGAGACGGCGGCGGCGCTGATGCCGCATGACCATCCTTTCGGCGCAAAACGCCCCTGCCTCGACACCAACTACTATGCCACCTACAACCGGCCGAACGTCACGCTGGTCAATCTGCGCCAGGAGCCGATCAAGGCGATCACCGCAAGTGGCATCACCACAAGCAAGCGTAGCGTGGACGTCGACGTCATCGTGTTCGCGACCGGCTTCGACGCCATGACCGGCGCGATCCGGGCCGTGCATCCGATCACCGGGCGCGGCGGCAAGTCGCTCACCGATGTCTGGGCGCACGGGCCGCAGACCTACCTCGGGCTCACGGTCGAGGGCTTCCCGAACTTCTTCATGATTACCGGTCCCGGAAGCCCGTCGGTGCTGTCGAACATGGCGGTCTCGATCGAGCAGCATGTCAACTGGGTGGTCGACCGGCTCAAAGCGTTGCGCGACGCCGGCTTCACCACGATCGAGCCGACCGAGACGGCGCAGGCCGGCTGGGGCCAGCACATGGCCGACTGTTCGATGCTGACGCTGCACCGTCTCGCCAACACCTGGTACACGGGTGCCAATGTGCCCGGCAAGGTGCAGGGCCTGATGCCCTATACCGGCGGCGTCGGTCCCTATCGCAGCATCTGCGACGAGGTCGTCGGTCGCGGCATGCTCGGCTTCAAGCTCACCGGCCCAAATGTCGCCGCCCAGTGCAACGATGGCGAGGTGGTGCGCCTGCAGCCGGATGTGCGGCTGGTGCTGAACCTGCTTGCATCGCTGAATCTGCCGCCGATCGAGTCGATGGGCGCGCTTGGCGCCCGCGCCTTCGTCGACGAGTTCAACAAGGGCCGGCCCGCGGGGCGGCCGATCGGCGATATCGTCGACGGTACCCTGCCCGGTCCAGACGGACCTCTGCCTTACCGTGTGTACCGGCCGGCAGCGCCCGGGCCGCATCCCGTTGTGGTCTATTTCCACGGTGGCGGCTGGGTGCTCGGCGACGAGCAGTCCGATGAACCGTTCTGCCGCGACATGGTGCGGCGGACCGGCATGATCTTTGTCAGCGTCGGCTATCGCCATGCGCCCGAGCATCGCTTCCCGACCGCGGCTGAAGATGGCTACGCGGCGACGCGCTGGATCGCCGAGCACCTCGCCGAGCTCGGCGGCAAACCTGGCCCGGTGCTGGTCGCGGGCTGGAGCGCCGGCGGCAACATCGCCGCCGTCACCTGCCAGCTTGCGCGTGACCGCGGCGGGCCTGAGATCGCCGGCCAGCTTCTGGTGTGTCCGGTCACCGACTGCACCTACGATCGTCCGTCCTACAACGATAATGCGACCGGCTACTTCCTGACGCGCTCACTGATGTACTGGTTTTGGGACCTCTACTGCTCGCCGGCCGACCGCACCGATCCGCGCGTCTCGCCGCTACGCGGCAAGGTCGCGGGTCTGCCGCCGGCCTTCGTCGTCACCTGCGAGTTCGATCCGTTGCGCGATGAGGGCGTCGCCTATGCCGAGGCGATGGCGGCTGCAGGGGTCCCGGTCGAGCAGCTCAAGGCGCGCGGTCATTTCCACTCGTCATTTGCGATGGTGGACGTGGTCATCACCGGTGTGTCTGGACGGGTGAAGATGGCCGAGGCCTTGCGGGGCTTCGCCGGGCTTCCTCCGCAGGTCAGTCGCGGCGATGAGAACAGCCACGGTCAAACCAGCCCGGGGCACAAGATCGCGGCGGCCGCGAGCTAACCGTAACAAGGCAGCCGGGAACCTTTTCCCGGCTGCCGCGTTTTGTGCACCGGCACGCAAAGCCGCGTGCTGGAGTATTTTCTGGAGTATTTTTTGCGTGAGGCAGGGCGATGAGGGATGTGTCAGTTGCGGATTCAAAGGTCAATTTTGGTGCGCTCGCGGCCCTGCATAAATGGCCGTCGCTTGCAAACCAGCGCAGGCCGGAGAGAGAGTCTTATCAGGTGAGCGAAGGCACTCTCGATGAGTGCATCTCCGCTTTCATGGGGAAGCCGGCGGCGACGCGGCATCTCTATGAGATCCACACGACGGCGCAGCCGCCGCTGGTCATGGATATCCTCTCGCCCGAGCACGTCACCGAGCTATCGCGGCTGAGAGAGTTTCTCTGACTGCGTGTGGTTGCTCCGGCTGCAGGCGCGCGGCAAGCTTTTCGCGAGGCCAGGAACCTTCTTCCGGTTCTTCCCGTTAACAGGGATCGGAAGCCAAGGCGTGAGTCCCTTCGATGCTTGAAGCCGGAGCCCCTTCCCCGATCGTGCCTTATGGCGCGGATCAGACCTTGTTCGTGGTGATCGACCGCCGCGACGACGCGACTGAAATCCGCATCGAGCGCAGCGACCTCGAAGCCACGATCGGCGAACTCGTCGCCGGCTGCTTCAACGACCCCATCAAGGTGATGTCGTTCAACACGCTCGAACATTGGATGAAGGACATTTCGACCGATGTCGCCGGTGAAATCCGGACGCGCTGCGACATCGACGGTGTAACGCTGCCCGACTATCTCAGCGATTTCGTCGACAGCCACACCTGAGCGCATCATCCGCACCGGCGCGCACTTCGGAGCTTGGTTTTTTGGTGATTAGGCGCGCCGGTACCTGCCGGCGATGATCTCAATCTCGCGGCGGCGTTCGCCGGCGAAGGTCAGAAGCTTTTCGATCGTCAGCGTATCCGTGATCCGTTTGGCGAGGCGTTCGGCGCGTGCGGCCTGATCTTCGAGATACTGGATCGTGTTCAAGCGCCGCCTCCCGAAAGGCCCCCGAATTGGAGCCCCGACCTGTTTGGGCAACCATCGTGCGCCAGAGCGGCTAACAGCCCGTTAAGCGCGGCGCCTCAATGTTCATGGACTATGCGCTATTGCACGACGTCGAGCCTGACATTGGCGACGCCCTTGTCGACCATGCCGAGCGCCGAGGCCGCGGAAGGAGAGATGTCGACGACGCGTCCACGAACATAGGGCCCGCGATCGTTGACCCTGACGGTCACGAAGCGGCCAGAGGAGACATCGGTGACCCGCAGCTTTGTGCCGAACGGCAGGGTGGGATGGGCCGCGGTCAATTCGTTCTTGTCGAACTTCTCGCCGCTCGCGGTCTCCGTATCCGAGTAGAAGCTGGCAACGCCATGTGCGGCGGTTTGCTTTGCGTCTCCGGCACCATGAGCGACACGCACACGGTTGTTCGGCCGCGGGTGCAGGTGCGCTACTCTGTGGGGCCGTTGCATGGCGGCCTGCCGGCTTGTGGCGGCGAGATCGGCCCTCTGGCGGCCGACCGGCGATTGCGCGCACGCGGCGAGCGAAGCGGCACCGATGATGGCAAGCAGCAACCGGCTCAGGGTTGCGAAGGAAATCCAGGCACTTTCGGTATGCGTAATGTGAGACATGGTACGCCCCTCCGAACAACCCTGAGTTTCGGTGGGCAATCGGGGCAGAACCTTGTCGGAACAAAAGCGGGCCGGAGGCCGCGGCCGTTTCGCGTCAGCTGTGACGATTCCACCACAGTGGCGTGTCCTGAATCGGGACAGACTCTGGAAAAATCAGCCTGCGACGCGCCAGACGATCGGGCGCGCCTCTGGCTGAGCTTCGTTCGCCTCGCCGTCCCCCCCTTCAGGCTGGCGAGAAAGTCGAGTTCCCGTTGTGTCAGTATGCACATCATGAACCCGATCCGGTTGCGAAGGCCGTGCCGTCAGCCGACGAGGCCATCCATCGGCTTGACGTCGCCACTGCCCCGGGAAGACAGCATCAGCCAGCACCTTCTCCCCGACGCGCAGGTGATCCCTGAGCAGGCCTTTCAGCACCGCGCGCAGATCCGAGGTCGGCTTGAGGTCGCGATCCTCGAGGAGTTGCGCCGGCTTCAGTCCCGGCCAGTCGACAATCACGCGGCCGCCGACGAGCCCGCCGCCGATGAGGAAGGCGACCGTGCCGGTACCGTGATCGGTGCCCTGCGTGCCATTGATGCGCGCGGTGCGCCCGAACTCGGTAACCACGGCAATACGGCACAACGGCGATTCCACCTGAAATGGTATCGCCGTGCTGACCTAATCGCGATCGGGCCGGCCACCCGGCTGATCAAATAGCGTGAGAGCTCGAGAGGTGGTCATGCCCGGGCTTGCCGTCTTCGCCGAAGCTTCGCCGGCCCAACACCGGTAGCCCGGCGAAGCCTTGGCGGAGCCGGGTCCCGGGCATCCACGTTCTTCGTGCCATGGGGCAAGGCGTGGATGGCCGGGACAAGGCCCGGCCATGACGATGTGGGAATATCAGCGCACTAACCACGCCGTTCGGGCTTAGCGAGGTTAGTAATGCGGCTGGTACATCTGCGACTGGACCAGGCCCTTCACGTCGTTGGGCGCCGGGCCGTCGGCCAGCCCACGCTGATAGGCGACGTCTGCGACAGCGGCGGCGATGCGGGCCGAGACCTCGCGGATGCGGGGCAGCGCCGGATAGAGGCTGCCTTGATCCAGGTCCTCCTTGCCGACGCAATCGGCGAGCGTATGGGCGGCGGCCATGAACATCTCGTCCGTCACCAGCCGCGAGCCGCTCGCGATGACACCGAGGCCGACGCCGGGGAAGATGTAGGAGTTGTTGCCCTGGCGAGGCACGAAGGTACGGCCGCTCAGCTTCACCGGGTCATAGGGGCTGCCGCAGGCGAACAGCGCGCGGCCCTCGGTGTAGCGGTAGGCATCCTCGGCCGAGCATTCGGCCTTCGAGGTCGGGTTGGAGAGCGCGAACACGATCGGTTGTTCGTTGAGCTCGGCCATCGCCTTGAGCACTTCAGGCGCGAAGGCGCCTCCGACCGCGGCGACACCGATGATCGCTGTCGGCTTCAGCGTCCTGATCGCGGTGAGGAAGTCGGCGATCGGCGCCTGGCCGGCATGCGCATAGCGGAGCTTGTGGCCGGAGAGGCCTTCCCGGCCGCCGACGACAAGGCCGCGGGAATCCACCAGCCAGTTGCGCCGGAGCGCCTCTGCCTCCGAGGCGCCCTCCGCCATCATGGCGGAGACGACGAGATCGGCGATGCCGGTCGCAGCCTCGCCCGCGCCGAGGAACAGGATGCGCTGGTCCCTCAGCTTGCCGCCGGATACACGCAGCGCCGAGAACAGGCCGGCGAGCGCTACCGCCGCAGTGCCCTGGATGTCGTCGTTGAAGACGCAAGTCTCATCGCGATATTTGTGCAGCAGCTTGAATGCCGAGTGATTGGCGAAATCCTCGAACTGGATCAACACGCCCGGAAAGGTCTTTCGCGCGGCCTGCATGAATTCGTCGACGAAGCTGTCATAGGCCTCGCCCGTGAGCCGCCGCTCACGCAGGCCGAGATAATAGGGATCGTTCAGTAGCTCTTCATTGTTGGTGCCGACGTCGAGCACGATCGGCAGGCACAACTCCGGATGCAAGCCGGCGCATGCGGAATAGAGCGAGAGCTTGCCGACCGGAATGCCCATGCCGTTGGCGCCGAGGTCGCCGAGACCAAGGATGCGCTCGCCGTCGGTCACGACGATCAGCTTGGCCGGATAGGGCCAGTTCTTCAGAATCTCAGCGATCTGGCCACGATCGCGCGAGGAGATGAACATGCCGCGCGGCCGCTGGAAGATCAGGCCGTATTTCTGGCAGGCGAGCCCGACCGTCGGCGTGTAGATGATCGGCTGGATCTCGTCGATATTGTCGACAACGACGCGGAAGAACAGCGCCTCGTTGCGGTCGTGCAGCGCGTTCAGCGCGACGTATTTTTCGAGATCGGTCGGCAGCGTGCGCAGATTGGTCAGCACGCGCTCGACTTGGGTCTCTATCGTCAGCACGCAAGGCGGCAGCAGGCCTCGCAGGCCGAGCGCATCGCGCTCCGCTTCCGTGAAGGCGGTGCCCTTGTTGAGCAGGGGATCGCGCAGCAACGTCATGCCGTGCGCGGAATCGGATGGTGTCAAATGGGCATTGACCGGAGCAGGTCTATTCACGAATTCCCCCAGGGAGTTTCTTATTGAAGGGCAAACATTGTCGGCCAGCGCTCACCTGAGATCAAGGACGTAGAAACTCGTGCATCGATTGTGATCTCGCACCGCAGCGAGATTTTCGCGATGGATCGCGAGTTGAGCGCGACAAAAGGTTAACGCCGCTAGGCTCCCGCCCCTCATGGTGAGGAGCGCGGAACGCGCGTCTCCGGACGATGCTGTGCATCGCCGGGCGAACCATGAAGGTCCCTCGCCCGCAGCCATCCTTCGAGACGCCCGCTTTCGCGGGCTCCTCAGGATGAGGAAGAGTGCATGTGAGACAGCTACTCCGGCTTGATGTCGGCAGCCTTCACGATCGGCCACCATTTCTCGGTCTCGGCCTTCTGGAAGCTCGCAAGCGCCGCGGGCGTCTGCTGATCCGGCGGCGGAATCTCCTGTCCCAATTCGCCAAAGCGCTGCTTGACCGAGGGGTCGGCAAGCACGGTGACGATGGCCGCGTTGAGCTTTGCGACGATGTCCTTCGGCGTGGTCTTCGGTGCCCAGATGCCGTGCCAGTAGGAGATGTAGAGGCCGGGCAGGCCCGCCTCGTCGACCGTCGGAATATCAGGCGCGGATGCGAGCCGCGTCGGCGACGCCACTGCAAACGCCTTGATCGCACCGTTCTTGTATTGCGGCAGCGAATTCGACGCCTGATCAAACATGATATCGATCTGGCCTGCGACGAGATCGATCATGGCGGGCCCGGCGCCGCGATAAGGCACGAACTGGAAGTCGGTTCCGGTCTTCTCCTTGAAGAAGACGCCGGCGACATGGGCGCCTGTACCGGCACCAGCCGTGCCGGCGGTGGCCTTGCCGGGGTTGGCCTTCAGCCAGGTGATCAGCTCTTTGAGATTGTTGGCCCCGAGGGTCTTCCGGCCGACGATGAGCTGCGTGCCCATCGCGATCGTCGCGACCGGCTCGAAATCGGCGAGCACGTCATAGGGCAGCTTGAAGATCGCGCCATTCAGCACATGCGTACCCCAATGGCCGATCGTGATCATCGTGCCGTCGGGCGTTGCGCGCGCCACACGGGCACCGGCGATGCTGCCGGAGGCGCCCGCCACGTTCTCGACCACGACCGTCGTGTGCAGCTCGGCGGCGATCCGCTCAGACAGGATCCGCGCCAGCGTATCGGTCGGGCCGCCCGCCGCGAACGGCACCACGAGGGTGATGGGACGCGATGGAGACGGTTGTGCGCTCGCCACTGCAGCCCACACCGCAGATCCGATCAACGCGCAAATGACGATCACAAGGCCGCGCAACCCGGCCCACAGCCCCCGTATCATTCTCTCCCCACCCCTTTTGCCGCCCGCATCTTGTCAGCAGACTGGAGCCGGAGTGAACGCTGCCGGGCGAGCAGAGGCAAGCTGGAATTTTTGCTGTGGTTAGTGTTTGAGCATGATCTACGCGCAAACGCGTTCCTCGTTTGTCGCGAGCGAAAACCGCTGCACACTTTGCGCTAACGCGGCCCTGCGGGTCCGGATCATGCAGGCTATCCAGCCGCCCGCCGCGGCGTCAGATTGACCGAGCTTTCAGCCGGCGGCGCGATCTGCATCAAGATGGTCTGGACAGGGGACGCGACCTCGATGCCGTTCTGCTGGAAGCGCAGCTTCATGCGGCGGTTGAATTCGCGCTGGACCGGCCAGCGGCCGGCCTCGGTGCAGCGAATCTGGCCGACGATCGACACCATCGCGCCGTCAACCTTGTCGATGCCCCATAGCTCGAGGTCGCCGCGGATCGCCGCGCGGAATTCCGGCTCGCGGCGCATCTCCTCGACGATGTCCTTGAGGATCTGGCCGGCGCGGTCGGTGTCCTCCTTGTAGGCAACATTGACGCTGACGGATGCATTGCCGGCGCCGCGGCTGGCATTGGTGATGGTCGTCACGGCGCTGAACGGCACGATGTGCACGGCGCCGTCGCCGGCGCGGAGCCGAATGGTGCGGATCGAGACGTTCTCGACCACGCCGGAAAGTCCGGAAACGCTGACGTTATCACCAACCTGCACCGTGTTTTCCAGCAGCAAGAACAGGCCGGTAATGAGATCCTGCACCAGCTTCTGCGAGCCGAAGCCGATGGCGATACCGATGATGCCGGCGCCCGCGAGCAATGGTGCAACATTGACGCCGATCTCGCTCAGCGCCGTGAGACCCACAACGGTGGCGATCAGGCAGAGCAGCGCCGTCCGCAACATCGGCTGGAAGGTGCGCAGGCGCGCGGCACGGGCGTAGTGTCCATCGCGTGACAGCGTATTGATCTGGCGGTCCAGGAGCGCGTTGCTGGCTTCCCAGATCGCCGCAGCAATGAATACGGCGATGCCGATAGTCACCACAGCCGAGATCAGCCGGCCGCCAATCTGGCCGCCATAGAACCAGACGATGGCGTCCACGCCCCAGACCTCGAGCACGGCGACGAAACCGATGAAGGCGATCACGCCCGAGACGATCTTTCGTAGCAGCGGCAGATAGCGGTTGGCGCGGGTCTCCAGGCCAGGAAAACGCTGAAGGATCTCCGGCTTGATGCGGAAGCCGCGGTCGATCAGGCCCAGCGTCACCATGATGGCGACGCGGGTGATCAGCGCGACCACGACGGTACCGACGAAATATTGCAACAGCAGAGAATAGCCGTTGCGGATGTTGAGCGCCCAGACCGCCCACAGCGCGAGATCGAGCGCGATGGCGAGATAGTGCCAGCCGCCGGCGATGCGGTTGCGCAGACGGGCCGCGATCCCCTGCCGGTCGGCCGGCGCGCGAATGGCGTCGGCGACCTGACGGCGGCACTGAAGGATGATGACGACGACGAAGAGATGCACGACCAGCATCACCATCCGTAACAGCGCGGCGTAGCCGGCGCGATGCAGACCGAGCAGCAGCGCCACATTGGCGAAGGCGATGCCGGACACGCCGACGCCGACAATGCGGCGCGCCCAGATCTCGATATAGGCCGCAGTCTCGGCGCGTACCGGAAACAGGCCGAATGGACCCGCAAGCGAACGGACCACGCAGATGAGTCCGCGCGAGAACGCATAGGCATTGACGACCGCGAGGATCACAAGGCGGACGGTTGCGGGATCGCCGATCTCCGTTCCGAGCAATGCGGTTGCCACGCCGACAAAGACGAACACCGGGAGCAGTTCGAGCACGAGGCGCCCGAGCACGAAGGGCAACCGCAGCAGCAGCTGCCACGCCCGTGCCAGACTATGGCGGCGCTTTTGCAGTTCAGGCGCTGGCGTCACGTCGGCCACTGACGAAGGCGGATCGGCAATCGGCAGCGCCTGCACCGACAGGCGCGCGGTTTGCGGCATGCGTCCTTCCAGGAAGGCGACCGGACGCCGGATCACCCGGAAGACCACCCACTCCGCACTGAAGGCGCAGCCGAACACCAGCGCCAGCTTCCAGGCGATCTCGATCAGGAGGTTGTAGGCCGTCGGATCATTGGCGGTCCGCACGATCCAGTAATAGAAGGCTGGGAAGTGCGTGAGCGTCCGCGCCACATCGGCGATCTCGCGCGATATCTCGCCGATCTCTTCGGATACGGTGAGCAGGAGCTGCGCGCCGAGACCATCGGCCGAGAGCGGGATCGGCGATTTCTGCTCGGGCGCGGGCGTGGCGGTCTGCTGTGGACCGGACGCGCTCGCGATCGCGCGCAACGTGTCGATCATCTGCGCGCGTTTCTTGTCGTCCTGGAGCGTCTCCAGCGCGCGCTTGGCCTGGTCGGGCGACAGTGCGGCCGCACCGTTGGCGGCCGGCGCGGGCGGTTCGGCATAGGCGCCGGACAAAGATGAGATGGCGAGGAAGAGCGCTGCGAGAAGCGCGGAAGCCAGCTTATGCGACACGAGGATTCCCTGAAAATAACCGCGCTGTCGGAGTCGGGACTTTCGCCGCCGAAGCACTGCGTCATGTCGGATCGCAGCTATTCGCCCCGATCCTGTGTCGGAAGTTTGCCACCGAGACGACATTCTCTTGGCATTTGCCGCAATGCGCGAGCGGGAACCGCGAGCTCAGTCCGGGAGAACCACGGACTGGAATACCGCGCACAAGACCTCTCCCGTCATTCCGGGAGTCGGCCCGGAATGACGGCGAGGAGGAGGAGAGAGAAAGCAGGATCTCAGAGGCGCCCCGCGGCCTCATCGCGGCCGTCCGACACACTCAGCGCGTGTCAGAATACAGCGCCGGGAAGGTAGGGGCCTTGCCTCACTGATGCGGCCCACTAAACCTTGTCCCGGCGTGCCGTTCGCGGTTTTCCGCCGCTATGCGATAGTCCGAACGAGCTCCATCGCAATTAACGCGGCTGGATTTGCGGAGGTGGCGTCATAGACCTCCCCTTGCTCATGAGGTGGACGTTACGCGTCGCTTGTTTGCGACCATGAGGATGCTCCTCCTGTGACACAAAACTGTCAAGCGGGATCAATGACCTGAAGATCACAATTGAACGCGCGGGTTCCTTAAGCGGCTGCGCACCGCGACAAGAAATTATCGTGCCTGGATGGCCCTGCGACTCAATGCAGCGGAATAAAGTCTTCCCGGCAGCGTTTGTGATGGCGAGGATAGCCATCTCTCCTGCTCTCGTTCATTTCCAGAAAGCCAAAAGATGAAGATATCGATTTGCCTCACCGCGCTCGCCGCTTTCGTTGCGGGGCTTGGATCCGCCACCGCGCAAAATCCGCCGCAGACTTCGACCAAAAAGGTCGACGGCACCGAGAACGTCTACATCTTCCGCTATGGCGGCCATCAGTCGATGTTCATCGTGACCCCGCAAGGCGTGATCGCGACCGACCCGATCTCGTATTTGCGTCCCGCAAAGCCCTATATCGACGCGATCAAGGCCGTCACCGACAAGCCGGTCAAATACGTCATCTACAGCCACCACCATTACGATCACATCGCCGGCGGCCAGCCGTTCAAGGATCTCGGCGCCACCTTCATCGCCCATCGCCGGACCAAGGAGCGCCTGCTCGAGCTGAAGAAGCAGAATTCGCTGCTCGCGGACGTCGTACTGCCGGACCAGGTGGTCGATGACAAGAAGAGCATCACGCTCGGCGGCACCACGCTGGAGCTGAACTATGTCGGCCGCAACCATTCCGACAATTCGCTGGTGATGCGGCTTCCGAAGGAGAAGATCGTCTTCGTCGTGGACTTCGCGCCGATCGAGTCCGTCCAGTTCCGCAACATTCCCGACAACGCCTCGCCAGTGGAGTATATTGCCTCGCTGAAGAAGCTCGCGTCGCTCGACTGGGAGCGGATGATCCCCGGCCATCCCTATGCCGGTGGCCGCCTCGGCACCAAAAAGGACATCGAGGACGACATTGCCTACATGGAAGACCTCTCCGCCGAGGTGAAGAAGGCCGCCGATGCCGGCAAGTGCTTCGACACCGCGATGAAGGAAGTGAAGCTTCCGAAATACGAGAAGTGGGCGAACTACGAGGCGAGCCTTCCCGCCAATGTGGAGCGCTTCTGCTACTGGTGGGGCCGCGGATATTGAGGGGCTTGCCCGGCGCCGTACCCACCACCACGGCCCAGATGAGGATGGTGGGCACGCTTCGCTTTGCCCACCCTACTGGTTCACAGCTAGCGAACGCGCCGTCCCGTCCTCGACGACTGCGCTTGCGCGAAATAGGGATTCATCAGGCAGGTCGCCGGCCGACCCGATGCGGAGGCCTGGCACTGGGCGAAGGAGGCGAAGATGCAATCCATCCGCTCGCCTTCGAGCTCGCCGAAGACGTGCAGGCAGACCGGAGAGCGCGGATCGTAGGTCTGGGCGCACGCGGGCGCACTCATCACGAGCGCGGCAAATGCGGACATGGCAAGAACAGACTTCAGCACGGCAACCTCGAATCCAGAAATAGTGCTTGGCGGATCGACCGTAGAGCAACTCCGATCCCGGTCAAAGCCCGGCATCAAGCCGCGCGCCACATTACCGCTTCCCGCCCTCCTTCCCTTCACGCTCAAGCGCCTTGCGGACCTCATTGAATTCCTCCAGCGAGGCCTTGTCCGCGCGGGGGAAGCGCAAGTCGAGCTTTTCGAGCGCCGCATTGATCACGGAGCCGATCACGACGCGTGCGAACCATTTGTGGTCAGCCGGCACGATGTACCAGGGCGCATGAGGCGTTGACGTGTGCCGGACGATGTCCTGATAGACCGCCTGATAGCGCGGCCACAGCGCGCGCTCCTTGATGTCGTCCATGGAAAACTTCCACTGCTTGGACGGAGTCTCCAGCCGGTCGAGGAAACGCTCGCGTTGCTCGCCCTTGGAGACATTGAGGAAGAATTTCAGCACGACGGTACCATTGCGGCAGAGGTAGCGCTCGAAGGCCGAGATGTCCTCGAACCGCTCCTTCCAGATGTCCTTGGTCACGAGCTTTGGCGGCAACTTCTCCTTGGCGAGGATCTCCGGATGCACGCGCGTCACCAGGCATTCCTCGTAATGGGAGCGATTGAAGATACCGATATGGCCGCGCTCGGGCAGCGCGATCACGTGCCGCCAGAGGAAGCCGTGGTCGAGCTCCTTGCTGCTCGGCGCCTTGAAGGCATGGACCTCGCAGCCCTGCGGATTGATGCCCTCGAAGATTGCCTTGATCGCGGAATCCTTGCCAGCGGCGTCCATGGCCTGAAGTACGATGAGGAGCGACCAGCGATCCTGAGCGTACAGCTTCTCCTGGAACTCGATCAGCCGCTTCTTGTTAGCGTCGAGGATCTCCAGCGCCCTCTCCTTATCGAGGTCGCCCTTCTCGTTGGTCTTGTGGTCCTTGAGGTGAAACTTGCCCGCTCCGTCGTAACGGAATGGCGTGATGTAACGGTCAAGTTCCTGGGCGAGCGATTTGGACGGCTTCTTGTTCATGAGCGCGAGGCACCTTGCGTTGCGGCTTCAATCGGTCGAGCAAGCTACCAAGGATACCCTTGGGAAGGAATATGATGAAAAGGACGAGCAGCACGCCATAGACAAGGTTGTCCCAGCCGACCGCCATGGTGCCGAAGCCGATGCGCAAGGTTTCGGCCAGCAAAATGGTGATGACAGCGCCGACGGTCGGGCCGAGCGAGACGAAGAGCCCGCCGACGATGGCCGCGAACACCATCTGGAGAGACACGGCGATGCCGCTGACCGTGTCGGGCGTGATGAACATCTGGTACTGACAGTAGATAGCGCCTGCCAGGGCCGTCATCAGCGCACTGAGCAGTGTGATCTTCAGCTTCTCGGCCGTGACGTCGACGCCGGCGGCGGCCGCGGCATCCTCGTCCTCCGAGATCGCCTCCAGCGCATAGCGTGCCATGCTGTGATCAACCCAATGCCAGACCACGATGCCCGCAAGCCATACCCCCAGCGCGATCAGGTACCAGGTCGTCTTGTCGTCGAATTGCAGCGCCAGCAGCTTGTTGCCCGAGGCCCGGTTCGGCGTATAGCCGAGGGAGCCGCCGGTATAGTCGCGCGTCGCGGTGATGACCTGGAGCACGATGCCGGAGAGCGCCAGCGTCACCAGCACGAAATAGTGCCCGGTGATGCGGAAGCGGAAACAGGGATAGCCGACGATCAGCGCCAGCGCGCCGGCCGCGACCATGCTGAGGGGAATGCCGATCCAGGGCGTCAGCCCGAGATGATTCCAGAGCAGCGCGGTGACATAGGCACCGATCCCCATGAAGCCGCCATGGCCGAGCGAGACCAGACCGAAGCGCCCCATCATCGACCAGGACGTATAGGCGAACGACCAGATCAGGATCAGCACCAGGATGTGCAGATGATAGGGATCGCGATAGACGAAGGGCAGCGCGATCAGCGCCGCCAGTCCCACCGCCCATGCAGCAAGCCGTCCCTGCCCCATCATCGGCGCCTCGCCAAGAGGCCCGCGGGCCGGATGAACATCATGACGATGAAGAAGGCGAAGGCGAGCACATAGCCCCATTCGAGATCGGAGAACAGGCCGCCGAGCGAGATGATCTCGGCGAACACGAAGGAGGCGATGAAGCCGCCGACGAAATTGCCGAGGCCACCGAGCACGCAAATGAGGAAGGTGATCGGCCCGAAGGAAAGACCGACAAAGGGGTGCACGTCATATTGCAGCACCAGCAGGCAGGCGGCGAGCCCGGCCAGCGCGCCGCCGAGCGCCGACGTGATGAGATAGATCCGATTCGTATCGACGCCCATCAGCGCCATGATCTGCCGGTCCTGCGAGATGGCGCGGATGGCGGTGCCGGTGAACGTCCGCGTCATGAACAGGTAGACCGCGACCATGCCGACCAGCGCCGCCAGGAACGAGAGCAGCCGCGCGTAACTGAAATTCATGTCGCCGAAGGCGAGCACCGGCAGGCGGATGCCGAGATTGCGGAAATCGATGCCGAAGGCGACCGTGGCAAAGCTCTGGAGCACGAACAGCACGCCGCCGGTCGCGAGTAACTGGTTGATCGGTGGCGCGGTCAGCAGTGGCGCGATCACGAGGTAGTGCAATGCCGCGCCGAGCACCGCGACCAGCAGGATCGTGAGCGGCGCGGCGATGAAATAGCTGATGCCGTAGTACTGCACCATGAAATACATGGCATACATGCCGATCATCACGAGTTCGGCGTAGCAGATCCAGGTCACGTCGATGACGCCGAAGATCAAATTGAGCCCGAGCGCAAGGAGCGCCAGCACGCCCCCGAGCAGGATGCCGTTGATCACGGCCTCCAGCAGGTAGATGTCGAAAATGTCCAAAAATGCTTGCATGCCTGCATGCCCCTCACACTCCGAGATACGCTTCCTTGACCGTGTCGCTCGCCAGCATCTCGGCAGAGGTGCCGGACGCCCTGATCGTACCCGCCTCGATCAGATAGGCGCGGTCGACCACCCGCAGCACCTGCTGCACGTTTTGCTCGACGATCAGCACCGTCAGCCCGCTGGCGCGGATCCGCTTCACCAGCTCGAACACCTGCTGCACCACGACCGGCGCCAGCCCGGCCGAGGGTTCGTCGAGCAGCAGGAGCTTTGGATTCGACATCAGCGCGCGGCCGATCGCGCACATCTGCTGCTCGCCGCCGGACATGGTGCCGGCCATCTGATGACGGCGCTCCTTCAGGCGCGGGAACAGGTCGAACACGACATCCAGCCGCTCGGCGTAATGGCCGCGGGCCTCCTTCATGAAGGCGCCCATCTTGAGATTGTCGTCGACCGAGAGCCGTGGAAACAGCCGCCGGTTCTCCGGCACATGCGCGATCCCGAGGCTGACAATCTTGTGCGGCGGCGTCGCCACGACGTCGATGCCCTCCATCCTGATCGACCCGCGCGAGGGACGGATCAGGCCGGAGATCACGCGCATCAGTGTGGTCTTGCCGGCGCCGTTGGGACCGATGACGCCGACGGCCTCGCCGGCCCTCACGTCGAGATTGACGTCGAACAGCGCCTGGAACGTGCCATAGCCGGCATTGACAGCGCGGAGCTCCAGCATTGTCTAGCCTCCCGCGCGGCGGCGCGCTTCGGCGGCCGCGGCCTGCGTGGTCTCCGCATCAGTGCCGAGATAGACCTCGATCACGCGCGGGTCGCCGGCAACCGCACTCGGCAGCCCCTCCGAGATCTTCTCGCCGTGATCCAGCACCATGACGCGGTCGACGACGCGCATCAGCACGCCCATGATGTGCTCGACCCAGATGATGGTGATGCCGAGCTCGTCGCGGATGTTGCGCAGCATGTCGGCCGCCTGGTCCATCTCGGCCTCATCGAGGCCGCCGAGGCTCTCATCGGCGAGCAGCAATTTGGGCGCGGTGGCGAGCGCTTTCGCAAGTTCGAGCTTCTTCAGGCCGGCTGCGCCCAGACCATCGACGCCTGCGTGGCGATCGGTCGGCAGGCCGACCATTGCCAGCGAACGCTCGGCTGCCTCCTCCGCCTTGACGCGGCTGTGTCGACCCTGGCCGTAGAAGCCGGCTAGCGCGACGTTCTCGAAGATGGTCAAGCGGCGGAACGGCCGCGGGATCTGAAAGGTACGGCCGATGCCGCTGTTGATGATCCGATGCGGGGCTAGGCCCGCGATCTCGGAGCCACCGAACAGGATTGAGCCGGAGCTCGGCGCCAGCGTGCCGGAGAGCATGTTGAAGATCGTGCTCTTGCCCGAGCCGTTGGGGCCGATCAGGCCGAGAATCTCGCCCTGATCGACCCGAAACGACACGTTGTTGACGGCGGTGAAGCCACCAAACCGCTTCACCAGCCCGCTGACCTCCAACACCGGAGCACTCCGCCGCTACTGGTTGCTGTAGGTGGTGCCCTTCGGCAGCGGCAGCACGGCCTCGCGCTGCGCCTGGCTCTTGGGCCACACCACAGAGGACTTGTCGTCGATATACTGGATCACGACCGGGAACGAGCGCTCGTTCTGCCCGGCCATGGGCGTGCCCTCGCCATAGAACTTCACGCCAAAGCCGAGCATGGTGCCGCCTTCGGGGATGTCGGTGTCGAGCGCCGCCTTGCGCAACGCGTCAGGATCGACGCCGCCATATTTCTTGATCGCGCGCGGCAGCACGTCGTTCATGAAGACATAGGTGTTGGATGCGCCGATGCCGACATGCGCGGAGCGGATTGCTACGCCCGGCTTGATCTTGTCGAACTCCTCGCCAACCATCTTGATGACCGGCGCGAGCTTCGGATCCATCGTCTTCTGGTTGGCGAGCCAGATCGAGATCGGGTCGGTGTTGAAGATGTAGTTCGCGTCAGTCCCCATCCCTTCCTTGAGCTTCTCATAGACGCCGTAGCCGGCGCCATGACCGACGAGAGCTGCGAACTTCAGGCCCTGCTCGCGGGCCTGGCGGAGCAGAAGCGTGATGTCGGGATTGTAGCCGGTATGGAAGATCACGTCGGGCTTGGCGCGCTTGAGCTTGGTCACCAGCGCGGAGAGATCCGGTGCGGTCGCCGAATAACCCTCCTTCAGCACCACGTTGAAGCCGGCCTTCTTCGCGCCAGCCTCATTGCCCTTGGAGACGTCGACGCCGTAGGAGCCGTCCTCGTGGATGATGGCGACGCGGAGGTCCTTCGGCTCCTTGCCCAGCTTCGTCTTGGCGTTCTGCGCGATGAAATCCATCGTCATCGCACCGAACTGGTCGCCGCTCGCCTGCGGACGGAAGACGTATTTGTAGTTCTTGTCGGCGAAGACGGCGGACGAGATGCACGTCGTCATCCACATGAACTTCTTCAGCTGCTCGACGCGAGCGGCGACCGGCACGCATTGCGCGGAGGAGAAGAAGCCGAGCACCATGTCCACCTTCTCCTGCTCGAGCAGGCGGACGGACTCGTTGATGGCGACGTCGGGCTTGCTTTGGGCATCGGCGTAGACAGCCTCGACCTTGTAACCCTCGACGCCGCTCTGCTTGAAATGGTCGAGGATGATCTTGGTGCCGATATATTCGAGCTCGGATCCGCCGCCGGCGAGCGGGCCGGTCAGGTCAAAAATGACGCCGATCTTGATCTTCTTGTCCTGAGCCTGGGCGGACACCGCCAGACCCGTTGTCGCAATCGCGACCATCAGCCCACACGCCATGCGGGCAGCCACGCGCAAGCGCATCAAAACCTCCCTGGACGATTGTGCATTGCATTCTTTTTTGCTTTTCTTTTTGCCCATCACATGGGCTAGGCGATGCGATGTCAAGCCTCGCGCATCAGCGCGACGCGAACTGCCGCTCGACGAACGCCGTGACAAATCGCGGCATGGACGGCGTGAGATCGCTCATCCCGCGCACGAGATGAATGACCGACAGCTCCGGTTCGGCCTCGCGCGCGAGATTCGCTTCGATCCGGGCACGGGCCACCTCGCCCGGCATATCCAGGTTGAGGACCTGTATCATTGCAATCGACGGACCGGTGACAACACAGTGCCAAACCGGCTCGGCCCGGTAGTCGGTCGTGGTCAGGCCGGTCTCCTCCCCGATCTCGCGCACGACGCTGCCGGGGATATCGAGTGTGCCGTCCCTGACGTCGTCGAGGTCCGGCGTGCCCGAGGGGAAATAGATGCGGCCCGCGTTCGCGGTGTGCTGCGCCATCTCGCCCATGACGAAGGCGCCGTCGGAGGTGCGCAGCGCGCCCATGCCGAAGCCGTTGAACACGGCCGGATCAGGAAAGCCCCAGTCGCGCCAGGCAAGGAAGCTCGCGAAATCGGTTTCGAAATAGGTTGCTGAGAGATGGCCGTCCGTGAACACGGCGTCGCGACCGAGCAGGACGCGGCCGTTCCAGATCTTCGGCCGCTCCCGTTGCTTCTCGGCGAAATGCGCCGCGATCTCGGCACGCCGTTCCTCCGCGAACGGCCACGCGATCGGGCGTACGGCAAGATCAAGCGTCGTGACGCGATGAATGACCGGTGACGTCATGACGCCTGACTACAACACCTTCGCGTCAGTTATTTGGCGTTCCCCGTGGTCTTCTTGGCTTGGTCGACGAACGTGTTGGTGAAGGTCTTGCTGACGTCGATCTTGGCGTTGGCCACCTCGGGCGAGCCGACGCTGAACACCGCGAGCACTGCGTCCGCGCCCTTCGGGTCCATCTTGCCGGTTTCGGAGAACATCGGGATCGTGTTCTTCAACGCGGCGAGATAGAGATCCTTGTTCTTGCCGACCATCTCGTCGGGCATCTTCGCCATGATCTCTTCGGGCGAATGCGAATGGATCCAGGCAAGCGTGCTCAGCATCGCATTGGTGAGCGCCTGCGTTTCCTTCTCGTGGCCTGCAACCCAGGCCGCGGTCGAGTACAGGGCCCCGCCTGGATATTCGCCGCCGAAGGTCTCGAGTGTGTCCTTCTGGGTGCGGGTGTCGCTCAGGATACGCAAATCCTTGTGGCTGCCCTGGAGCACGGTGACGGAAGGGTCGAGCATCACGGCCGCGTCGAGCTGCCCCTGCTCCATCGCGGCGACCGCGGTGGCGCCGAGGCCGACGCCGATCACAGCAGTGCCGGCGGGATCGAGCCCGTTCTTCTTGAGGAGATATTTCAGGAAGAAGTCGGTGGAAGAGCCGGGCGCGCTGACGCCGACCTTCTTGCCGGCAAGGTCCTTGACCGACTTGATGTCATTGGTCCGCGACGGCGCGACCACCAGCACGAGACCGGGATAGCGGTCATAAACCACGAAGGCCTGGAGCTCCTGCTTCTTAGCCGCGAGGTTGACGCAATGGTCGAAATAGCCGGAGACCACATCGGCGCTGCCGCCGAGCACGGCCTTGAGCGCGTCCGAGCCGCCCTTGAGGTCCACGAGCTCGACGTTGAGACCGGCCTTTTCGTACTCGCCGAGCTGCTTTGCCAGCACCGTCGGCAAATAGCACAGGCAGGCCCCGCCTCCGACCGCAATGGTGACCTTGCTTTGCGCCGCGGCAAAACCGGTCGTGAGCGTCAGCGCGAGCAGCGCGCCGGCGAGCCTGGCAATCGTGTTCTTCATTGGTTTCCTCCGTTCGGCGGGCGGCACCATAGAGCAGCACGGCTGGCTTGAGAAGCACAACCCAAGGCACTGGTCATCGGTCTTTCGGCGCAATAGCATGCGCGCACAACAACAATCCTTGATTGGGAGGATCACCATGAATCGCCTTGCTGCCGGGCTGTCGATCGCTGCCGCCTTTGCCGCCGGATGCGGCGCGACCTACCTGCTCGGGCCGGCGCTCGCCGCCGAGAGCATCACCGCGCAGATCATCCATACCGGCGAGATGGGAGGCGACGCGCTAGGCCCCGCCAACAAGGTCGGCTACCGCTCCAAGACGTTCATGACCGCCGACGGCGCCACCGTGTCGATCCAGGTCGGCAATGTGCCCAAGCACCTGCATCCCAACACCAACGAGATCCAATACATCCTGGATGGGACCGGAACGATCTGGCTCGGCGACAAGGAAGTGACGGTAAAGCCGGGCGACCTCGTCATCATTCCGAAGGGCACGCCGCATGGCGGCACCAAGCCGATCAGCGGACATGTCAAGGCGATCGCGATCAAGACGCCGCCGCAGGCGCCCGACGACATCAAGCTGCTGGATTAAGCCTTCGCGATCCGGAGCTCGCGCCGATGCGCGGGGCCCCGCCCCTTAACTAGCCGCGCCCATCCGATGCGGTCGGCCGCCACACCAGGAGGCGACGCTCGGCCAGCGTGACGCCAAAGTCGATCAGGATCACGAAGGCTGACAGCACGAACATGCCGGCAAACACGCCGGCAACGTCGAACACGCCTTCGGCCTGCTGGATCAGATAACCGAGCCCTGCTGCCGATCCCAGATACTCGCCGACGACCGCGCCGACCACGGCGAAGCCGACCGAAGTGTGCAGTGAGGAAAACATCCAGGACAGCGCCGACGGCCAGTAGACGTGCTGCATCAGCTGCCGCTCGCTCATGCCGAGCATGCGGCCATTGTCGAGCACGGTACGGCTGACCTCCTTGACGCCCTGATAGACGTTGAAGAACACGATGAAGAACACCAGCGTCACGCCGAGCGCGACCTTGGACCAGATGCCGAGGCCAAGCCACAGCGCGAAGATCGGCGCCAGCACGACGCGCGGCAACGCGTTGGCCATCTTCACGTAGGGGTCGAACACCGCCGCGACCAGCGGCTGCCGCGCAAACCAGAAGCCAACCAGGACGCCGCCGACCGAGCCGATCACGAAGGCGAGGATGGATTCCCAGAGCGTGATCGCGAGATGCTTCCAGATCACGCCGGTCGCAAACCACTTCACGATCTGGCTGAACACATCGACGGGGTTGGAGAAGAAGAACGGCGGCAGCACGATCTTGCCGAACACCGGCACGGTCGACAGCACCTGCCACAGCGCGATGCAGACAATGGCGACCAGCACTTGCAGCGCAAGCAGCGTCACGCGCGACATCAGACCGCCTCCGCCGCCTGGGTGGACTGCGCGTAACCCTTCATCACCTCGTCCTTGAGCAGGCTCCAGATCTCGCGATGGAGCGCATGGAACTCCTTGTCCAGCCTCACCTCGAAGATGTCGCGCGGGCGCGGCAGCGTCACGCGCCAGTCGCCGATGATGCGCGAGGACGGCCCCGCCGACATGATGACGACGCGATCGGCAAGCGCGATCGCCTCTTCGAGATCATGCGTGACGAACAGCACCGCCTTGCGGTCGGCGTTCCAGAGATCGAGCAGCAGATTGCCCATCACCTGGCGCGTCTGCGCATCGAGCGGCCCGAACGGTTCGTCCATCAGGAGGATTTTTGGATCGCGGATCAAGACCTGCGCCAGCGCCACACGCTTGCGCTGGCCGCCCGAGAGCATGTGCGGATAGCGATTGGCGAAGGCCCCGAGGCCGACGGACGTCAGCCATTTCTGCGCCCGCGGCAGTGCCTCGGCCCGCGGCGTGCCCCTGATCTCGAGCCCGATCGCGACATTGTCGAGCGCGGTCTTCCAGGGAAAGAGCGCATCGGCCTGGAACAGGTAGCCGGCGTCCCGGTTCAGCCCCGCGAGCGGCCGGTCGAAAATCTTGACGCTGCCGGCGGCCGGCTTCAGCAGCCCGGCCGCGACGTTGAGCAACGTCGATTTCCCGCAGCCGGTCGGGCCGACAATGGCGACGAACTCGCCTTGCGCGACCGCGAGATGGGCCTTCTCCACCGCGGTGTAGACGCGCCCGTCCCCCAGCCGGAACGCGACCTCGGCATCTTCCAGCGCCACTGCCGTGGGTGTTGACATATGTTCCCTCCGAACTTGGACCGATGCCTTAGCCGCTCGCGCCGCCAAGTTCAATCAACCGGCCAAGCGTGGTACGCATAGGTCTCGTCATCCCCTTCACCCTCCCCGGAGGGTAAGCAAAAGAACCCCGCCCGATGCCCTCCAGGCCGATGATTGGCTACACCCACGTCACCAAGCGCTTCGGTCCCCTCAAGGCCGTCGATGACGTGTCGCTCGACGTCGCCGAGGGCGAGTTTGTAGCCATCGTCGGAGGCTCGGGGTCGGGCAAGAGCACGCTTCTGCGGCTCGCCAATCGACTGATCGAGGCCGACGGCGGCAGCATCACGGTCGAGGGAGAGGATGTCCGAAGCGTCGATCCGGTCGCAGTGCGGCGACGGATCGGCTACGTCTTCCAGAGCGGCGGGCTGTTTCCGCATCTGAGCGTCGCCGACAATATCGGGATCACGCCAAAACTGCTCGGCGTGGCGGCCGCGGACATCGCCGCGCGGGTCGGCGAGTTGCTCGATCTCGTGCAGCTCGACGGAGCTGCGCACCATGACCGGCTTCCGGAGGCGCTCTCGGGCGGCCAGCGCCAACGCGTCGGCGTGGCGCGTGCGCTCGCGGCAAAGCCCCGCATCGTGCTGATGGACGAGCCGTTCGGCGCGCTCGATCCGCTCACCCGCGACGCGCTCGGCGACGACTATCGTTCGCTGCATCGCAAGCTCGGCCTGACCACCGTGATGATCACACACGACATGACGGAGGCGATCCTGCTTGCCGATCGTATCGCAGTGATGCGAGGCGGAAAGATGCTCGCGCAGGGCACGCCGGCGGAGCTGTCAAAGAGCAGCGATGCCTATGTGCTAGAACTATTGCGGACGCCGCGTCGCCAGGTCGAGCGGCTGAACGCGCTGCTGCCGCAGAGTGGTGCGGCATGAGCTTGTTCGCCGATCCACGCTGGGGCGAGGCGCTGTCGCATCTCGCGGATTATCTCGGCAACCATGTGCGGGTCAGTCTTGCCGCCCTCGCACTTGGCCTCGTCGTCAGCCTGCCGCTCGCGATCCTGACGCGCAACCGCCCGGCGCCGCGCGCCATCCTGCTCGCGCTCGCCAGCATCGTGCAGACGGTGCCGGGACTGGCGCTGCTCGCGCTGTTCTATCCGCTGCTGCTGCTCGCCGCCTCGGTGACACTCGCCTGGTTCGGCGTCTCCTTCTCCGCCTTCGGCTTCCTGCCGGCCATGCTGGCGCTCGCGCTCTATTCGATGCTACCGGTGCTGCGCAATGGCATCACCGGCCTCAACGGCATCGATCCCGCGTTGATCGAAGCCGCCAAGGGCGTCGGGATGACTCCGCAGCAGTCGCTCGTGATGGTCGAGCTGCCGCTGGCCCTGCCAGTGATGATGGCGGGCATCCGCACCGCCGCGGTGTGGGTGATCGGCACCGCGACGCTCTCGACCCCGATTGGGCAGACCAGCCTCGGCAACTACATCTTTGCCGGGCTCCAGACCCAGAACTGGGTGTTCGTGCTGTTCGGCTGCTTCGCTTCGGCCCTGCTGGCGCTTGCCGTCGATCAGCTGCTCGGCCTGATCGAGAGCGGCTTGCGCCGCCGCAGCCGCCTGCGCACCGGGCTCGGCGCGGTCGGGATCGCGGCGCTGGTCGCCGCAACGCTGGTGCCGTCGATGGGGCGTTCGTCGCAGAGCTATGTCGTCGGCGCCAAGACTTTTGCCGAGCAATATGTACTGTCGGCCCTGCTGACGGACCGCCTCGAGGCCGCCGGTCTCTCCGCTGCCGCGCGGTCAGGCCTAGGCTCCAGCGTGATTTTCGAGGCGCTGAAGGCGGGCGACATCGATCTCTATGTCGACTATTCCGGCACGCTCTGGTCCAACCAGCTGCATCGCACCGACATCAAGCCGCGTACGGAACTGTTGGCGGAGCTGAAGACAACACTCGCGAAGGAGAACATCACCCTGCTCGGCGAGCTCGGCTTCGAGAATGCCTATGCCCTGGTGATGCCGAAGAAACGCGCCGAGGCACTTGGCATCCACAGCATCGCCGATCTCGCCGCGCACGCATCGATGATGTCGATCGCCGGCGACTACGAGTTCTTCTCGCGGCCCGAATGGGCGGCGCTGCAAAAGGCCTATGGCCTTTCGTTCCGCGCGCAGCGCCAAATGCAGCCCGACTTCATGTATGCCGCGGTCGCGAGCGGCGAGGTCGACGTGATCGCCGGCTACACCAGCGACGGGCTGATCGCGAAATACGATCTCGTCGTGCTCGACGATCCCAGGCACGCGATCCCGCCCTACGACGCGATTCTGCTGCTCGCACCAAAGCGCGCCAGTGACGAGCGATTGCAGACTGCACTCAAGCCGCTGCTCGGCAAGATCGACATCGCCACGATGCGCGAGGCAAACCTGCGCGCCAGCGGCAACGACGCGAATTCGTCGCCGGATGCGGTGGCGAAGTGGCTGTGGGAGAAGGTGGGCAAGCGGTAGGGCGCGCGCCATCGCGCGCTCTCTCCGTTCCCTCCCCCCTTCCGGGGACCGCAAGGGGGGAGGGAGCGCAGTGTGCTCGACGTCGAGCGCCGCAACGTTGAGGTCTAGCGTAGCGAAGAGCCGTTACAGCCCCCTGATCATCCCGGCAGTGATCAGCAGCCGGTTCAGCCGCCGCGCTTCCGCGCCGTCCTTGCAGCCGTAGAAGATGCCCTTGCAGCGGAGCATGATCTGCTTCTGCTCGGCGAAGGACGGATCGAGCGGAATGCCGGCGGCTTCCTGGATGACCAGCGGCAGATAGGGGCCGTCGATCGTGTCCATCACTGCGTCGCTCTTCACCGGTTCGAAATTGACGGCGTCGATCGCATAGTAAGTCGCGTAGAGACGCGGATCGTAAGCGTCGAGCTTCTTGCCGATACCGCCTTCGTCGAGCCCTGGCTCGAGGATGCTCGGCGCGAACTCAGGCTGATGATCGCCATAGCGCACGATCAGGAAGGGGTCGCCCGGAAATTTCTTCTTCAGGCCCGCGACAAAAGCCTTGTACTGCTCGGCGCTCATCGCCTGCCGGCGCAGATACTCGTCGATGGACGGTAGATTGCCCGGCGCGCCCCAACTCGGCAGCAGATCGGGGCGGAAGCGCGTCTCCCAGGGGAAATGATTGGCGCCGAGATAGATGAAGGTGAACAGCGGCTTGTTCGGCGGCTGCTGACCCATCAATCGAAGCGCCTTGTCGTAGAAGAAGCTATCGGGCTCGACATCCTTGGCGCCGAGATCCTTCGAGTCGAGGAAGCGTTCGATTCCGGTCGTCATCTGAAAGCTGCGCGCGCCCATGAAGCCGCCATGGGCGGGATAGAGCGACATGGTGTCATAGCCGCAGCGGCGCAGCGCTAGCGGAAGTCCGCGCTCGACGCGGCCGGATGCGATGCGCGTCACGAAATAGGCGAAGCGGCCGAATGAGCGCGAAGAAAGGCCCGCGAGCACGTTGTATTCGGTGAACCAACTCGGGCCGCCGTTGCTCTCGGCTAGGAACGTGCGCTCCTTGCCGTCCCAGGACTTGAAGTGACTGCCATAGCCCGGGGGCACCTTGATGCCCTGCGCGGCGCGGATGTCGAAGCTCGATTCATCATGGATCATGATGATGTTCGGCCTGCGGCCGGCCGGATGGCAGGCATCGACGAGCGGCATGTTGAGCCGCTCATTGGTCGAGGCCGCCGATTCCATGAAGCCGTACTGCACGAAGTCGGAGACCGCGGTGACGCCGGAGCGGAAGAACTTCGAGAGATAGCCGTCGTCGTAATAGCCGCGCCAGGCTTCGTCGGGATGATAGAGCGAATAGCCGACGAGCGCGGCAAGACAAGCGAGCTTGCAGGCGAACGCAGGCAGGCGGCGGATGCGGAACGGATCGAGCCACCACAGCGCATACATCAGCGGCAGCATGACGAGGCCGGCCAGGATTACCGACCAGCGCAGGTTCGGGAAGATCGTGAACAGGAACGCGACCGTGTCGCGGTCGATCATCATCAGATCGATGAAGTTGACCGTCATCTGCACGACGTCGTGCTTGAGCCGCGACAGCAGCACCAGCACGACGACCATGGTCAGCGACAGCGCGCCCGAGAGCGCGGGCCGCCGCAGCAGCGTGATCCAGAAGAAGTTGAGGATGCCCCAGGCCAGCGCGAAGGAAAGCCGTGAGCCGAAATCGGTCTCTGTCTCGTACATCAGCGCGAGCGCTGCGAGATGCGGCGCTGCAACGGCGAGCAGCCGCCAGATGCCGAGCGCGGCGACGCTCGCCAGCACGGCGGTCGTGGCAGAAGGACCTGGATTGGGCGCGGACGCCATCGACGACACGCAACTTTAGGTCCGGCGCGGTGATGCCTAGCTATCCGGGCCGGCCTCAAGGCGGCCAGGACGTCCGGTACAGCCGGAAACCTGCACCGTGTCACAAAACTGTAACGGAACCGTCAAGAACAGGCAACGCGCGCTGCGATCCGACCCTCGCCAATTATGGGTGAGCGGCGAAGCGCCGCACGCCTCGCTCTATCCCCTCACCCTGAGGAGCCCGCTAAGCGGGCGTCTCGAAGGGCTGGGCCCTGATCAACAGCAGGGCCCTGCATGGTTCTCGCCGCGATGCGAAGCGGCGTCCGCCAGACGCGCGCAAGTGCGCGCTCCTCACCATGAGATCGGGCAGGTCAGGTGCCGCGGGTCGGCTTCGCAATCCCTGCGATGAACAGGTCGATCACCCCCTCCGCCATCCGGTCGACCTCGCCCTCCTCCACGCCCCAGCGCGGAAAATGGCCATGCCGGCGATGCCGCTCCATGCCGCCTTCCTCGTCCCGCTCCTCGCTGTGATGGCACTGCGGCTGATCGCGATGGCCTCGCGCCCGACCAGGCGGATCGTCGAAGCGCAATAGCTAGCGGTCAAGAACGCACCAGCAAATGCCGGCTCTTAAGATGAAGCGGCACGCGAGCGTCGCGACGCGAGAGAGCGCTCGATGAGAACTCGGATGAAGAGCGCAATCCTAGACCCTGAAGGCGCTGGCGTTTTTCCGTTCGAAAGCTTGCGGGAAGTCCTGAGAAACGACGCGAGACCAAGAATGTGGTTTAAGCGTCAGTTCTTCGCACTCAGACGGCGCTTCAGCTCGCGAAAAATTTGAATGAAGCAGCAATGCTTCGCGCGAGATGTAAAGAGCGAGACCGCTGTTTGCGATCTCGCTCGAATATAGTCGCGAAGGTTTAAGAACTGGTTTGGCGAGCAAAGCTTGTGTTTTCGCTCTCTTGTCCCGGACGCGGTGCAGCGCGCAAGCGATGCGCCGCAGAGCCGGGACCCAGAAACAGCAATGGACCCCGGATCAGCAGCGCAGCACTCCGCGTCGCGCTGCATCCGGGGAAAGCAAGCCGTCAGTTCTTCGACTTGTCGACCAGCGCGCCCTTCTTGATCCAGGGCATCATGTCGCGCAGCTTGGCGCCGACTTCCTCGATCGGGTGCTGGGCGAGCTTGGCGCGGGTCGCCTTGAACGAGGTCTGGTTGACCTTGTTCTCGAGCATCCAGTCGCGGGCGAACTTGCCGCCCTGGATGTCGGCGAGAACGCGCTTCATCTCGGCCTTGGTCTCCGCCGTCACGATGCGCGGACCGGTGACGTACTCGCCATACTCGGCCGTGTTGGAGATCGAGTAGTTCATGTTGGCGATGCCGCCTTCATAGATCAGGTCGACGATCAGCTTCACTTCGTGCAGGCACTCGAAATAGGCCATCTCCGGGGCGTAGCCAGCTTCGACCAGAGTCTCGTAGCCGCCCTTGATCAGCTCGACCAGGCCGCCGCAGAGCACGACTTGCTCGCCGAACAGGTCGGTCTCGCACTCTTCCTTGAAGGTGGTCTCGATGATGCCGGCGCGGCCGCCGCCGATCGCCGAGGCGTAGGACAGGCCGAGGTCATGGGCGTTGCCCGAGACGTCCTTTGCGATCGCGATCAGGCAGGGCACGCCGCCGCCGCGCTGATACTCCGAGCGTACGGTGTGGCCGGGGCCCTTCGGCGCGATCATCAGCACGTCGAGGTCGGCGCGCGGGTCGAGCAGGTTGAAGTGAACGTTGAGGCCGTGCGCGAAGACGAGCGCTGCCCCCCTTCTTCATGTTGTCGTGCAGGTGCTCACGGTAGATGTCGCCCTGGAGCTCGTCCGGGGTCAGCATCATGACGAGGTCGGCCCATTTGGCGGCTTCGGCGACTTCCATCACCTTGAAGCCGGCGTTCTCCGCCTTCTTGGCCGAGGCCGACCCCTTGCGCAGCGCAATCGCCACTTCCTTGACGCCGGAGTCCTTCAGGTTGAGCGCATGGGCGTGGCCTTGGCTGCCATAGCCGACGATGGCGACCTTCTTGCCCTTGATCAGGTTCAGGTCGGCGTCGCGATCGTAATAAACACGCATAGTCGTTTCCTCGTTAGGGGCCAGAATCGGCCGTTGGTCAGGTCTCGGACGGTGAAATTTGCGGATTTCGGGGGCTGTCTAGAGCATTTTCGGGCCCCTGGGAAACCCGTTTCTGCATGGAAAACTGCGGCATCATGCATCCATGAAGACGGGGTAGAGCGATGCCAAGAGCAGGATCGCCATCAGGATATTGAAGGCGCGCACCAGCCGCCCGGAGCTCAGGACCGGTCGCAGTGCAGTGCCGAAGAAGGCCCAGACCACGGTCGAGGCCGTGCCCACCAGCAGGCTGATCAGGGTCTGGATCGCAATGTTCAGGGGGAACTGGGCGATCGCCGCATAGGCGGTGATGGTGCCGATCACGATCACCCAGCCCTTGGCGTTGATCCATTGGAACATGGCCGCACCCCAGAAGGTCATCGGGCCGCGGGCCCCCTCCTCACCCGGCTTGGCCGGACCGGACAACGCGATCGCGGCGGCCAGATAAATCAGGTAGGCGGCGCCGGCATATTTCAGAATGGTTTGAAGGATCGGATAGGCCAGGAACACCGTGCCGAGCCCGAGACCGACGGCGCCGACCATGAAGGCGAAGCCGATGGTGATGCCGGCGATGTGCGGAATGGTGCGACGGAAGCCGTAGGTCAGCCCCGACGACAGCAGCATGATGTTGTTCGGGCCCGGCGTGAAGAACATCACGAGTGCGAAGATGATGAAGGCATAGAGCAGCGACTGGGACATGCTCACCTCACGCTGTCTTCGCCAGCGGCTGCGAGCGCCTTGCCAGCACCATCACCGCAATACCGCCGATCACGGTCAGCATGCCGGCGAGCCTTAGGGGTCCGAACCTTTCACCGAACACGATGCTGGAAGCGGCCGATCCGACGAACGGCACCAGCAGTGCGAACGGCACCACCTGGGCGGCCGGATAGTCACGCAAAAGGCGACCCCAGAGCCAATATGCAATGCTGGTCGAGACGACGCCGATCACCAGCAGGCAGATGAGGCCGGTGAGCGACATATGGATCAACGAATGCCAGGTCGGCTCCGGCCCGTTGACGACCAATGCAAGCGCGAACAGCGGCACCGCGGAGGTGAGGCACAGCCAGGCGAACAGGTCGAACATCGGCGCGCCTCGGGCACCGCGCAGCAGGAGGTTGCCGACCGCAAAACAGATCGGCGAGATCATCAGCACCGCGAAGGCCGTAACGCTGAAATCATAGCCCACCGTGCCGCAGATCATCAGGAGGCCGGCCGCGGCGATGCCGATGCCGAGCGCCTGCATCGCCGTCGGGCGCTCGCCGAATGCGAGTGCGGCAAAGCCGATGGTGAATAGCGCCTGGCTCTGCACGACAACGCTGGTCAGCCCGACCGGAACGCCATGGGCGATTCCGTAGGCCTGTGACAGGAACTGGCCGAGAAACAGCGTGAAGCTGATTGCCATCAGAAGCGACCAGGCAATGTTCGGCTTGGGAATGAACAGGCACGGCAGCGCGGCAATGGCGAAGCGCGTCGCCGTCATCAGCTCCGGCGAGAACTCGTCGAGCGCGATCCGGCTGGCCACGAAGGCAAGCCCCCAGATGACCGCCACCAGGATGGCGATGAGGATATCGGCCGGCTTCATTGTTGTTCTCGGTTCTGCCCTGTCGTGCAGCCCTGTTGTTGTTCTGGACTAGCCTTGCTCGCCGGCTTTCGGTTTCCGCAGCAGATAAGTGCCGTGCATCGGTGCGTGATAGTCGGCCGAGATCAGGGTGAAGCCGACGTCGGTCAGCATCCGCTCCATCACCCAGCCGAAGGTGGAATATTCGTCGCGCATATGCGTGACCACGCCCCCGCGCGAGAAATCGTGGTTCTTGATCTGGAAATCAGCCCATTGCTCGACGTCGCGCTCGATGGCATCAGGCATCGACGCGTAGACGATGTCGCGCAGATAGAAGCTCGCCCCCGGCTTGAGCGCTCGATAGATCCGCGACATCGCCACCGCCTTCCAGAAATCCGGCAGATGGTGCAGCGTGAACTCGCTGACGATCAGATCGTAGGATTCCGGCCGATAGGTGAAACTGAGCAGGCCAGCTGATTGCGTGCGCACGGGCGCCTTGCGGTCGCGGGCATAGATTTCAGCGAGCGCCAACATTGCAGGCGAGATGTCGATGGCGTCGACCTCGGCGCCCATCAGAGCCGCTTCCGTCGCCAGCACGCCGTTGCCGCAGCCGATATCGGCGATGCGCCAGCCGCGCTGGACACCGAGCATTTTCAGCGCGGCGCGCGCCCGCAGATCGGCATCGTCGTGGTTGTCGTAGATCGATGCCACCGCGGGCTCGATCCCCATCCGGTTCCGCTCGTTATAGTACCAGTCGCGCGCCAGCATCGTTCACATCCCTTCAGGCCCGCGACCGATCGCGGCAACGCCGGTGCGCGAAACCTCGACGAGGCCGAGCGGGCGCATCAGGTCGATAAACTGGTTGATCTTGTCCGTATTGCCTGTGATCTCGAACACGAAGCTCTCGGTGGTGGCGTCGATCACGCGGGCGCGGAACGCATCCGCGAGCCTCAGCGCCTCGACGCGGTGATCGCCCTGCCCACGCACCTTCACCATCGCCAGCTCGCGCTCGATCGAGCGCCTGGTCTGCGTCATGTCGACGACGCGGTAGACCGGGATCATGCGGTCGAGCTGGTGCTTGATCTGCTCGATCACCATCGGCGTGCCCGTGGTGACGATGGTGATGCGCGAGAGATGCTTCTGGGCCTCGGTCTCCGAGACCGTCAGGCTCTCGATGTTGTAGCCGCGCCCCGAGAACAGGCCGATGACGCGGGCGAGCACGCCCGGCTCGTTCTGCACGAGCACTGCGAGCGTGTGCGTCTCGTTCGGATCGTGGCGGTCCTCGATGAAGTAGGCGGATGCGGGCTGGTTCATGATGGTCCCCTCTATTTTCGTCGTCACGCCGTCGCCCGCTGGGCAGCCGGCGCATCTGTTCCGATCCAACGGCGGAACAGATCGAAATCGATATTGCCGCCGGAGAGCACGAGACCGACGCGTTTGCCTGACAGCCTGGTCTTTTCCTGAAGCGCCGCGGCGAGCGCGGCCGCGCCGGCGCCCTCGGCGAGATTGTGCGTATCGGTCCAGTACGCGCGGATCGCGGCAGCGACCTCGTCGTCGGTAACCTGGACAATGCGCGAGGCGCCCTTGCGGATCAGCGCGAATGCATCCGCGTCCGGAATACGCGTCGCCATGCCGTCGGCGAGCGTGTTGCTGGTCTCGGTCGTCACGATCTTGCCGGCCGCAAACGACAGCGCATAGGACGGCGCTTCGGTCGACTGCACGCCGACGATCTCGGTCTTCAGGCCGAGCAGGTCGCGCGCCATGATGCAACCGCAGATGCCGGAGCCCTGCCCGATCGGCACGTAGAGAATGTCGAGATCCGGCGCCGATTTGAACAGCTCGAGCGCATAGGTTGCAACGCCCAGCACGAGGTCCGGATGGAACGACGGCACCATGTGGAGCCCGGCGAACTGCGCGCGGCGCTCGGCCTCCTCGCGGGCGGCCTGAAAATCCTCACCATGCTCGACCAGCTCGGCGCCGAAGGCCTTCATCGCGCGATTCTTCTCGACGGAGTTGCCGCGCGGCACGTAGATCACGGCCGGAACGCCGTGGCGGCTGGCCGCAAACGCGAGGCTCTGGCCGTGATTGCCGCGCGTCGCCGAGATGATGCCAGCCGTATTCGGCCGCTCGCGCTTCAGCCGTTCGAGATAGACCAGCCCGCCGCGCACCTTGAAGGCGCCGATCGGCGTATGGTTCTCGTGCTTGACCACGACCTCGGTGCCGAGCCGCTCAGCGAGCAAAGGCCAGCCGCGTGCCGGCGTTGCCGGCACCGCCTGCCCCACGATCGCATGTGCGCGCTCGAGCTCCATCAGGTCGAACATCAAAGCCCCGCGTGAGATCTGCTCCCTCGCCCCGCTTGCGGGGAGAGGGTTGGGGTGAGGGGGAGTCTCAACAGGGACGGCGAGAGCTGGACTCGCGGAGACTCCCCCTCACACGGATTGCGCTCGCGCGCAATCCGACCTCTCCCCGCAAGCGGGGAGAGGTGAAGAGAGAGTCCTCGTCGCGACCCGATCATCGTTTGCCAGCTCACACCAGCGCCTTGCCGTCGGCGAATGCCTTCGCGGTGGCCTCGTCGTTCGCCTGCTCCGGCAACAGCATCTCGTTGTGCGCCTTGCCGGAGGGGATCATCGGGAAGCAGTTTTCGAGCGCCGCGACGCGGCAGTCGAACAGCACCGGGCGCTTGACCGAGATCATCTCCTGGATGGCGCCGTCGAGATCAGCGGGCTTGTGCACCTGGAAGCCGACGCCGCCATAGGCTTCCGCGAGCTTGACGAAATCCGGCAGCGCTTCCGAGTAGGAATGCGACAGACGGTTGCCGTGGAGCAACTGCTGCCACTGCCGCACCATGCCCATGTACTGGTTGTTGAGGATGAAGATCTTGATCGGCAGCTCGTACTGAACCGCCGTCGACATCTCCTGCATCGTCATCTGCACCGAGGCATCACCCGCGATGTCGATGACGAGGCTGTCGGGGTGCGCCACCTGCACGCCGACTGCGGCCGGCAGGCCGTAGCCCATGGTGCCGAGACCGCCCGACGTCATCCAGCGATGCGGCTCCTCGAAGCCATAGAACTGCGCCGCCCACATCTGGTGCTGGCCGACCTCGGTCGTGATGTACGTATCCCTGCCGCGTGTCGCCTCGAACAGGCTCTGGATCGCGTGCTGCGGCAGGATGACCTCGTTGCTCTTCCTGTAATAGAGCGAGTTGCGGGCGCGCCACTGCGCGATCTGCTGCCACCACGCCTTGATATCGGGCTTCTTCGCCTCCGCCTTGAACACCTGGAGGATGTCGCCCAGGATGTTGCCGCAGTCTCCGATGATCGGCACGTCGACGCGGATGTTCTTGTTGATCGAGGACGGGTCGATGTCGATGTGGATCTTCTTCGAACCCGGCGAGAACGCGTCGACGCGGCCGGTGATGCGGTCGTCGAAGCGCGCGCCGACGCACAGCATGACGTCGCAATCATGCATCGTCATGTTGGCCTCGTAGGTGCCGTGCATGCCCAGCATGCCGAGCCAGTTCTTGCCCGACGCAGGATACGCACCCAGGCCCATCAGCGTGGAGGTGATCGGAAAACCGGTGACCTCGACCAGCTCGCGCAGCAGCTTGGTCGCTTCGGGGCCGGAATTGATCACGCCGCCGCCGCTGTAGATCACCGGGCGCTTGGCGTTGGCGAGCAGCGTCACCGCCTTGCGGATCTGCATCGCATCGCCCTTCACGCGCGGCGCATAGGACCGGTGCACGTCGGACTTGCGCGGCGGATGATAGGTGCCGGTCGCGAACTGCACGTCCTTCGGCACGTCGACGAGCACCGGGCCCGGACGGCCCGACGTCGCGACATAGAAGGCCTCGTGCAGCACCTTTGCGAGATCGTTGACGTCGCGCACCAGCCAGTTGTGCTTGGTGCAGGGGCGCGTGATGCCGACGGTATCGCATTCCTGGAACGCGTCGTTGCCGATCAGATGCGTCGGCACCTGGCCGGAGATGCAGACCAGCGGGATCGAGTCCATCAGCGCGTCGGTGAGCGGCGTCACCATGTTGGTGGCGCCGGGGCCGGAGGTCACCAGCGCGACGCCCGGCTTGCCGGTCGAGCGCGCATAGCCCTCGGCGGCATGGCCCGCGCCCTGCTCGTGACGGACCAGGATGTGCTGAACCTGACTCTGCTGGAAGATCTCGTCATAGATCGGAAGCACCGCACCGCCCGGATAACCGAAAATGTCGGTCACGCCATGATCGATGAGCGCACGAACGATCATAGCGGCGCCGGTCATCTGGTTCGGATCGTGGCTCTTGTCGGTCATTGGCTTGCTCCGGATGCGCTGTTGTCAGCGGCTTCGTTCGTGTCGGGTTCGGGAAATAAAAAAGGCCCCGAAGAGGGCCCACGCACACCGCCTGTCTTGTGGATGGCAGCTAGCCACCCCCGGCGGTGTGCCTGGGTACGACGGCGATAAGGATGCTGGTAATAATGTTACGCATAGCAGCGCTCGGCTTCCCAAAGGTTGCGCGAAACATAGCGGCCAAAGCCTGGATGTCAAGGCAAAGCGGCCGTTCCCGCGCGATTTTGGCAGTGTAGCGGTGTTCCCTGGCTTCGGCGAGAGGTAAAATCGGGAACCGGGGCACAAAAGCGTGTCAGCCGGGGTCCCCGGCCGCGCTGACGACCGCGGCCAGCCATCCCCGCGCCTCCTCCGGCTTCACCCATTCGAACTCCGGCAATTGGTGCCGGAACCAGGTGAACTGGCGCTTGGCATAATGGCGGGTGTCGGCGCGGCCAATCGTGGCGGCCTCCTCGAGGCTGAGCTCGCCGCGCAGATGACGGATCAGGGCCGGCACGCCATGGGCCTTCATGGCCGGCAGCAGCGGATCGAGGTGTCTGGCGGCGAGCCGCTCGACCTCTCTCAGCGCGCCGCCGCCGAGCATGGCGTCGAAGCGGGCATCGATGCGGGCATAGAGCTCGTCCCGCTCGGGCGCCAGGAACACCGCGCGAAAGCTGTCCTTCGACAGCAAAGGCGGCTGGCCCTCCTGGTGCCAGTCGAGCAGCGAACGGCCGGTCGCCTCGACCACTTCGAGCGCGCGCGCGATGCGGGTTCGGTCGCGCAGGTTCAATCGCTCGGCTGCGCGCGGATCGCGGCGCGCCAGTTCCGCGTGGAGCGCCTCGACGCCGTTCCGCTCCAGCCGCGCACGCACGTCCTCGCGCACATCCACAGGGGTTGGCGGCACCACGGAGAGGCCCGCAGTCAGCGCCTTGAAATAGAGCCCGGTTCCGCCAATGAAGATCGGCAGCCGGCCTTCGGCTTTCGCCTCTTCGAGCGCATTCGCGGCATCGGCCACCCAGGCGCCGGCCGAGAAATTCACGGCCGCATCGACATGGCCGTAGAGGCGGTGCGGCGCTCGCGCCTCTTCGTCCCGCGTCGGGCGTGCCGTGATGATGCGCAGGTCACGATAGACCTGCATGGAATCGGCATTGATGACGACGCCGCCCGCGCTGAGGGCGAACTCGAGCGCCAGCGCCGACTTGCCGCTGGCGGTCGGGCCTGCGATAAGCACGGCCTTGCCAACATGCCTTCTGCTGACTTGCCCCTCGCTCACGAAAACCTCAAATGTCCCTCGTCGCCACGCTGATCTGCAATCCCGACAATCCCGCGCTCGATAGTACGATCGTCGACGGCGCCCGCGCCGTGCTGCCACAGGCCGCACCGGCGCACTGGCTGTTCGACGGGGTTGCGGTCGACATCCCCTTCGGCGCCAACAGTAACCTCGAAGGCGACCGTCACGCCATCGAACAACGGTTGCGCGAGCTCCGCGGCGACCTGCCCATCGACATCGTCGTGCAGCCAGTCGGCTTCCGGCGCAAGAAGCTTTTTCTCGCCGATATGGATTCCACCATGATCGGCCAGGAGTGCATCGACGAGCTCGCCGATTTCGTCGGGGTGAAGGCGCATGTGGCAGCCATCACCGAACGCGCGATGCGCGGCGAGATCGAGTTCGAACCGGCGCTGCGCGAGCGCGTCGCGCTTCTGAAGGACCTTCCGGTCAGCGTGGTCGACGAAGTGCTGGCCAAGCGCATCACGGTGACGCCGGGCGGCCGTGAGCTGGTCGCGACCATGCGCGCCCACGGCGCCTATGCCTGCCTCGTCTCCGGCGGGTTCACGCTGTTCACCAAGGCGGTCGCCGCAAAGACCGGCTTCCAGGAGAACCGCGCCAACGAGCTCGTCGTGCGCGACGGCAAGTTCACCGGCGAGGTGAAGGAGCCGATCCTGGGCCGCGCCGCAAAGCTCGCCACGCTGGTGGATTTGATGGAGTCGTTCGATCTCGACGACATCGACTCGCTGGTGGTCGGTGACGGCGCCAATGATCTCGCGATGATCCAGGCGGCGGGCCTGGGCGTGGCCTATCATGCCAAGCCTGCGGTCGCGGCGGCGGCAGCGGCGCGGATCGATCACGGCGATCTCACCGCGCTGCTCTATGCACAGGGGTACAAGCGCGAGGAGTTCGTGGAGGTCTAGCCTCCTCTCCGCCGTCATGCCCGGGCTTGCCGTCTTCGCCGAAGCTTCGCCGGCCCAACACCGGTAGTCCGGCGAAGCCTTGGCGGAGCCGGGTCCCGGGCATCCACGTTTTGGTCTATCCGCGTGGCAAACACGTGGATGGCCGGGTCAAGCCGGGTCAAGCCCGGCCATGACGAGAAGATAGAGCCAGCGCCCTTACTGCACGCTCAGCGCCACGAAGCGCAGCTCGCCATCGCCGTTCGAGACCAGCAGCAGCACCGACTTCTTGCCGTCCTTCTTGAGCTGGTCGACCCGCTTCTGGATGTCGGCGCCGCTCGAAACGGCTTCCTGCGCCACCTCCACGATGACGTCGCCGGCGGAGAGCCGCTTCTCGGCGGCGTCCGAATTGGCGTCGACATTGGTGACGACCACGCCCTTGACGCTGTCCTTGATCTTGTAGCGCGTGCGCAGGTCCTTGCTGAGCGCCGCAAGATCGAGGCCGAGCGCCCTCTGCGTCACCGGCTTCTCGGGCGCGGGCTCATCGGTCTTCACCGCGGCCTGCACCTTGTCGGGATCCTGGAGACGGCCGAGCGTGACCTTCTTGGTCTCCTCCTGGCCCTTGCGGATGATGACGACGTCGACCTCCTTGCCGACCGCCGTGTCGGCGACGACGCGGGAGAGGTCCTTCGGGTCCTTGACGTCCTTGCCGTCGAATTTGACGACGACGTCGCCGGGCTCGATTCCGGCGGGCTTCGCCGGGCCCTTGTCATCGACGCCGGCGACCAGCGCGCCGCGCGGCGGCTTGATGTTGAGGCTCTCGGCGATCTCGTCGGTGACGCCCTGGATGCGCACACCGAGCCAGCCGCGGCGCAGTTCGCCGAACTGGCGGAGCTGGTCCACGACGCCCGCGACCGTCTTCGACGGCACGGCAAAGCCGATGCCGATCGAACCGCCGGACGGCGAGATAATCAGCGTGTTGACGCCGATGACCTCGCCTTCGAGGTTGAACAGCGGACCGCCCGAATTGCCACGGTTAATGGCGGCATCGGTCTGGATGTAGCTGTCATAGGGACCCGAGGAGATATCGCGGTTCTTGGCCGAGACGATGCCGGCCGTTACCGTGCCGCCCAGGCTGAACGGGTTGCCGATCGCGACCACCCAGTCGCCGAGGCGCAGCTTGTCGGAGTCGCCGAACTTCACCGCGACAAGCGGCTTCGGCGGATTGAACTTGAGCACGGCAAGGTCGGTCTTCTTGTCGACGCCGACCAGCTCGGCCTTGATCTTGGTGCCGTCGTTGAGAATGACGTTGATTTCGTCGGCGTCCGCAATGACGTGGTTGTTGGTCACGACGACACCCGAGGTGTCGATGATGAAGCCGGAGCCGAGCGAGTTGGTCTTGCGCGGCGGGCTGTTCTCGCCACCCTTGCTGCCACCGCCGGGACCGCGGCGGTTCTTGAAGAAGTCGTCGAAGAACTCCTCGAAGGGCGAACCGGGCGGCAGTTGCGGCATGGTGTTGCTGCCGCCACCCTTGGCTTCGACGGTCTGCGAGGTCGAAATGTTGACGACCGCGTCGATCACCTTCTCGGCGACGTCGGCGATGCCCTCCGGTCCGCGCGCATAGGCCGGCGTGCCGAACGCACTGAATGCGCCAATGGCGAGCGCGGCCAGCCCAAGTCGCACGCCAAGTCGCGCGCAATTGCGCAAGCGGGTCGGGGCAATGGTGGCAGCGGTCATTGTGATCTCCAGAGAAAAGGATTCGGTCTCAAGACTGCGCTCGAACGGGGGGACGGCGCAAGCGCGGAGCTTAATGGGCCTCAAGACCCGAATAATACGGCGAAAACCGGCCTGTCGCCTTCACTTTGGCGTTGGGCGACGCCTAAATCGGACGCCGCATAACCCAGATCAGGATCAAGCCTGCCACGGCCGAACCGATCCCGACCGCCCGCAGGATATTGTCGGGCGTGGCGATGGCGCTCTTCATGGCCTTGCGCATCCAGTTCGGACTTGCCGCGAACATCAAGCCTTCCAGCACGAACAGGATGCCTAAGCCGATGAGGAAGTCGGCGAACGCAATGGACCTCATCGGATTGGAACTCCCCGTTGTGCTGTTCTTGTCTGGACGAAGGGCGGCAGAACTGCCGCCCTTGTCTGGCTTAAGGCTTGTCTAGCTTAAGGCTTCTCTACTTCAAGGCTTGGCCGGCGTCTCGGTCGCCGTCTTGCCGGACGCGCTACCAAAGTACCGGAAGAAATCCGACTCGGGCCGCAGCAGGAAGCGGGTGTCGTTCGCGCGCAACCCGTTTTCGTAGGCCGTCATCGACCGGTAGAATGCGAAGAAGTCGGCATCCTTGCTGTAGGCCTCGGCGAAGAGGCGGTTGCGTTCGGCATCGCCGGTGCCGCGGATCTGCTCCGCCTGCGAATTGGCTTCCGCGACGATCACGGTCGCCTCGCGGTCGGCCTTGGAGCGGATCTCCTGTGCCTTCTGGCCACCCTGCGCGCGGAACTCGGCGGCTTCGCGCTCGCGCTCGGTCTTCATTCGCAGATAGACCGCCTGGCTGTTCTGTTCCGGCAGGTCGGCGCGGCGGATCCGGACGTCGACCACCTGGATGCCGTAGCCATCGGCCTCGCGATCGAGCTGATCGCGGATGCGCTGCATCAGCTTCTCGCGGTCGTCGCGCACGACGTTGATGAAGGTGACCTCGCCGAGCACACGGCGCAGTGCCGCGTTCAGGAGCGTGGTGAGCTGGATGTTGGCGGCCTGGATCGAGCCGACACTCTGGTAGAAGCGCAGCGCGTCCTTGATGCGGTAGCGTGCAAAGGCGTCCACCACGAGCCGCTTCTGGTCGGATGCGATCGCTTCCTGCGACGGGTTCTCCAGATCGAGAATCCGCTTGTCGATGTTGATCACCGAATTCCACGGCGCCTTGAAGTGAAGGCCGGGCGCGGTGACGACGTCGACGGGCCTGCCGAACTGCAGCACGATGGTCTGCTCGGTCTGCTGCACCGTGAACAGCGACATGTAGCCGACGATCACGACGATCAGGAGCCCGAGCAGCGCGACGATACCTGTGACCGGAGACCTCATCGGTTGCCTCCGCTCGACTGCTGACCGCTGGTAGGCGGCCGCTTGGTCGTCAATTCGCCCAGCGGCAGATAGGGCACGACGCCCTGGCCCGAGGGGCCGCCGTCATAGACGAGCTTGTCCGCGCCGCCGAGCACCCGCTCCATGGTTTCCAGATAGATCCGTTCACGCGTCACGTCGGGCGCCTTCTTGTATTCCTCGTAAACCTTCAGGAAGCGCGCGCTCTGGCCCTTGGCCTCGGCGATCGCCTGCTCCCTGTAGCCTTCGGCGGCCTGCTGGATCTGCGCCGCACGTCCGCGCGCCTGCGGCACGACCTGGTTGGCGTAGGTCTGCGCTTCGTTCTGCAACTGCTCCTGATTGGCGCGCGCCGCCTGGACGTCGCGGAAGGCGTCGATCACCTGCGCCGGCGGATCGACCTTCTGCATCTGCACCTGGGTGACGAGAATGCCCGCCCCATAGCTGTCCAGCGTCCGCTGGATCAGTTCCTGCACGCCCTGCTCGGTCACGTTTCGCGCGCCGGTCAGGATCGGCTGGATCTGCGAGCGGCCGATCACCTCGCGCATCGCGCTTTCGGCGACCGCCTTCACTGTGCCTTCGGGATTCTGGATGTTGAAGAGGAAGTCACCGACGCCGTCCGGCTTGATGCGCCAGAGCACGGTGAAATCGACGTCGACGATGTTCTCGTCGCCGGTCAGCATCAGGCTCTCTTCCGGCACGTCACGAATGGAGCGGCTGCGCCGCGCCGGATCGTCGATCAGCGTCATGCCGATGGAGATGGTGTTAACGCGCAGCGCCTTCGGCAGCAGCACGGTCTCGATCGGATAAGGCAGATGATAGTTCAGGCCCGGCTGCACGGTGCGGACATGCTTGCCGAAGCGCAGCACGACGCCGAGTTCCTCGGACTGCACGCGGAAGAACCCCGACAGCAGCCAGAACGCGATGATGAGCAGGATGATCAGCGTGATGCCTATGCCGGAGAAATAGCCGCCCGGCATGATCTGCTGGAGGCGGTCCTGGCCGCGCCGCAGAAGGTCTTCCAGATCCGGCGGCCTCGGCCCGACCGGTTGCGGGCCTGAGCCCCACGGTCCCTTCGGACCCGAGCCCCATGGCCCACCGCCCTGATTCTTCCACGGCATTCGACGTTCTCCTCGGCAGACCGGGACTAGAACTAACCCGGCCGGCATTGTCCGGTCCGGCTTTATAGGGGACAGGCAAGTCCCTTACAACGCAGCCCTAGCCGCCTTCCGAGCTATGCTCGGGCACGAAAAAGTCAATGTAAACATTGGCGAAAGCAGTTAATGGTGGGGCCGCCGACGATATGTCACATAGGAGAAGTCGGCGCTGTCATCGGGGCCCGCAGGATGGCGAATGCGCTCAACCTCCTCCCACTCTGCCTTGTCGATGTCGAAATGCGTGTCGCCTTCGGGGCGCGCATGCACTTCGGTGATTTCAAGGCGATCGGCGCGATCGAGCCACTGCCGATAGATCTCGGCACCGCCGATCACCGCGATCTCGGCGACCGAACGCCGCAGGGCGTCGCCCCGCGCGACCGCACCTGCATCGGTAGCCGATGTCGTAACTATGGCGCCGGCGGCGCGATAACCCGCATCGCGCGTGATGACGATGTTCGTGCGGTTTGGGAGCGGCCGACGAAGGGATTCGAAGGTCTTGCGTCCCATGATCACAGGCTTGCCGATCGTGAGCGCCTTGAAGCGCGCCATGTCGGATTTCAATCGCCATGGGATCGCGTTACCTGCGCCGATGACGCCGTTCTCCGCAATCGCAACGACGAAGACGATCTCCATCAGTTCGCGCTCCCGGCTAGCCGCGTCAGCGCGGGACCGGTGACGCGGCACAGCGTCCAGTCGTCCATCATCACGGCGCCGAGCGATTTGTAGAACGTGATCGACGGCGCATTCCAGTCGAGCACCGCCCATTGCAGGCGCGACCAGCCGTTGTCGACGCATTCCCTCGCGAGATAGACCAGCAGCGCCTTGCCGAGGCCCCTGCCCCGATGCGACGGCCGCACGTACAAATCTTCGAGATAGATGCCGTGGCGGCCGCTGAAGGTGGAGAAATTGACGAACCACACCGCAAAGCCGACAGGCTCGCCGTTCCACTCGGCGATCGCGCAATAGAGCTGCGGATTGCTGCTGAATAGCGCCTCCGCGATCATCGCCTCAGTCGCCTCGACCTCGTGCGACAGTTTTTCGTACTCGGCCAGTTCGCGGATGAAGGCAAGAACCAGCCCGGCTTCGCCAGGACGCACGCGGCGGATGTTGACCGGCATCTGCGTTAGACCGCGACTTCCGCCTTGATGTGCGGATGCGGATCGTAGCCGACCAGCTCGAAATCCTCGTAGCGGAAAGAGAAGATGTCCTTCACGTCGGGGTTGATCCGCATCACCGGCAGCGCACGCGGCGCGCGCGTGAGCTGAAGCCGGGCCTGCTCCAGATGATTGGAGTAGAGATGGGTGTCGCCGAACGAGTGCACGAAGTCGCCGGGCTTCAGGCCCGTGACCTGCGCCACCATCATGGTGAGCAGCGCATAGGAAGCGATATTAAAGGGCACGCCGAGGAACACGTCAGCCGAGCGCTGATAGAGCTGGCACGACAGCTTGCCGTTGGCGACGTAGAACTGGAACAGACAGTGGCACGGCGGCAGTGCCATCTTGTCGACTTCGGCCGGGTTCCACGCCGAGACGATCAACCGGCGCGAGTCCGGGTTGCGCTTGATCATGTCGACCACATTCGCGATCTGGTCGATGCTGCGGCCGTCCGGCGCGGGCCAGGAGCGCCACTGATGGCCGTAGACCGGACCGAGATCGCCATTGGCATCCGCCCACTCGTCCCAGATGGTGACGCCATTGTCGCGCAGATATTTGATGTTCGTATCGCCCTTCAGGAACCACAGCAGCTCATGCACAATCGCCTTGAGCGGCAGCCGCTTGGTGGTCAGCATCGGGAAACCGGCGGACAGATTGAAGCGCATCTGGTGGCCGAACACCGACAGCGTGCCGGTGCCGGTCCGGTCGGTCTTCTCGGCGCCGTCTGAAAGAATCCGCTCGAGCAGGTCCTGATACTGGTGCATGTGCCATGAGCCTTTGGGGAGGCGGCGAACTTAACGGCCGCCCCCGCGCTGCGACAGCGGCGATTCGCCGTCTGTGCCCATTATACCCGGAAAAGTGAGTGTTCCCGGCGCAAACGACAAGGGGCGGAACTCTCGTCCCGCCCCTCGCCTATCGGTTTGAAAGTGCTGGCTAAGTTGCCGGCTTGAGCACCGGGGTCCACTTCGCGATCTCGTTCTTGACGAGGGTCGCCAGCGCCTCCGGCGTCCGGTCCGCAGGATCCGGGATGACGCTGCCGAGTTCGAGCAGGCGCTTGCGCACGTTCTCGTCGCCGAGCGCCTTGATCGCGGCGGCGTTCAGGCTCGCGACGATGGCCGGCGAAGTTCCCTTCGGCGCGAACATCGCGTTCCAGGCCTGGGCCTGGAACGCAGGCAGGCCGGCTTCCGCCGTCGTCGGCACGTTCGGCAGCGATGGATTGCGCTCCGGCGTTGCGATCGCATAGGCCTTGATGGTGCCGGCGTTGATCTGCGGCACGGCGTTGACGATCTGGTCGCACATGTAGTCGACTTGTCCCGCCACCAGCGCGTTCATCGCAGGTCCCGTGCCGTTGAAGGGCACACCGACCGGCTTGATGTCGAGGATGGAGTGCAACAGCTCGCAGGACGCGTGCGAGACCGAGCCGACGCCGGCATGCGCCGCGTTCACCTTCTCGGCATTCGCCTTCACGTAAGTCACGAACTCCTTCAGGTCCTTCGGCGGGAAATCCTTGCGCGCCAGGATCAGGATCGGCGTGCCCGCGAGCAGCGCGATCGGCTCAAAATCCCTTTCGGGATGATAGGCGAGCTTCGGGTAGAGCGGCACCGACGCAGCGTGCGTGCCCATATGCCCGGTAATCAGCGTATAGCCGTCATTGGTCGCGCGCGCGGCGCGCGTGGTTGCGGTGGTGCCGCCGGCGCCGACCACGTTCTCGATGACGATGCTCTGCCCCAGCGTCTGCGCCATATGCGCGGTGACGATGCGCGAGATCACGTCGGTCGGACCGCCGGCAGCGAACGGCACGATCATGGTGATGCTGCGCGTCGGATAGGTCTGCGCCTGCGACGGCGCGACAAAGGAGCACAGCGATGCAAGCACTGCTGCACATGCGCCCGTAGCAAGCGCGCGAATGGAAGTCATCTCGATCCCCCCGGGACACAAACAAAAATGCCGGCCATAAGGCCGGCATTTTCATTTCACGAAGCCGTCACGTAAGTCGATTCGACTTCCGAATGCGGCGCGCCGACGCAGGCGCGGCGACGACGCAGTGCGCGGCGCGATCAGTTCTCGGACTCGGTGAACACCTCGTCGCGCTTGGCGCGCAACGCGGGCAGCACCGTGAGCACCAGTAGGAACGCCGCGATCGCGAGCAGCGCCGCCGACAACGGACGCGTCAGGAACACGCTCCAGTCGCCGCGCGAGATCAGCAGCGCGCGGCGCAGGTTCTCTTCCATCAGCGGTCCGAGCACCATGCCGAGCAGCAGCGGCGCCGGCTCGAAATCGTGCTTGATCAGCCAGTAGCCGACCAGGCCGAAGACGCCGGCGAGGATGACGTCGACCGGTGCGTTGTTCACCGAGTAGATGCCGATCGCGCAGAAGATCACGATCGAGGGGAACATCAGCCGGTAAGGCACGCGCAGGAGCCGCACCCAGATTCCGACCAGCGGCAGGTTGATGATGATCAGCATCAGGTTGCCGATCCACATCGAGGCGATCATGCCCCAGACGAGGTCGGGCTGCTTCTGCATCACCTGCGGACCCGGCACGATGCCGTGAATGGTCATCGCACCGACCATCAGCGCCATCACCGCGTTCGGCGGGATGCCGAGCGTCAGTAGCGGGATGAAGGAGGTCTGCGCCGCGGCGTTGTTGGCGCTTTCCGGCGCCGCCACGCCCTCGATCGCACCGCGGCCGAACCGCGACGGGTTCTTGGCGATCTTCTTCTCGAGCGTGTAGGCCGCGAACGACGCGATGACCGCGCCGCCGCCCGGGAGGATGCCGAGGATCGAGCCGAGCACGGTGCCGCGCAGGATCGGCGGCGTCGAGTCGATCAGATCCTTCCTGGTCGGCATCAGGCCGGTGATCTTCTGCTGGACGAGGTCGCGGTTCATCTCGGCGCCGGCGTCGAGATTGCGGATGATCTCGGCAAAGCCGAACACACCCATCGCCACCGTCGCAAAGCCGAGACCGTCGGCCAGTTCCGGAATGTTGAACGCCATGCGTGAGGCGCCGGTCTCGATGTCCGAGCCGACCATCGACAGCAGCAGGCCGAACACGATCATCGCGATCGCCTTCAGCACCGAGCCCTTGGCCAGCACGACCGCGAAGATCAGGCCGAGCACCATCAGCGAGAAATACTCGGCCGGGCCGAACGCCAGCGCGAGCTTGGTCAGCGGCGCGCCGAGCACTGCGATGAGCACGGTCGCAACGCAGCCGGCGAAGAACGAACCGATCGCCGCGATCGCCAGCGCCGGACCAGCACGGCCCTGCTTGGCCATCTGGTGGCCGTCGATGGCAGTGACAACCGATGTCGCTTCACCCGGAATATTGACCAGGATCGACGTGGTCGAGCCGCCATACTGGGCACCATAGTAGATGCCGGCGAGCATGATCAGCGCGCCGACGGGCGGCAGTCCGAAGGTGATCGGCAGCAGCATCGCGACCGTCGCGATGGTACCGATGCCCGGCAGCACGCCGACCAGTGTTCCGACGAGAGCGCCGATCAGGCACATCAGGAGGTTGATTGGAGAGAAGGCGACAACAAAACCGTGAGCGAGGTTGGCAAAGAGCTCCATCACACCCTCACTGGACCAGGAAACGCGGGAACATCGGCATCGGCAGCCCGAGCACGTAGGGGAATAGCACAGCGCAACCGAGCGTCAGGCAGGCGCCGACGATGGCGGCCTCAAGCCAGCGCGTCTCGTGCGATCCTGTCGCGGCGATCATGAAGCTAACGAAGGCGGAGACCACGAGGCCGAGCGGCCGGATCGCCAGCGCGAAGAACAGGATCGCGACCATCACGAACAACGGCCCGCGCCAGGAATAATGCGCGAGCACCGGCCCCTCGGCCAGAAGGCCCGTCAATGCAATGCCCGCGGACAGAGTCACCAAAAGTCCGCCAAACATCCGCGGAGCCGTACCGGCGCCGAAGGAGAAACCACGCATGCCCTGCAAATCGCTCGACGCCCACAGCGCGAACAGCGCCAGCGCCATGAGAATGATGCCGCCGACATAGTCCTGCGCGGACCTGATCGTCATGAACAGCGTCACGATCGCCACCGCGAACAGCGGATAGGAATAGATCAGCGCGAGCAGCACATCGGATGACGTCTTCTTGGTGTCACCGCCGATCGCTCCGATCAGCGCGCCAGGAGCGCCCGCGACCAGCGCGGTGGCGTGACTGATCACGACGGTGGCCGGGCCGCGGCCTGCGCCCCAGCCAAAAATCGTCCCTATTGACCAGATGAATTCAAAAATCTGCGGCGCAATCGCCAGCAGACAGAAGCCGAGCGCCACCGATGTGTTTCGGGTGGCTGTCGCCGAGTGGCCCATCGTATCGGCCATGCTTGTCTCCTCCGCGACCCGCAAGTCACGAGCACTGTTGTTCTAATCGGCTGGAAATGGATCCCCCGCCCGGATCACTGCCTAGCGATTTTCATCACACAATGCCAGCGAAACCCAACAGGCCCCCGGCGAGCAGGAGCCACAACGGATTGATGCGCGAGACGGATGCGATCACTGCAACCAGCGCGGTCAGAAGCAGTGCAGCAATGGTGCGATCGGTCGACTGTGCCAGGATCAGCGCGCTGGCTGCCATCAATCCGATCGAGAGTGGAACCAGTGCAGCCTGAATCAGGCCAGGCCAGCGCGATTGGCTCGGCCGGTTCAGGAGCCGGCTGATATGATAGGCAAGCAGGGCCGTCGGCAGGCACATCGCCAGCGTCGCCGCCAGCGCGCCGGGAATGCCGGCGACGGCATAGCCGATTAACGTGACGATAAGCACGTTTGGACCTGGCGAGAGCTGCGCGATCGCATAGGCGTCGGCGAACTGCTTGTCGGTCATCCAGTGATGCACGTCGACCGCGATGCGCTGCATCTCCGGCACCGCCGCCGCGGCGCCGCCGACCGCGAACAGCGACATTAGACCAAAGGTGGAGATCAGCACCCATATCGGGTTTTCGCTGTTCATGCTGCTACCGTCCGCCGCATCAGGAAGGTGATGCCGATGCTGAGGGGGATCGCGACCAGCAGCACCGCCTGGAGCGGCAGGCGAAGCACACCGATAGCGACGAACACGCCGAACATCAGGATGATCACGACGACATCCATCCGCTTGAGCAGCGGCGTCATCATCCGGAACACCACCGCGATCAGCAGGCCGACCGCCGCACAGGAGATGCCCGCGAGGATGCGCCGCAGCACCTCCACATCGCCGAACCGGGCGTACATGATCGCGAGCAGCGTCATGATCAGCGTCGGCGGCAGCAGCAGCCCCGTGAACGCGGCGACGCCACCGGCGATCCCGCGCAGCCGCGAACCAAACACCATCGACAGATTGACGATGTTCGGCCCGGGCAGGAAATGGCAGAGCGCAAAAGTCTCGTTGAACTCGTCCGCCGTCATCCAGCGGTGCTGGTCGACGATGGCGTGCCGGGCAAACACCAGAACCCCGCCAAAACCGGCCAGCGACATCCGGGCGAAGGCCAGGAATAGTGCGAGCAGGCCGGGCGGAGGGGCGTGGGCGACGGGGACATCCGGCTCTTGATCCGGCTCTTGGTAGGCCGGCGCTGAATCCGTGGACATGTCAGGAGCTTAGAACGTCGGCTGCCGCGCGGCCAAGATCATACCGGAGAGCGCCGGAACCTATCCAAAGGAAACCGTGGGATCGCCGCGCGAAACCCCTGTTTTTTGAAACGTTTGCCCCCTATATTGGGAGTGCCGGTTCGCCGGCTATGGAAATAAACGGTCGTCGCAATAAACCATTCGGACCCGGGGGCGGTACCCGGCGCCTCCACCAAAGCTCATCGACCGGCGGCTCAGGCCCGCCCGAGGAGCTGAGTTTTGGCGGGGGCGAAATAGGATCGACGAGGGCGTAAAAGGCGTACTTTTTCCCGGTATTGTTCCGCCGTTATCGGGCTACTGCAATAGTTGCCAACGACAACTTTGCTCCGGTTGCTCAGGCTGCGTAACGCAGTTTGAAAGACCACTTTAAAGTCCTAGCGGGTTAAGCTCCGCTAGGCGGGGTTCGGAGGCACCTGGCAACAGAAGCCTCCACTTGCCTTTTAATTCCTTCCCGGCGGGGACTCCTGCTGACCCGTCAGGCGCGGTACTATCGCGGCTTGGCGAGTCGGGCCGACAGGGCCCAGCTCCTGGAATGCAACAGGACCACCATGGCGACCGATCATATCCGATACGATGTGCTGGCCCGCGACGCGCTGCGCGGCGTGCTGCGGAAGGTGCTGACCGATGCCGCGTCCCATGGACTGCCGGGCGAACATCACTTCTTCATCACCTTCGTATCGAAGGCCGAGGGCGTGAAGCTGTCGTCGCGCCTGCTCGCGCAATATCCGGAAGAGATGACGATCATCCTCCAGCATCAGTTCTGGGATCTGACAGTGCTCGAGGACCGCTTTGAGGTCGGCCTGTCCTTCGGCGGCATTCCGGAGCGGCTGGTGGTGCCGTTCAGCGCCATCAAGAGCTTCCTCGATCCGTCCGTGAAGTTTGGCCTCCAGTTCGACACCTCCGATGTCGCCGAGGTCTCGCCCGAGGCACTGCCGGCCGCTCCGGCACCGTCGGCCGTAGCGGTGCCCGCGCCTGCCGCTGAGACGGCGCGAGGCCGCGGAAGAGCCGACCCCGCCGAACCAGGGCGGCGCCGAAGTCGTGCGGCTCGATCGTTTCCGCAAGAAATGATCTAGGTTGGACGCGAGACCGTCGCGCCGGGCCAAACTGCCTATATAGATGAGCACAGGAACAGGCCGTGCGGCGGTTCGCGCGGCAGAATGGATGTGCTCATGGCCAAGACTGCGACTGCCCGCTCGAAGACCACCAGCCCCTCGCGCCGCTCCACAACCCGCATCGAGACCGACAGTTTTGGTCCCATCGAGGTCCCCTCCGATCGCTATTGGGGGGCGCAGACCGAGCGCTCGCGCCAGAATTTCCGCATCGGTACGGATCGCATGCCGATCTCGCTCGTGCATGCGCTCGGTATCGTCAAGCTCGCCGCAGCACAGTCCAACCGCGAGCTCGGCCTGCTCGATCAGCGTCGCGCCAATGCCATCATCCGCGCCGCGCGCGAGGTGATCGACGGCAAGCTGGACGATCATTTTCCACTCGTGGTGTGGCAGACCGGCTCGGGCACGCAGACCAACATGAACCTCAACGAGGTGATCGCCAACCGGGCCAATGAGCTGCTCGGCGGCGAGCTCGGCGCCAAGAAGCCGGTGCATCCCAACGACCACGTCAACATGAGCCAGTCGTCGAACGACTCGTTCCCAACCGCAATGCACATCGCCGCCGCGAGCCGCATGACTGCCGATCTCGTTCCGGCCCTCGGCGAGCTGCTGCGCGCGCTGCGCAAGAAGGAAAAGGAGTTCGCTGGGATCGTCAAGATCGGCCGCACCCATACCCAGGATGCGACGCCCCTGACGCTCGGCCAGGAATTTTCCGGCTATGCTGCGCAGGTCGAAAGCGGCATCGCCCGCCTCAAGGTCGCGGTGAAGGATCTCTATCCGCTGGCGCAGGGCGGCACCGCCGTCGGCACCGGCCTCAACTCGAAGCCGCGCTTTGCAAAACTGTTCGCAAAGCACGTTGCCGGGATTACCAAACTCCCCTTCACCAGCGCCGCCAACAAATTCGAGGCCCTGGCTTCGAACGACGCCTATGTGCTGGCGCACGGCGCCATCAATTCGGTCGCGACGGGGCTCTTCAAGATCGCCAATGACATCCGCCTGCTGGGATCTGGCCCGCGCTCGGGCCTGGGCGAATTGATCCTGCCGGAGAACGAGCCGGGCTCCTCGATCATGCCCGGCAAGGTCAATCCGACGCAGTGCGAGGCGATGACAATGGTGTGCTGCCAGGTGTTCGGCAATCACACCGCGATCACGGTGGCCGGCAGCCAGGGCCATTTCGAGCTCAACGTCTACAAGCCCGTGCTCGCCTACAACATGCTGCACTCGATCCGCCTGATGGCCGACGCCGCGCGCTCCTTCACCGAACATTGCGTCAGCGGCATCCGCGCCGACGAAAAGCGCATCAGGGAGCTCATGGAGCGTTCGTTGATGCTGGTGACCGCGCTAGCGCCCAAAATCGGCTACGACAACGCGGCCAAGGTGGCCAAGACGGCACATGCCAACGGCACCACGCTGAAGGAGGAGGCGCTGCGGCTCGGCTTCGTCTCGGCGGATGAATTTGACCGCCTGGTCCGCCCCGAGAAGATGACCAGCCCGGGATAAAATTCCGAATTCCGACACCCCATCCGTAATGTTACGGAAGCCCCAACTCGCAAAAATATGCGGCTTTGAGGGCGGGATTTGATTACCGTCAATGTTGCGGCAGGGCGGCGTGTTACGCAGCCCTCTCGCCTCGACAGGGCGAAATTCATCGTTTGATGGCCCGAGAGGCCGATTGACGAGGACCAGCGAATGGCGATCAAGTCTTGTGGGGCGGAACACGGCACCCTGTTTCTGGAGATTTCATCCTGCCCGAGGAGGATCGGATGATGGAGACGCGACATGGGGAACGTCATCAACCTGAATCGTTTCAGGAAGCGCGCCGAGCGGGAAGCCTCGGCGAAGCAGGCGGACGCCAACCGGGCGAAGTTCGGCCGCACGAAGGCGGAGCGCTCGGCGGAGGAGACGCGCGCGGACAAGGCGAAGGCGCATCTGGACCAGCATCAGATCGATCGCGAGGATCAGCCATGAAGTCGCCCGTCGTGAAGCGTTCGATCGTCGTCGCCGGTCACAAGACCAGCGTCAGCCTGGAAGAGGCGTTCTGGAACGGCATGAAGGAGATCTCGGGCCTGCGCAACATGACGCTGTCCGAGCTCGTCGGCGAGATCGACGGCGCCCGCCAGCAGGGCAATTTGTCCTCGGCGATCCGTCTCTTCGTCCTCGACTACTTCAAGAGCCGCGCCATGGCCGTCCAGCCGGAAAAGGTCCCGGCCGAGTAGGCACCGGGGGGCATCTCCCCGACGCGCCCCGGCCGCTGCACTTTAAAATTGCTCTAAGGTGCAGATTCGGCGAGCAAGTGCGCTTGACCTCAATGCCCGGCGTTGAAAATACAGGGCATGACCATCACCAATGATACGCGTTCGCAGATGCCGCTGGGCCTGGCCCAGCGCGGCTATACCGGCATCATTCAGCACCTTTCCGCCAGGGACGCGGGCTCGGCGCTCTCGGACATCGAACTCGAGAGCCGGCTGATCGAGCTCGGCTTCGTCGAGGGCGCCCGGGTCGAGGTCCTGCACGAGGGGCTGGTCGGGCGCGACCCGATCGCCGTCCGCGTCGACAACATCACGATCGCGGTGCGCCGTCGTGAGGCCATGGCCATCATCGTCGCCTGACGCGACCGGACGCCTCATCCCAGATCTTTTGCCAGATCTTTTGCCAGGTCTTTTGATCACATGGAATTACCCCTGCTGCATCTCGCCCTGGTGGGCACGCCAAACAGCGGCAAGACCTCGCTGTTCAATGCGCTGACCGGCAGCCGGCAGAAAGTCGCGAACTACCCCGGCGTCACCGTCGAGCGCAAGGAAGGCTTCTTCGTCACCCCGCTCGGCCGCCAGGTCTCGGTGGTCGACCTGCCCGGCACCTATTCGCTGCGCGGACGCAGCCCGGACGAGGAGATCACCCGCGACTTCGTGCTCGGCAAGGCCTCCGGCGAGAAGGTGCCCGACCTCGTGCTGTGCGTCGCCGACTCGACCAATCTGCGCCTGACCATCCGCCTGCTGCTCGAACTCAAGCGCACCGGCCGGCCGATGATCCTCGTGCTCAACATGTTCGACATCGCCAGCCGCCGCGGCATCAATGTCGACGTGGAGCGGCTCGCCAAGGAGCTCGGCGTGCCCGTGGTCACCTCGATCGCGGTGCGCAAGGGCGGCACCAGTGACCTTTTGAAGCTGACCGACGAGATTTCGGCCAAGGCGGCCCCCGAGCCGCAGGCGAACAACTGGCGCGCGCTCAGCGTCTCCGAGCTGCGCGCAACCCAGCGCGAGGCCGACCGCATCATCGCGGACTGCGTCAGCCTGCCGAGCCGTCCCGACACCTGGACTGCGCGGATCGACGCCGTGGTGCTGCATCCTGTCGGCGGCCTCATCGTGCTCGCGCTGATCCTGTTCGTGATGTTCCAGGCGGTGTTCGCTTGGGCGCAGCCGCTGATGGAGCTGCTGCAATCAAGCTTCGACGCGCTCGGCGAACTGGTCCACAACACCCTGCCCGCAGGCCTGCTGCAGAGCTTTCTGCAGAACGGCGTGATCTCCGGCGTCGGCAGCGTGATCGTGTTCCTGCCGCAGATCACCATCATCTTCCTGTTCATCCTGCTGCTGGAAGATTTCGGCTACATGGCGCGCGCCGCGTTCCTGATGGACCGCATCATGGGCGGCGCCGGGCTGCACGGCCGCGCCTTCATTCCGCTGCTATCGAGCTTTGCCTGCGCCATTCCCGGCATCATGGCGACGCGCGTCATCGACAACAAGCGCGACCGGCTGACCACGATCCTGATCGCGCCGCTGATGACCTGCTCGGCGCGCATTCCCGTCTACACGCTGATCATCTCGGCTTTCATTCCGGCCAAGGAGGTCTGGGGCTTCATCAACCTCCAGGGCCTCGTGATGTTCGGCCTCTACGCGACCGGTATTGTCAGCGCGCTTGGCGTCTCGTTCCTCATAAAATTCTTCATGCTGCGCGACTATGCGCCGGCGCCGTTCATGCTGGAGCTGCCGGACTACAAGGTGCCGCGGCTGAAATCGATCGCGATCGGCATCTTCACGCGCGCAAAAATGTTCCTGCAACGCGCCGGCACCACGATCTTCTCGATGATGGTGCTGATCTGGTTTTTGGCCTCGTTCCCGCAACCGCCCGCGGGAAGCACCGAGCCCGCGATCGACTTCAGCCTGGCCGCGATCATCGGCAAGGCAATCGAACCCCTGCTCGCCCCTGTCGGCTTCAACTGGCAGATTGCGGTCGCACTGATCCCGGGCATGGCAGCACGCGAGGTCGCGGTCGCAGCGCTCGGCACGGTCTACGCGATCGAAGGCGGCAAGGAAGCGGCCGAGCAGATCGGGCAGGTGCTGGCGACGAAGTGGTCGCTGGCGACCGCGTTGTCGATGCTGGCCTGGTACATCTTCGCCCCGCAATGCGCGTCCACGCTCGCCGTGATCCGACGCGAGACCGGAAGCTGGACCTGGATGGCTGTGACCTTCACCTACATGCTGGTGCTGGCTTACGCGGCAAGCCTTCTGACCTACAACGTCGCCGTCGCGCTCGGCGCAGGCTAACGCCCGCTCGAAACTAAAACTGCGAAAACAACCCCATGCAAAGTAGACGGGGGTTGTCGGAACGGTGACCGGTGACTTCCGTGAAGCCATTGGCACGTCGAGTAAAACACCCGTAGATGGGGTAACGGGCTCCCTGAGGCCTTCAACCAAGCCGCGCTAGCTACGGCGCTGTTTGATGCGCGCGTCGCGCGGCTTGGTTGGAAGGCAAGCG
>NZ_LGHM01000370.1 GCF_001908185.1 Bradyrhizobium sp. AS23.2
CCTCTCCAACGTCACCGCCGAGCTGCAGGAAGGCGTCATGAAGACGCGCATGCAGCCGATCGGCAACGCCTGGCAGAAGCTGCCCCGCATCGTCCGCGATCTGTCGAGCGAACTCGGCAAGCAGATCGAGCTGGAGATGCACGGCGCCGACACCGAGCTCGACCGCCAGGTGCTCGACCTGATCAAGGACCCGCTCACCCACATGGTGCGCAACTCCGCCGACCACGGCCTCGAGACCCCGGCCGAGCGCTTGGCGGCCGGCAAGGGCGAGCAGGGCACCATCCGCCTCTCCGCCTATCACGAAGGCGGCCACATCATCATCTGCATCGCCGACAACGGCCGTGGCCTCAACACCGAGAGGATCAAGACCAAGGCGCTGTCCTCAGGCCTCGTCACCGAGGCCGAGCTCGAGAAGATGAGCGAGGCCCAGATCCACAAGTTCATCTTCGCCCCGGGCTTCTCCACCGCGGCCGCCGTCACCTCGGTGTCGGGGCGCGGCGTCGGCATGG
>NZ_LGHM01000044.1 GCF_001908185.1 Bradyrhizobium sp. AS23.2
AGCACCATCTGGTCGATGTGCTCGGCGAGTTCCATGGCGTCCACGGCAAGCTCGATGTCCATGTTGCCCTTGACCTTGCGGCGGCCGGAGGCGTCGATGAATTCCTTGGTCGCCTTGGTGACGACGGTGTAGCCGTTGTAGTCCAGCCAGTCGATCAGCGGACGGATCGAGGAGTATTCCTGATCCTCGATGATGGCGGTGTAGTAGAACGCTCTCAACAGCGTCCCGCGGCTCTGAAACTCCTTCAGCAGGCGCTTGTAATCGATGTCGAAGCCGAGGGTTTTAGCCGTCGCGTAGAGATTAGCGCCATCGATGAAGAGCGCGATCTTGTTGGTGGGAGAAGGTGACATTCAGTTTGCTCGCGTAGTGTTCGTGATTGATCGTTTATTGTTGGCGCGGCGGCAGCAAGCCGCGCAGTTCTAAGTGCTGCCTAAACCCGTCGAAACCGCAAATCCGGAGAAGTCGGGGCAATCAAGGTATAGTTATGGCGGTCTTGGATACACCCGGTGCTATCCCGTCCGACAGCCCGGAAAACCACTCGACCTGGCCCCAATGTGGGGATAGCAGAGCCGTTTGGCGAGGCCAAATTACAAATTGGCCTTGCGAAACCGTCCCGCCCCCTATAACTAGCCCCGATCATCCACATATTTCGTCCCACCTACAACGGAGCGACAGTCCATGGCTCGCGTCACCGTAGAAGATTGTATCGACAAGGTCGACAACCGGTTTGACCTAGTCCTGTTGGCTGCCCACCGCGCCCGCATGATCTCGTCCGGTTCACAACTAACGGTTGACCGCGATAACGACAAGAACCCAGTTGTGTCGTTGCGCGAGATTGCCGACCAGACCATCTCGCCGGAGGACCTCCGCGAGGAGCTGGTGCACTCGCTCCAGAAGTTCGTCGAGGTCGACGAGCCCGAGCCGGATACGGTGCCGCTGATCGGTTCCGCCGGCGCCAGCGTCGATGCGGACGATACCGAAGTTGCCGTTGAGCGCATGACCGAAGAGGAGCTCCTGAAGGGCCTCGAAGGCCTCGCGCCGCCGGAAGAGCAGCCCGAGGAGGACGAGTAATCGTCCTATCGCGATCGTCGAATTCTTGTGATCTTATCAAAGGCCCGAACCCGTGTTCGGGCCTTTGCTTTTGTTGGCGTTTTCGTGGTTACCATAGCGTTGCGGTTCGCGCCGCGCCCTGTCACTGAATTGATCGGATACGCGCGCGATCGGAGCTAAGATGTATGCAACGGGCCGTCCCGTGGTCCGTTTGAAGGCAGGAATGGCATGGTGTATCGGCGCCGGAGATCAACGCAGATGCTGGCCGCAACCGAATCGGTTGCCGTGGCTCCGACTGCGCCGGTGGCCCGTCCGACGAAGCCGCGCGCGCGCATGATGCGTCAATATGACCTCGTCGAGCGCGTCAGGTCCTACAATCCCAACACCAACGAAGATCTGCTGAACCGCGCCTACGTCTACGCCATGAAGGCGCACGGCTCGCAGACCCGCGCTTCGGGCGATCCCTATTTCTCGCACCCGCTCGAAGTCGCGGCGATTCTCACCGACCTGAAGCTCGACGACGCCACCATCGTGGCCGCATTGCTGCACGACACGATCGAGGACACCGAGGCGACGCGGGCCGAGATCGACCAGATATTCGGACCGGAGATCGGCGTGCTGGTCGAGGGCCTGACCAAGCTGAAGCGGCTGGAGCTGGTGTCGCGGGAGGCCAAGCAGGCCGAGAACCTGCGCAAGCTGTTGCTGGCCATTGCCGACGATGTCCGCGTTCTCCTGGTCAAGCTCGCCGACCGCCTGCACAACATGCGGACGCTGGAATTCGTGCCGACGGAATCGCGCAGGCGCATTGCCGAGGAGACCCTCGACATCTACGCGCCACTGGCGGGCCGCATGGGCATGCAGCAAATGCGCGAGGAGCTGGAGGACCTGTCCTTCCGCACGCTCGATCCCGAAGCCTATTCGGTGGTGATGCAGCGGCTCGATGCACTCGCCGAGCGCAACCGCAATTTGATCGGCGAGATCGAGGATCAGCTCTCCAACAATCTGCGCCACCGGGGCCTGGGCGCACGGGTCTATGGCCGCCGCAAGAAGCCGTTCTCGATCTGGACCAAGATGGAGCGCAAGTCGATCGGCTTCGAGCAGTTATCCGACATCTTCGGCTTCCGCGTCGTCGTCAACGACATCGAGTCCTGTTATCGCGCGCTTGGTATCGTCCACACCACCTGGCCGGTCGTGCCGGGGCGCTTCAAGGACTACATCTCGACGCCGAAGCAGAACGACTATCGTTCGATCCACACCACCGTGATCGGCCCGGGCAACCAGCGCGTCGAGCTCCAGATCCGCACCGAGGCGATGGACCAGATCGCCGAGCGCGGCATTGCCGCGCACGTCTTCTACAAGGAAGGCGTGGGCTCGCCGACCGAGTTCCTCAAGCGCGAGTCCAACGCGTTCGCCTGGCTGCGCCACACCATCGGCATCCTGTCGGAGAGCGCCAACCCCGAGGAGTTCCTCGAGCATACCAAGCTCGAGCTGTTCCACGACCAGGTGTTCTGCTTCACCCCGAAAGGCAAGCTGATCGCGCTGCCGCGCCATGCCAACGTGATCGACTTTGCCTATGCCGTGCATACCGACGTCGGCAACAGCGCGGTGGGCTGCAAGATCAACGGCAAGTTCGCGCCGCTGTCGTCGGAACTCCAGAACGGCGATGAGGTCGAGGTGCTGACCTCGGAAGCGCAATCGGCGCCGCCGTCAGCCTGGGAAACGCTCGCGGTCACCGGCAAGGCGCGCGCCGCGATCCGCCGTGCCACCCGCACCGCCGTGCGCGATCAGTATGTCGGCCTCGGCCGGCGCATCGTGGAGCGCCTGTTCGAGCGCGCCAAGATCGAATACGCCGACGACAAGCTCAAGGGTGCACTGCCGCGGCTTGCCCGCACCTCGATCGAGGATGTCATGGCGGCGGTCGGTCGCGGCGAGATCAAGGCCTCCCACGTCGCGCGTGCGATGTACCCCGACTACAAGGAGGAGCGCGTCGCGCGCTACGGCATCAAGAAGGGGCTCGCGGCCAAGCTCAAGGAGAAATCGTCGGAGCCGCCACGCAGCCCGGTCGCAATCCCGATCCGCGGGATCAACTCCGACCTTCCGGTGAAGTTCGCGCCGAACGGCGGCGCCGTGCCCGGCGACCGCATCGTCGGCATCGTCACGCCGGGCGAGGGGATCACGATCTATCCGATCCAGTCGCCGGACCTGAAGGATTTCGAGGAGGAGCCGGAGCGCTGGCTCGACGTCCGCTGGGACATTGAGGACTCCGCGCCGCAGCGCTTCCCGGCCCGCATCAAGGTCGAGAACGTCAACGAGCCCGGCGCGCTCGCACAGATCGCGACCGTGATCGCCGAGCATGACGGCAATATCGACAATATCAGCATGCAGCGCCGCTCACCGGACTTCACGGAAACGACGATCGATCTCGAAGTCTACGACCTGAAGCATTTGAGCGCGATCCTGGCCCAGTTGCGCGCGAAAGCGGTCGTTGCCCGCGTCGAACGTGTTAATGGATGAAGCGCGTCGTTGCCGGGCTTGACCCGGCAACCCATCTCTTCAAAGAAGATGGATGCGCGGGTCGAGCCCGCGCATGACGAGTTGAGAAATGTCACTTCGTGAGTTTTGCAATGCCTGCTCTTCCGCTTCGCCTCGGCGTCAATGTCGACCATGTCGCGACCCTGCGTAACGCGCGCGGCGGCCGCAATCCCGATCCGGTGCGCGCGGCGCTGCTTGCGATCGAGGCCGGCGCCGACGGCATCACCGCGCATTTGCGCGAGGATCGCCGGCACATCCGCGACGAGGACATGGCGCGGCTGAAGGCCGAGATCTCCAAGCCGCTCAATTTCGAGATGGCGGCGACCGACGACATGATGCGCATCTCGCTCGCCACGAAGCCGCATGCGGTGTGCCTGGTGCCGGAGCGCCGGCAGGAGGTGACGACCGAAGGCGGGCTCGACGTGGTCGGCCAGCACAACGCGCTCGCGCCCTATATCGCGCGGCTGAACGATGCCGGAATCCGCGTCTCGCTGTTCATCGCCGCCGATCCCGCGCAGATCGAGATGGCGGCACGGCTGCGCGCGCCGGTGATCGAGATCCACACCGGTGCCTGGTGCGATGCCGTCGTCGACGGCCACGCCGAGAAGGCCGAAGCCGAATGGCAGCGGATCGTGGCGGGGGCGAAGCTGGCGAAGGCCGCGGGGCTGGAGGTCCATGCCGGACACGGGCTCGACTATGCGACGGCAGAGACGATCGCGGCCCTGCCGGAGATCATGGAGCTCAACATCGGCTACTACATGATCGGCGAAGCCCTGTTCGTCGGGCTCGCCGAGACGGTGCGCAGCATGCGCGCGGCGATGGATCGCGGCCGGAGCCAGGCATGATCATCGGCATCGGCTCCGACCTGATCGACATCACCCGTGTCGGCAAGGTGATCGAGCGCCACGGCGAGCGTTTCCTCGACCGCATCTTCACCGCGGCCGAGCGGGCCAGGGCCGAGCGGCGCGCCAAGAACGAGAAGATGGTGGTGGCGACCTATGCCAAGCGCTTTGCCGCCAAGGAAGCCTGCTCCAAGGCGCTCGGCACCGGCATCCGGCGAGGTGTCTGGTGGCGCGACATGGGGGTGGTCAACCTGCCCGGCGGGCGGCCGACCATGCAACTGACCGGCGGCGCCCTGGCCCGGCTCCAGGCCCTGACGCCGGAGGGGTTCGAGGCGCGGATCGACCTGTCGATCACCGATGACTGGCCGCTGGCACAGGCCTTCGTCATCATTTCCGCCGTCCCGCAGGCCAAGCCCTGACCGCTGGGCGGCTATCTTATAATTCGTATTAAAAATCAATATCTTATGTAGTTTTGATGCGATCCTTGATTGCGTGGCCTGCGACAACCGTCTAAAAGTCCGCGGACGCAAATCAGGCTGGGCGAATTCGGCTTTACGCCAGAATTGGCCCTCACTATCAGAATCAGGACAATCTCCTTGGGCTGCGAACCGATGGCTGTTCGCAGGAGGAGGGCGTTCTGTGATCGCCGGCCGGAATTGAGAGAGCAATGAGCGTGACTTCGGGAACGAAAACTGAGAGCGGCGTCGGCGAAACGATCCGGGTCGTGATCCACGCTCTCCTGATCGCGCTGGTGATCCGCACCTTCCTGTTCCAGCCCTTCAACATCCCGTCCGGCTCGATGAAGGCGACGCTGCTGGTCGGCGACTATCTCTTCGTCTCGAAATATTCCTACGGCTACAGCCACTACTCGATCCCGTCCTCGCCGCCGCTGTTCTCGGGCCGGATCTGGGGCTCGGATCCGAACCGCGGCGACATCGTCGTGTTCCGCCTGCCGAAGGATGACTCCACCGACTACATCAAGCGCGTGATCGGGCTTCCCGGCGACCGCATCCAGATGAAGGATGGGCTGCTCTACATCAACGACACCCCGGTCGAGCGGCAGCGCATGAGCGAGTATGTCGGCGAGGACCCCTGCGGTTCCGAAGGCGGCGGCATCTCCCGGGTGAAGCGCTGGAAGGAGACGCTGCCGAACGGCGTGTCCTATGAGACGCTGGATTGCGCCGACAACGGCTACATGGACAACACCAACGTCTACACCGTGCCGTCTGGCCATTTCTTCATGATGGGCGACAACCGCGACAACTCCACCGACAGCCGTTTCCTTGGCCAGGTCGGCTACGTGCCGAAGGAGAACCTGATCGGCCGTGCGCAAATGATTTTCTTCTCCATCGCCGAAGGCGAGCATGCCTGGATGTTCTGGCGCTGGCCGTGGGCGGTACGCTGGAATCGCTTCTTCAAAATCGTCCGATGAAAGACGAAGCCAAGGACATCACGACCCAACCGATCGAGGCGCAAGCGGCCCCTGACGGCCAAGGTGCTTCCAAGACGCCTGCGAAGAAGAAGCGGGCGCGGGGCAGCAAGGCCAAGGCGGCGGATGCGAATGCTGCACTCGAGGCGCGTATCGGGCACGGCTTTGCCGATCCGAACCTGCTGATGCAGGCGATCACGCATGTCTCGGCGCTGAAGTCCGGGCGCAAGCGCGGTGACAGCTATCAGCGGCTGGAATTCCTCGGCGACCACGTGCTCGGACTCGTCGTCTCCGACATGCTCTATCACGCCTTCCCGAATGCCGATGAGGGCGAGCTGTCCAAGCGGCTTGCCGAACTCGTGCGCAAGGAAAGCTGCGCCGACGTCGCCAAGTCGCTCGGTCTGCTCGACGACGTCAAGCTCGGTTCGGTCGGCCCCAGCGCGGACGCCCGCCTGCGCAAGAGCGTGCTCGGCGACATCTGCGAGGCCGTGATCGGCGCCATCTTCCTCGACGGCGGCCATGCGGCCGCGGCCGAATTCGTCAAGCGCAACTGGACCGAGCGCATGCACAAGCCGCGACGTCCCTTGCGCGATCCCAAGACCGTGCTCCAGGAATGGGCGCAGGGGAAGGGGCTGCCGACGCCGGTCTATCGCGAGGTCGAGCGCACCGGCCCGCACCACGATCCGCAATTCCGCGTCGCGGTGGACCTGCCGGGACTGGCGCCGGCGGAAGGCGTCGGCGGCAGCAAGCGCGCGGCGGAGAAGGTGGCGGCTTCTGTGATGATTGAACGCGAAGGTGTTGGCGGCAGCAATGATGACTGAAGCAAGCGGAGAGGCGCCTGCCGCGACGCGCTGCGGCTTCGTTGCGCTGATCGGCGCGCCGAATGTCGGCAAGTCCACGCTGGTCAATGCGCTGGTCGGGGCCAAGGTCACGATCGTCTCGCGCAAGGTGCAGACCACGCGCGCGCTGATCCGCGGCATCGTCATCGAGAACAATGCGCAGATCATCCTGGTCGATACGCCCGGCATCTTCCTGCCCAAGCGCCGGCTCGACCGCGCCATGGTCTCGACCGCCTGGAGCGGGGCGCATGACGCCGACCTTGTCTGCGTGCTGTTAGATGCCAAGACCGGGATTGATGAAGAGGCGGAGGCGATCCTCGCCAAGGCTGCCAGCGTCAATCACGAGAAGATCCTGGTGATCAACAAGGTCGACCTGGTCCAGCGCGAGAAGCTGCTGGCGCTGGCGCAGGCTGCCAATGAGCGCATGCCGTTCGCGAGGACCTTCATGATCTCGGCGATCTCGGGCGACGGCGTCGACGACATTCGCAGCACGCTTGCCGAGATGGTGCCGCCGGGCCCGTTCCTCTATCCCGAGGACCAGATGTCGGACGCGCCGATGCGGCAGCTGGCTGCCGAAATCACGCGCGAGAAGATCTATCAGAAGCTGCACCAGGAACTGCCCTACCAGTCCACGGTCGAGACCGACAAATGGGAGGAGCGCAAGGACAAGTCGGTGCGCATCGAGCAGACGATCTTCGTCGAGCGCGAGAGCCAGCGCAAGATCGTGCTCGGCAAGGGCGGCGCCACCATCAAGTCGATCGGCGCGGACTCGCGCAAGGAGCTGATGCAGATCCTGGATGTGCCGGTGCATCTGTTCCTGTTCGTCAAGGTGCGCGAGAACTGGGGTGACGACCCCGATCGCTATCGCGAGATGGGCCTGGACTTCCCCAAAGAATAACCAAGAAAAGATCGGTATCCGATGAGCGTGCCCAGCAACGTCCGGCGCTTCGAAGCGCTGCTTTATGCATCGCTGATGCTGGATGCCCTGTCGGTCGCGGTCCAGGACCGCACGCCCAACGCCGAGATGACCGAGCAGATGATCATGACGGCGACGCTGCTCGCCGGCGCGATGATCGTGCTGCTGGTCTATTTCGTCTGGCTCGCCGCGCGTTGGCGCAAGAACTGGCCGCGCTGGGTGCTGGCGGCAGCACTCGTGCTGTCGGTGATCTCGCTCGGTCAGATCATCGGCGAGAAGGGCATGGAACTCGACAGCGCCATCGAGATCGTCTCCTGCGTGCTGACGGCGATGGGGCTGTATTTCTCCTTCACCGGGGACGCGCAGGGCTGGTTCGACGCGTGAATTTTCGCGCGGTGCCGCAGCGTGGCCTAAGGCGCGTTCTTGCGCGCCGCGCCCACCGCAATCGCCCAGAGGATCAAATTGGTGGGCACGCTTCGCTTTGCCCACCCTACGATCACCTGAAATGCGCTAGACTTCCCCCATGGAATGGACCGACGAAGGCATCGTGCTGGGCGTGCGACGGCATGGCGAGAGCAGCGCCATCGTCGAGCTGTTGACGCGCGCGCACGGCCGGCATCTCGGTCTCGTGCGCGGCGGCGCCGGCTCGCGGATGCGGCCGCTGCTGCAGCCCGGCAACAGCGTCAGCGCGGTGTGGCGGGCAAGGCTCGATGAGCATCTCGGCACCTATGCGATCGAAGGGCTGAAGCTGCGTGCCGCGACGCTGCTGGGCTCGTCCCATGGCGTTTACGGCGTCACTCATCTCGCCGCGATTGCGCGGCTCCTTCCCGAACGCGATCCGCATGAGGAGATATTTGGGCTGCTCGAGCATTCGCTCGATGATTTCGACGACATCGGCGGCGCCGCCGTGCACCTGATCCATTTCGAGCTGGCGATGCTCGCCGAGCTCGGCTTCGGGCTGGCGCTGGAGAATTGCGCGGTGACCGGGGAGACCACGGACCTGATCTACGTGTCGCCGAAATCCGGCGGCGCGGTGTCGCGCACCGCCGGCGAGCCGTGGCGCGACCGGCTGTTGCGGCTGCCGCCGTTCCTGCGTCATGGCGAGGCCGCGAGCGACCTCACCGAACAGGATCTCCAGGACGGTTTTCGGCTGACCGGCCTGTTCCTCCTGCGCCACGTGCTGGAGCCGCGCGGGCAGGGCCATTCCGATGCGCGCGCCGGCTTCATCAACGCCCTGATGCGGCAGCAAGCCAAGGCGGCGCTCCCGGCGCCATGAGCTGACTGCACCTCTGCCCAGCTTGTTCCCCCGGAACGAACTCCGGCCGCCTGAGTTTGCCGGGCAGGGTTCCACAACGGGGAAAGCCTAGATGCTGATCAAGGGATTTGCCGTGTCCGCGGCGCTACTGGCGCTTGTGCCTGATGCAATGGCCGGAGAGCCGCAACCTGGCGTTTTTCGCCGGGCGTCCTGCACCGTCGTCCGATACTATGTGGCGAAATATTCCGCTGCGGCCACAGAGACATGGGCGCGGTCCCACGGTGCGACGGAAGCCGAAATTGAGGCCGCCCGCCGCTGTGTGACCAATGCGCCGGCTCCCGCCCAAGCGCCTGGCCAAGCCAAAACCCAGACTGTGACAGCCGGCTGGGCAGGCCACTAGGCCATCCCAGGGGAACCAATCGATCCTTGCCCGATTCGCTTCCACAGTTTAACCGGGCGGCATGGGAAAACGATTGATTCCGCCGGAGAAGCCGGCTGAAATTCACGAGGTGCCGCTGCGGGACGCTCTGGAAGAGCGCTATCTCGCCTATGCGCTCTCCACCATCATGCACCGCGCGCTGCCCGATGCGCGCGACGGTCTGAAGCCGGTGCACCGGCGCATCCTTTATGGCATGCGCCTGCTCAGGCTGGACCCCGGCACGGCCTTCAAGAAGTCCGCCAAGATCGTCGGCGACGTGATGGGCTCGTTCCATCCGCATGGCGACCAGGCGATCTACGACGCCATGGTGCGCCTCGCGCAGGACTTCTCCTCGCGCTACCCGCTGGTCGACGGCCAGGGCAATTTTGGCAATATCGACGGCGATAACGCCGCCGCCTACCGCTACACCGAAGCCCGCATGACCGATGTCGCGCGGCTTCTGCTCGAGGGCATTGACGAGGACGGCGTCGAATTCCGCCCGAACTACGACGGCCAGTCGAAAGAGCCGGTCGTTCTGCCCGGCGGCTTCCCGAATCTGCTCGCCAACGGCGCGCAAGGCATCGCGGTCGGCATGGCGACCTCGATCCCGCCGCACAATGCGGCCGAGCTCTGCGAAGCCGCGCTGCATCTGATCGAGAAGCCCGACGCGAAATCCAAGGCGCTCTTGAAGTGGGTCAAGGGCCCGGACTTCCCGACCGGCGGTATCTGCGTCGATTCCAAGCAAGCGATCGCGGAAGCCTACACCACGGGCCGCGGCTCGTTCCGTGTCCGCTCCAGGTGGTCGGTGGAGGAGGGCGCGCGCGGCACCTGGGTCGTCGTCGTCACCGAGATCCCCTGGTTGGTGCAGAAATCGAGGATTGTCGAGAAGATCGCCGAGCTGCTCGATCAGAAGAAGCTGCCCCTCGTCGGTGAAGCCCGTGATGAATCGGCCGAGGACGTTCGGCTCGTCATCGAGCCGAAATCGAAGAACGTCGATCCCGCTTTGATGATGGAATCGCTGTTCCGGCTGACCGAGCTCGAAAGCAAGATTCCGCTGAACCTGAACGTGCTGATCAAGGGCCGCGTTCCCAAGGTGGTCGGCCTTGCCGAAGTCTTGCGCGAATGGCTCGACCATCTGCGCGACGTGCTGATCCGCCGCTCCAACTTCCGCAAGGGGCAGATCGAGCACCGGCTGGAAGTCCTTGGCGGCCATCTGGTCGCCTATCTGAACCTCGACAAGGTGATCAAGATCATCCGCAGCGAGGACGAGCCGAAGCCTGCGTTGATCAAGGCGTTCAAGCTCACCGAGATCCAGGCGGAGGCCATCCTCAACATGCGTCTGCGCAACTTGCGCAGGCTCGAGGAAATGGAGATCCGCAATGAAGACAGGGATCTGCGCAAGGAGTTGAAGGGTATCGAAGGCCTGCTCGCCTCCGAGGCCGAGCAGTGGAAGAAGGTCGGCGAGCAGGTCGGCAAGGTCCGCGACATGTTCGGGCCGAAGACGCCGCTCGGCAAGCGCCGCACCACGTTTGCGGATGCGCCCGAGCACGATCTCGCCGCGATCGAGGAAGCCTTCGTCGAGCGCGAGCCGGTGACCATCGTGGTCTCCGACAAGGGTTGGATCCGCACCATGAAGGGCCATGTCGAGGATCTCTCCGGGCTTGCCTTCAAGCAGGACGACAAGCTCGGCTTCGCCTTCTTCGCCGAGACGACCTCGAAGCTGCTGCTGTTTGCCACCAACGGCAAATTCTATTCGCTCGATGTCGCCAAGCTTCCCGGCGGCCGTGGCCACGGCGAGCCGATCCGCCTGTTCATCGATCTCGAGCAGGAGGCAGCTCCCGTCGCGCTGTTCGTCAACAAGGGCGGCCGCAAATTCCTGGTCGCGAGCCACGAGGGCCAGGGCTTCATCGTCAATGAGGACGATTGCGTCGGCACCACCAAGAAGGGCAAGCAGATCCTCAACGTCGACATGCCGAACGAGGCGCGCGCGATCACCGAGGTGCTCGGCGACACCGTCGCGGTCATCGGCGAGAACCGCAAGATGCTGGTCTTCCCGCTCGACCAGGTGCCGGAGATGGCACGCGGCCGCGGCGTGCGCCTGCAGAAGTACAAGGACGGCGGCCTCTCCGACCTTGCCGTGTTCGACGCCAAGGCAGGCCTGACCTGGAAGGACTCTGCGGGGCGCGAATTCTCCACGACCATGAAGGAGCTCGCCGAGTGGCAAGGCACCCGCGCCGACGCCGGCCGCCTGCCGCCGAAGGGCTTCCCGAAGTCGAACAAGTTCGGCAAGGTGATCGGGTAGGGGCTGCGGGCTATTGCTGCATCGTCATGGCCGGGCTTGTCCCGGCCACCCGCGCGCCGCCGCGCGTTGGGATAAACGTGGATCCCCCGGGACAAGCCCGGGCATGACGACTGAATGTACGGTGGCAGGTTGGATCCACATCGTCATTACGAGCGCAGCGAAGCAATCCAGAGTCTTTCCGTGGATACGGTCTGGATTGCTTCGCTGCGCTCGTAATGACGGCGGGAAGGCAACAGCGTCGTTCTCCAGTTCACATTTCAAACAGCGGCGCGAATGTTGCCCAGCGCGAGAGACAGCAACAGCGCTACCGCTCCACAAGCGCCTTCCATCGGATCAGCTCCGACTGTCGCAGGCTCGCCCTTTCGCCATCGAGCTCGGAGCCGCGTTTCGCCGCGTCGGACGTTGCGGTCGCAGCGCGATTGTAGGCATTTGCCGTGGACTGGAAGGGAAAGACGAGCTGACCGTCCTCAACCCTGTAGATGCCGAACTCGCGCACCAGCAGCGCCATGCATTTTTCGAAGGCGTTGTAATAGTCCGCGCGCGCGGCGAGCATTTTGAAGGTGAGTGCAGTCCAGCCCGCATGCTGCTCGTCGATCATCGCCATGAAGGACGAAAATCGCTCGTCCCCGACGTTCAATGACCGGGCATCATTCTCCGCTTGGTCACGTGCAGACTTAAGCAGCGCATCGTAGCGCGGCGCGAACGTCGCGACGTTGGCTTCCGCAGTCTTCAGGTCGCGCAGAAGCGCATCAAGGTCATCGCGGCTTGCCGCGCCGAGATCGCTTGGCTTCGGAAAGGGCCTTGGCGCGGCTTCATCAAGCAGCTTCTGGGCCGCAGCGTCGATGTCGTTCACGTCCTTGTTTGCGAGTGCGACGAGCCTGAGGAGCTTGTTGGACGGATGCTGTTTGATGGCTTGATCGAGCTCGCCAGGATCCGTCACGCCGCGCAACGCCGTCAGGCCTTCCTGCGCAGATACGACGGTCTGAAGCTTCGACAGGTCTCCGGCGGCGTAGATGGCGCCAAAGCACACAGCCGCAAGCAGGCCGAGGAGCAGCAGGACGACGAGCAATCGTCCGCGCGGTTTGGCAGCCTGATCCGAAAACGATCCCACGAGGCCTGGTTCCTCTCGAACGACACCTTACTGTCTTTCGCAGGGCCCGAGGAGTCCAGGTATGATCTGATTGGTCTCCCTAGATCACCCCTGCCAACCGCAGCGCTATGCCCGCTGCGCAGCTGCCCGCCAGCACCGTAAGCATTCCCAGCTTGAAGCGGAAGATCGCGGTTGCGGCCGCGATCGACAGCACGAGCGCGGGGATGTCGATGCTCTTCAGCACCGGCATGTCGAAGTCCAGCGGGAAGGCGTGCACCGGCACGGTCTCGCGGAACAGCATATGCAGCGCGAACCAGATCGAGAGGTTGAGGATCACGCCGACGACGGCAGCCGTGATCGCGCCGAGCGCGCCGGCGAGTCCCGTGTTGCCGCGCAGCCGCTCGATATAGGGGGCACCGACGAAGATCCAGAGAAAGCAGGGCGTGAAGGTGACCCAGGTTGCGAGCAGTCCGCCGAGGGTCGCCGCGAGCATCGGCGACAGCCCGCTTGCGTCGCGGTAGGCCGCCATGAAGCCCACGAACTGGAGCACCATGATCAGCGGGCCCGGTGTGGTCTCGGCCATGCCGAGGCCATCGAGCATCTCGTGCGGCTCGAGCCAGTGATAATGCTCGACCGCCTGCTGGGCGACGTAAGCCAGCACCGCATAGGCGCCGCCGAAAGTGACCAGTGCCATCTTTGAGAAGAACAGCGCGATCTGGCTGAAGACGTTGGCCTGCCCAAGGACCAAAAGCAGCGCGATCACCGGCACGAGCCAGAGCGCAAGCCAGAGCGCACTGAGGCGGATCGCGCGCGCGGTGTTGGGACGCACATGCTCGGGAACCGTTTCGCCGAGCATGCTGTCGATCACAGCGGTGTTGCCGCCATGGCCGTGACCAGCCGGTGCAAATTCCGGACGGCCGGATCTCGCGCCAGCATAACCGATGATGCCGGCGACGATGATGATGACGGGGAAGGGAACGGCAAAGAAGAAGATCGCAACGAAGGCGATCGCGGCGAGCGCGATCATGATGCGGTTCTTCAGCGCGCGCTTGCCGACGCGCACCACGGCCTCGACGACGATGGCGAGCACGGCGGCCTTGAGCCCGAAGAACAACGCCTCGACGAAGCTGACATTGCCGAAGGCGGCGTAGATGTAGCTCAAGCCCATGATGGCGATGACGCCGGGCAGGATGAACAGCCCGCCCGCCATCAGCCCGCCGGCGGTGCGATGCAACAGCCAGCCGACGTAGGTCGCGAGCTGCTGGGCCTCCGGTCCCGGCAGCAGCATGCAGTAGTTCAGCGCATGCAGGAAGCGGCCTTCGGAGATCCAGTTCTTTTCCTCGACCAGGATGCGGTGCATCACCGCGATCTGGCCCGCGGGCCCGCCAAAGCTCAGGCAGGCGACGCGGAGCCAGACGCGGAAGGCTTCACCGAAGCTGATGCCGTGACCGGCATCAGCTCCTGCTTGAACGCTACGGGTATCCATCACGCCTTCGCCTTGTTGGTCGGCCAGTTGTGGGTCTCGCCGGTGGCGTCGCGGCACCAGCGGTAGAAGGCGTCGTAGAGCAGCATGCCGGCCTCGAGTTGTTCGAGGTCGTCATCGTACATCCGCGACAGCCCGAGGGAGGCTGCGAGCAGGCCGGGAGCTTCCGGTGCGAGGTCCAGCCGCGCGGTGTCGGCGCCGCGCACCAGCGTCGCGAGCCGGAGCAGCGGCGACGTGGCAATGCCGAACTCCTCGATCATCACGTCGAAGGTGCAGAGCTCGCCGCGATGGCTCCAGAACACGTTCTCGATGTCGAAGGGCACCGCGCCAAACCGCTCGCCGACGGCGACCACCTCGGACGGCGCCACGTACAGGAACACCGCGTTGGGATCGACGAAGCGGCGGATCAGCCAGGGGCACGCGATGCGATCGATCTTCGGCCGCGCCCGCGTCACCCAGACGGTGCGTCCCGTGGCGTCGCGCGGCGGCAGCTTGCGCGTGTCGAGCAGCGGCTGCTTTGCCGCCTTCCACGCCTCGAAGCCGCCATCGAGCGTCTCGGCGCGGACGCCGAGCTGGCGGAGCCAGGCCGCGGTGCCCTGCGCGAGCTTTTCGCCGCGCAGGCACGAGACGATGGCGGAACGGCCGGCGAAGGCGGCGCCCCAGTCGGGAACATTGTCATGGCTGAGCCTGATGGAACCTGGGATCAGCCGCGGATCCGCGGCAAAATCCTCCTCGGTCCGCACGTCGATGAGCGCAGGGGCGTTCGCCGTGCCGATCAGCCGTACCAGTTTGTCAGATGATATGGTCGTGAATGTTGACATGATGCGTCCTCGCAAAAAACGAACGGGACGCGATACTTGGGCATGTCGCCTCGTGGGGAGATCGCTCAATCCCCATGGCCCTGATTACAGCGAAACTAGGCGGGGCTGTCAATCCGTGTGACGATCGCTGCTCGGCTCGATGGCGCTGCTTGCCGAGGCTGGTGGATGGGAATTCCGCCGACCCGCCGGGGTTGATCCTCGGTCGCAGCCCGCACAAGGCGCTGCAAGGAGGGACCAACATGATGTCCAGGATCACGCTCGCTCTCGCCATCGCCGCGCTCGCCCTGTCCACCCAGACGGCCGTCGCGCAGTCGGAAAAGACCGGCGTCGAAAAGCTCTACGTCCTCAATTGCGGGGAGGGCACCGCCGGCGACATCTCGCGCTGGACGCCGGGCTTGAACGAGGGCAAGACGATGGACTTCGTCGACACCTGCTATCTCATCAAGCACGCCAAGGGCTGGTTCCTGTGGGACACCGGCATCGCCGATGCGGTTGCCGCGATGCCCAACGGCCTCACGCCGGCCGACCCCAAGGCCGTCACCTGGCGCCGCCCGAAGACGCTCGCGGCCCAGCTCGAACAGCTCAGCGTCAAGCCTGATAACATCAAGGCGATGGCCGTCTCGCACACGCATCCCGACCACATTGGCAATGTTGAGCTGTTTCCGCAGGCCACGCTCTATGTGCAGAAGGCCGAATATGACTGGCCCGGCGTCAACAACGAGCCGCGCTTCAAGCCCTCGCATCCCGTTGAATTGCTGTCCGGCAACAAGGACGTGTTCGGCGACGGCAGCGTGACCATCCTGTCAACGCCCGGCCACACGCCGGGACACCAGTCGTTGCTGGTGAAACTGCCGAAGACCGGTGCGGTAGTGCTGTCCGGCGACGCTGTCCACTTCAGGGATAATTGGGACAACCGCCGAGTTCCCAGCATGAATACCAACAAGGACCAGAGCGCGGCCTCGATGCAGAAGATCGCCGACACGCTCGCCAAGGAGAAGGCGCAGCTCTGGATCAACCACGACAAGGCCCAGCGCGACAGCCAGAAGATGTCGCCGGAGTTTTACGACTGACGCGTGCGCCGAAGCTGCTGCCATGACGGTGGCAGCAGCCTGGTGCTAGGGCCCGCGAAAAGCTCCGCAACAGGAGACGATCGTGGGCGAGTGGACCGGGGTTGCGATCGCGCTGGCGTCGAGCAGTCTCGGTGGGACAGCGGCAGCCGTTACCCGCTATCTCGTCGGCGGCGCCGATCCCATTCTGCTGGCGATCATGCGCTGGGGGATCGGTTTTCTCTGCCTGTTGCCGTGTGCACTGATGCTCGGCGTACGCTGGCCGCAGCGGTCTGACTGGCCGGCAGTGGCGCTGCTCGGAATCTGCTTCTTTGGTCTGTTCTTCATCCTCTACAACATCGCGGTGTCCTACACGACGGCCGCGCGCGCCAGCCTCGCGCTGGCGACGCTGCCGCTCTACACCATGGTGGTCGGCGCGCTCCTCGGCGTGGAGCGGCTGACCGTGCGCAAGATCACCGGTGTCGGTATCGCCGTGCTCGGCGTTGCGGCGGCGCTGGCCGCGGGCCTCGCGCAGAGCCCGCCCGGCGCCTGGCGCGGCGAACTGATCATGACCGGCGCCGTGTTCTGCATGGCATTCTACAACGTGCTGTCGCGCCCGCTGATGCAGCGCTCCAGCGCGCTCGGCTTTCTCACCGTCGGCATGGGCGCGGGCGCTGCCATGCTGGTGCTGGCGAGTCTGGTGAAGGGCAGCTTTGCGGCGCTCGATCACTTCTCGACGGCGCAGTGGATCGCCGGAATCTATCTCGGCATTGGCGGCGGCGCGCTCGCCTTCATCCTCTGGGTCATGGCGCTGGCGCGGGCAACGCCGACCCGGGTTGCCAATACGATGACGATCAACCCGATTGCCGCCGCCTTGCTGGCGGCGCTGCTCATCGGCGAGCCGATCACGGCAAATCTTCTGATTGGGCTGGTCGCAGTGTTCGCCGGCATCTGGATCGCAACCAGCGAGGCGAAGCCGGCTTAGCTCCTCGGCGCAGTCACCGTGGACGGGCCGCTCTCCGGCGTTTTCTTGGGCTTGAGCGTGCCGGCGTAGAACGACAGCAGCCACACCAGCACGATGGCGAGGAGATAGACGCCCCAGGCTTGCGGCGGCGTGGTTGCCCAGCGGATGGCGCGCTTGAACGGGCTGCCGGTGTCGTCGGTCATGGCGCGCTTGTGCGCGAAAGCTCAGGCACGGTCAATGCGGCCGCCGTTCCGGGCGGACCAGGAACAAGGCCGCCAGTGCCGACAGGCTAAGCGCGGAGGAGACGATCAGCACCTTGGCGCCCATGACGTCAATGAGCAGGCCGAAGGCCAGCGGCGCCACCGCTTGCGCCATCCTTGCCGGGGCGCCGATAACACCAAGGCGGTAGCCAAAATCCTTCGGGCCGAAGATCGCGAGCGGCAGCGTGCCGCGCGCGATCGTCAAGATGCCGTTGCCCGAGCCGTGCAGCAGCGCAAACGCGCTTGCGGCGGGGGCGCCGAAGATGGCCACAACGGCTGCGCCGATCGGGTGGGTGAGGCAGGCAAGGCGCGTCGACCACAGCGGATGGAAGCGGCTCAGAAAGCCCGCTTCGAGAATGCGCGCGGCCACTTGCGCCGGGCCGATCAGCGCGCCGGCCGCGATCGCCTCGACATGCGTCGCGCCTGTTGCCTCCAGCAGGCGCGGGAAATGGACGGCCATCGCACCGGTGACGGTCCAGACCGCAGCGAAGATGAAGGCGAGCAGGATCATCGTGCGGTCAAGCGGCACGTGCGGTTTCTCGGCGGTCGCAGCCGCCTGCCTGGCGCCCTTGATCGCCGGCAGCATGAAAAAGTTGAGGGGCAGGCCGATCAGGATGTTGGCGGCCGCCCAGGCAAAGCAGGTCTCGCGCCAGCCGATATGCGACAGACCCCAGGCGGTGAGCGGCCAGCCGACGGTCGAGGCGAAGCCCGCCATCAGCGTGATGCCGGTGATCGAGCCGCGCGCTTCGGTGCCGTAGATGCGGCCCAGCGCGGCGAAGGCGGCGTCATAGAGCCCCATCGCCATGCCGATGCCGAGCACGAGCCAGGCGATCGCCATCACTGGGACGGATTGCGCAAAGCCGAGCAGGACGAGGCCGGCGGCGATGGTCAGGTTCGAAGCCGACAGTACCTGCCGGCCGCCGACGAGATCTATCTGGCGTCCGATACGTGGGCCGAGCATCGCCGAGATCACCAGCGAGGCCGAGAACGCGCCAAAAATCCAGTTGGAGGAGACGCCGAGGTCGCGCGCCATGGGATCGGCGAGCAACGCCGGCAAATAGTAGCTCGAAGCCCAGGCGAGGGTCTGCGTAGTGCCGAGCGCCAGGATGATCGGAAGCTGACGCTGGCTCATCCGCGCGCGCTTCCGATCCTGGCCGACGAAGTCTTCATAACCAGCATTTGCTGCCCGCGTGGCGAGCGCGTCAACCGTGGCCGCCGCATATTCGACCTGCGAAGGACGTGAGCCTTGGTCCTCGCGCGGTTCGAGCGTGGCCTTTCGCTCGTCACGAATGCACGCCATAATGGCGCATGCAATTGACCTCGCGCCTCGCGCTGATGAACTGGCTGACCGGCCAGGGGCTCACGGGCCTGCCTGAAAGCGAACTGCTCCGCGGGTTCTGCGAGCGCTGCCGCGCCGAAGGGCTGGAACTCTCGCGCGGGCTCGTCGTCATCGACACGCTGCATCCGATCTATGAGGGGCGCGGTTTCCGCTGGAGCGACCGGCCCAGCAACGAGAGCGACGCGTTCGAATACGGCTCGACTGCCGAAGGCGATGCTGCCAAGAGCTGGCGCCGCTCGGTGTTCTTCCACATGCTCGAGCACGGCCACGACGAGATGGTGATCGATCTTGCGGACGCGCCCTCGATGGATTTCTCGCAGATCGGAGAGCTCGCCGAGAAGGGCCACCGGCACTATCTCGCCTTCGTGCACCGCTTCGGCGAGAACGGCGCGCTCGGTCTGATGGATTGCTTGTACTCCTGCTGGACCACGCGCCGCCCCGAAGGTTTTGGCGAAGCCGAGTTAGAGGCTCTGCGCGATCTCGTGCCGGTGCTGGGGCTCGCGATCAAGTCGGCACAGCAGGTCGACATCGCACGCACGCTGGGGCGCGTCTATCTTGGCCGTGACGCCTCCGAGCAGGTGCTGCGCGGGCGCATCTCGCGCGGTGTCACCGAGCGCATCAACGCCGTGCTGTGGTATTCGGACTTGCGCGGCTCGACCGGGATCAGCGAGAGCATCGGCCCCGACGAGATCATCCCGTTCCTCAACGACTATGCCCAGGCCGTGATCGACGCGATCCATGATGCCGGCGGCGACGTGCTGAAGCTGATCGGCGACGGTGTGCTCGCGATGTTCACCGGCGAGGACATGGCGGACGCCCGCCGCGCGGCGCTGCGCGCCGAGCATTTGTTCCGCAAGAACGTCGCGGCGCTGAATGTGCGCCGGGAGGCCGACGGCCGCCCCACCACGTCCGCCTATATCGGCCTGCATGTCGGCGAGGTCTTTTACGGCAATATTGGCAGCGAGGACCGACTGGACTTCACGGTGGTCGGGCCGACCGTGAATGAGGTCAGCCGCATCGCCTCGATGAGCCGCTCGGTCGACCGCGAGCTCCTGGCGTCGGCGGAGTTCTACAAGGGCCTGGACGCCGCCGGCCGCCGCTATCTCGTCTCCACCGGCCGCTACGCACTGCGCGGCATCGGCCGCGCGCAGGATCTCTACACGCTCGATCCGGAGGTCGACGCGAGCGAGCCCGTGACGGGGAGCTACGAGCGGTATCTGGCGGGCTAGAGCCATTTCCGTTCCGATGGAATCGGAACGGGGCTCTAGATTATTGTTTTGACGCGTTTTCTTTACGCGAACCGGTATCCACTTCGCCCGAAAACGCTCTCGGCTTCACGCCTCGACCGATCGCCGGAAATCGCTGGAGCGCCCCGTCCGAGTGTTCGATGCAGGTTAGCGACGGGTCGAGGAGCGTCTGGTGGCCGTGGTCGATCCTCGGCCCGGTTGGGATTTACTCCCTCGCTGCTGCCGGGGAGGCGCCGCCCTGCGACTTCGCGAAACGGGTTTGACACCGGATTGTTCGGACGGAGCGGCGGCTGGCAGGCCGTGCAGCGCCTTGCCGATTTGCCCGATAGTGAACGAGGGCAGGAAGTTCTCGTTCTGGACGATGCTCATGGCTTCTTTCTTGGACAGGGCGCTTCGACGGGTCACGTTCCTCTCACCATTGCCGACCTGCCAGGCGCTTTCCCAGAGCACGGCGAGCAGGTGCGCGCCGTCCTGCATCACGCCGATCGTCTTCTTGCCGAACAGCGACCACAATTTGGCCGAAGCAGCCTTGCCGCCCTTGCCGACATCGACATAGGCCCGCACGATCTTCGGTGGCGGCAACGCCTTGAACGTGTCGCGCATCAATTTGATGGTCGCGATCGCCGCATCGCGGCCGGAGGCGACGAGTTCAGATTGCTGAACCCTGGGCGTTTGTTTCAGTCCCTGGAGAATGGCATTCCGGTTCTCGAACACCATGGCGTCTTCATAGGCGCTGTGAACGCCGGTGCCGAGCGGCTGCAGCTTGGTCTGTCCGGCCTTCTTCCCCTTGGTGAAGACGTGCTTGACTGGATGTCCGGGGTCACCGTCGTGCAGGTAGGAGATATGGAGCGGCTGACAAGCATCTCCGACATAATGGGCGAGCACGCCGGCGGCACAGACGAATTCCTCGGCCTTGCCCTTGGCAGCGAAGTCGCACATCTGATCGAAGATTTGCCATACGCGGAAGGGCAGAAGGCCTCGCCGGTCTTCCTTGATCTTCTGGCCACTCAGGATGTCGGTGACGCTGTCGTAAAAGTCTTCCCAGACGTTCGGATCGACGTTCGCGTCATCCTTGGTGAGGTCCAGCAGCGTCTTGCCGTGCGGACCCGGCTGATCCATGTCGGCGAAATGATTGCTGCCCTCGAATTGGCGGGCGAAGCCCTGCTGGGCGACACGCGGTTTCCAGAAGAAATCCGGAACGTCGGCCATAGGCACGAAATCTTCGCTCCCCATGCCGGTGAAATCGCCCTTGTTCAAGGTTTCATCGTCGTGGCTGATGATCAGGAGATTGTTCTCCATCAGCGCCTTCAGCTTGGGAAAACGGTTCGATAGCGCAACCAGCGTCCTTGAGGCGATGGAGAAATGCCCGAGGGCACCCCAGGTATCGGGTTGATCGACATTCCACGCGCGTACGAAGTCGACCTCGAGCAAGGCGCAGGTGCGCGATAGCAGGGTGGTCAGCGCGAAGCCTTGCGGCGGAGCCTTGTCGGCCGAATAGAGCATATTGCGCCCCCACTGCATCGCCAGAGGCAGGTACTGATCATTCGCGGACTTGCCCTTCTCGGCGGCGTCCGGCTTTTCCGCCGGTTCCAGGAGCCAAAGCGCTCCGGAGTCGCCCGGCAATGTCAAGAATTTCGGTACCGCCTGCTTGCCGCTCGCCTCGTGCGTGCGCGGTCCAATCATCAGGTCGGCGACATATTCGAACCCGCCGCTCGTCTTGTAGCGGTAGAAGAGGCCGTGGATCTCGCCAAGCATGGTCCCGCTTGCCGCACCGATGCCGCGCACAGCGCATCCGACCAGTGACAGCGAGAGGTTGGAGCCGGAAAAGTCGGCCATCGGTCCGACCGTGCCCTCGATGCCGTCGATCTTCGTTGTCCATCGCGAAATGTCGTCGATCTCGACCAGCCCAACGTCGAGATTTACGAAGGTGTCGCTGAGTGTCAGGTTCGGGTAGAGCGACGAGAACGGAAGGCGGGTGAGTTGCTTCGCGGCGGTCTCACCAATCCGCTCCTCGGTCTGCGCCAATATCGCGTTCACCGGCTCGCCTTCCTCGCCCGTGACATGGCGATTGGTGAGGGCGTAGAACTTGTGACCGTCGCTGACGAGGCCGGCGATCGTTGCGAGATACTTCTGTCCCTGCACGTTGGCGATCAGCGGGTTGCCCGGGCCAATGTTGTTGAGGGGGTAGGCGATGTTGTTCGGTGCCGCGATGGGCGTCGCCGATTCCCTGGGGGCTTCGATGACGCATATCGGGACTTTCGAGCCGTCAGGCATGAACACCGTGCTCGGGATCAGATCGCCCGGACGGGATTCGAATTCATTCGGATTCTGCCACTGCGAGACGAAGACCAGAATACACGGCCACGAGTAGGGTCTGACTTCCGAATTGTCGAGCCTCCGCACGCCCTTGCCGTGGTGCTTTTTCCTTGCGTGCGGCCAGCTGTCGCCCTTGCGGATGCGGTAGCGGCCAAGTGCGGTTGCGACGACGTTAGGGTGCCGCATCAAGTGGATGTGGAAGAGTTCACGCGCGTCGATCAGGTTCTTCAATGAGAGGTGGGCGAAATCATTGTCGTCAGTATGAAATTTTGACAAGTCGAGCGGAGGCTGACGAGTGGGCATGGCAATCTCCAGGAGGCTGATGAAATGTAAGGGCCGCCTTCCGAAACAAGCTGACGCTGAGGCGGCGAAAGGGATGGTGCGCCGGAACGGTTTTGAGTCGCGTCGAAAGTGCATCATAAAATAGATGCAACTTCAAGGCCGGGGGGGCGTGTTTTTGAACCGAACGCGCTTGTGCTTGCGGCGGGGCGAACCCGTGCAGGTGACCTCAGGCAATATTCGTCATGGTCGCGCTAACCTCGCGCCGGCGCTTCGTCTCCCACCATCGCCGGCTGCCGATCGAGCGCGACCGCCGGTGACAGAATGATGACCAGCGCCTGCACGCCGAACACGGCCGCCGCGAGATAGAGGCACGCTTCCGCGCTCCAGACGCCGCCGACGATCGCCCCCAGTGCCGAGCCGAGCGGACGGGCGCCGTAGCTCATAATGTTGATGGCGGAGACGCGGCCAAGAAGGCGGGGCGGCGTCACGGACTGGCGCAAGGTCGTCGTCGAGATCACCCAGAGGATCGGCCCCACGCCGAGCAGGAAGAAGCTGAGGCCCGCGAGCCAGGACGAGGGGACCAGCACTGTCAGCGCCATCACCACTGCGGCGACGAAGCCGGTAACCGGGCCGAGGCCGACCACCGTGCCGAAGGCGATGCGCTTCATCACGCGCGTTGCGACCAGCGCGCCGATCACCATGCCGACCCCGTACATCGTCAGCACAATGCCGACGCCAGCCGCCGTCAAGCCGAGATGGCGCACGGCGTAGGGCACGAACACGGCAATCTGCAGGAACCAGCCGGTGTTGAAGATGAACTGGGTGATGAACACCGGCCGCAGCAGCGCATGGTGAAACACGAAAGCGGCTCCCTCGCGGATGTCCTGCAACGGATGGCGGCGCGGCACCGGCGGGCGCAAGGGCTCGTAGATGCCGGAGAGCAGCACCACGGCGATGGTCGAGAGCGCGGCGGCAAAGCCGAAGGCCGGGCTGGCGCCCCACCAGCCGACCAGCGCGCCGCCGAGCGCAGGGCCGCTGGCGAAGGCGATGGTGCGCGCCAGCTCGATCCGGGCATTCGCAGCCGGCAGCAACTCCGCGCTCACCAGCGACGGTACCAGCGCCGGCGCGGCCACGCTGTAGACGACGGTACCGCAGACAGCTGTGAAGCCGAGCAGCGCCAGAAGCGGCAAATTGAGCGCGCCGAGCGCGAGCAGGAGCACGATGGCCGCAAGGGCTGCGGCCCGTAGCGCCTCGGCGCCCGCCATCAGCGAGCGGCGAGAGATGCGGTCGGCAAGCAGGCCCGCCGGAATGGCAAAGAGGACGAACGGCAGGGTGAGGGCGGTCTGCAGCAGGCCGGTCTGGCCCTCCGCGACGCCCAGCGTGAGCACCGCGACGATGGGGGCCGCGGCCAGCGCGATCTGCTCGGCCGACTGCGCCGCGAGGTTCGACCAGGCCAGGCGGTTGAATGTGCCGGGGAGGTGGGGCGAATTTGACATGGCTCATTTCCTGCGGAGTCGAGTTCACGGCAGTATCCGCTTCCGCGGACGGCCAAACCCACCCGCTTCCCGACAGGGCAGCGAATAACGGGCGCGGCGGAACCGATGCTGCTAGATGCAGTTGCAAATTAGTTGCAATAAGGTTCGACTTCGGTATTCTCACCTCATGGATGCCCGATCGCCCGATTTGACCACCGATGCCGCCGGCTGGCGCACTGACGCTCCCACCACCAAGAGCCTGGCCGAGGTAAACGCCTCAGTCGCTGTCCCCACGGCAGGGGTGTGGTGGCGGCGGCTGCTTGCGTTCGTCGGCCCGGGCTACATGATCTCGGTCGGCTACATGGACCCCGGCAACTGGGCGACCGACCTCGCGGGCGGATCGAAGTTCGGTTACACGCTGCTCTCGGTCATTCTGCTCTCGAACTTGATGGCGATCCTGCTGCAGTCGCTGGCGGCGAGGCTCGGCATCGTCACGGATCGCGACCTCGCGCAGGCCTGCCGCGCGACCTATTCGCCGGCGGTGAATTTCCTGCTCTGGCTCGTCTGCGAAGCGGCGATCATCGCCTGCGATCTCGCCGAGGTCATCGGCACCGCGATTGCGCTCAAGCTTCTGTTCGGGATCCCCCTGATCGGCGGTGCGCTGATCGCCGCTCTCGATGCCTTCCTGCTGCTGCTGTTGATGAACCGCGGCTTCCGTTTCCTCGAAGCCTTCGTCATGGCACTGCTCGCGGTGATCGCGGTCTGCTTCGCGATCCAGATCGCGGCGGCAGCGCCACCGGTCGCGGAAGTCCTGCGCGGCTTCGCGCCGAAGGCCGAGATCTTCACCAATCCGGAGATGCTCTACATCGCGATCGGCATCATCGGTGCGACCGTGATGCCGCACAATCTCTATCTGCACTCGTCGATCGTGCAGACGCGCGCCTATGAACGTAACGACACAGGCCGGCGCGAGGCGATCAAATGGGCGACGACGGACTCGACCATCGCTCTGATGCTGGCGCTGTTCATCAACGCTGCGATCCTCGTGGTGGCGGCTGCGACCTTCCACAAGAGCGGCCATTCTGACGTTGCCGAGATTGGCCAGGCGTTCGAACTCTTGTCGCCGCTGCTCGGCCTCAGCATTGCCTCGACGCTGTTCGCGGTGGCTCTGCTTGCGTCGGGTCTCAACTCGACGGTAACGGCGACGCTCGCCGGCCAGATCGTGATGGAGGGCTTTCTCGATCTGCGCCTGCCGAGCTGGGCGCGCCGCCTGGTCACGCGCGGCATCGCCATCGTTCCGGTGATCGTCGTCACTGCAATCTACGGCGAGCGCGGCACCGCCGATCTGCTGGTGTTCAGCCAGGTCGTGCTCTCAATGCAGCTGCCCTTCGCGGTGATCCCGCTGATCCGCTTCGTCTCCGACCGCCGCAAGATGGGCAAGTTCGCGATACCGACGTCCATCGCCGCCATCGCGTGGATCGTTGCCGGGGTGATCGTGGTTTTGAACGTGAAGGTGCTGGTGGATACGCTGTTCGGGTGAGGTGGTGGGCGGCTGGCTGCCGACCGCTTTCTGCTTAAAGAAAAGGGTTGGTGATACGGAGCCCTTCCTTGAGGACTAAGCCATGCTGGAAATCCTCCGAAAGTAACGTGTCGCAACCGGCGTGAAGCGCGGAAGCCGCAATCATAGCGTCATAGATTGGGATCCCGTACCGTTCAGCCAGACGAAGTCCTGTATCGTGGATTTCGAGGGTTACTGGTTGGACGGTGAGCAAGCCTCGCAGGAGAGCCAGAAAGGAGTTCGTGTCCTTCCACGGACATTGCATTTTTCGACGGGACACATTCGCTAGCTCGTTGAGCACTTGGACGCTGATCGTGCCGCCCTGCGAAAGCGCCTGTTCAACCAGATCAGCCTTCGCGGGATCTCGCGAGAAGAGGTATATAAGGACGTTGGTGTCGAAGAAGCTACCGCTCATTCGCCTCATCCCGGTCGAACTTAAAATCGATGGGGAGCCGGCCGCGGAAAGTACGCAGCCGCTCTAACAACTCATTGCGATCTGGCTTGCGCGCGACACCGAATTGCCGCGTCCCAGCGACATGAATTTCAATCTCATCGCCTTCCTTAAGCTCGAGGGCGTCAACAACGGCTGCTGGAAGACGAACGGCGAGGCTGTTGCCCCATTTGGCTACCTGCATGATCGTCTCTCTTGTGGATATACATCAAATGATATGTGTATCCATCGCTATGTCAAGAAGAAGCCAAGCCATTCGCTCGTTCCCTCAGGGCTTGTTCAGCCCCTTTGGTATTTTGGGGTGATCGGGGTGTCACGCGACGTCGAGGCTGGTAGGGGCTGAGCGGATTTACGTCGAGGTCGACGATTTTCACGCATTGCTGGCGCTCATTGTGGCTTGAACCGGCGTGCCACTCTCCAGCGCGAACCTCGACGTTGCTCATCTCGGCGACTTTCAAGCACTTCCACTCGCCTGTGCGTGGAAGGCCTTTGCTCGAGCCGCCAGCGAATTGAAAGGCGAGCGTGTATTCCTCGCCGTTCGTGTGTCCCAATAAAGCTGGACAGATTGCACGCGGGCAACCGTGATAGAAACAGAGAACCTGGAGTCGTTCGATGATCGCTCGCGCGATCAAATCGTAGTTTTGGCTCGACAAGGATACCCTCCGTATCCCACGCACGCCTTCAGAGTTCGTCTTGAATACGATGCGAGTGGGACTCGCGTATTCTCTAATCCTGCGGCTCGGAGGCTGTATCGCCTTGTGCGTCGACGCGCAGCCAGCCTGAGGGCGCGAGGCGCTGCTGCGGCAGGAAGCGGGCCTTGTAGTCCATCTTCTTGGAGCCTTCGATCCAGTAGCCGAGATAGACGTAGGGCAGGCCCTGACGCCGTGCGCGGGCGATGTGGTCGAGGATCATGAAGGTGCCCATCGAGCGGCTGACCTGGCTCGGCTCGAAGAACGAATAGACCATCGACAGGCCGTCGCTGAGCACGTCGGTCAGCGCCACCGCGATCAGCTCCTCGCCGCGGCCGGTGATGCCGCTGTCGGGGCCGCGCTTGCGGTACTCGATGATGCGGGTCTCGACATGGCTGTCCTCGACCATCATGGCGTAATCGAGCACGGTCATGTCGGCCATGCCGCCATGGCGGTGACGCGCGTCGAGATAGGCGCGGAACACTGAATATTGTTCCGAGGTCGGCACAGCGCTGCGCTGCTCGCCGATGATATCGGCGTTGCGCGCCATCACCTTGCGGAAGCTGCGGGAAGGGCGGAACTCGTTGGCGATGACCCGGACAGAGACGCAGGCGCGACACTGGTCGCAGGCCGGCCGGTAGGCGATCGACTGGCTGCGGCGGAACCCGCCATGGGTCAGGAGGTCGTTGAGGTCGCCAGCGCGGTCACCCACGAGGTGCGTGAACACCTTGCGCTCGTGCCGGCCCGGCAAATAGGGGCAAGGGGAAGGCGCCGTGAGGTAGAATTGGGGGGGTGTCGCGCGAGTGCTGGGTCAAGGGACGTCGTGGGCCTCCGAAGTGTGCATCAGCATCGCGCTACGGAAGCCCCCGGTCAATTGGCCTGCTCGGCAGATCAGATCAGCAGTCAGCTTAGTCGATCCCAGTTAGTAGGTCGTTGATCGGTAGGTCGTTGATCAGTAAGTCCTGGCCGCCTGAGGGACAGGTGCGCGGACCGAGTTGTTGATCACGACAGTTCCCAGCACGAAATCATGCAGCAGGCGCCTGCGGCCGTTGAACAGGCCGACCAGCACCACGAAAGGCGACAGGAACGAGACCGAAACCCAGAACAGCACGGCGTGGGTGGCGCCGAGCACGAAATAGCCGGGCGCCCCGTACCAGGTGCGCAGCTCCAGATCCATCACCCTCATGCCGATCGTTGCCGACGACGGACCACCGATGCAGGCGCCGTAATAGACGATGGCCCAGATCACGGAGGCCGGCCAGGCCAGCCAGAACAGCGCCCAGCCGATGCCGAGCGTGACCACGCCGAATACGGCGATGAAGAGGTAGCCGAGGATCACCGGCACCGAAATCACGACCATGTCGATCAGAAAGGCGAACGCCCGTCGCGTCGCAACGCCGCGGAAAAGTTCCGGATGCAGATAGGGGTCGTAGGCGTGCGGCTGCGCCGCGCCGTCATTGCGCCAGGCGCCGCCTGAATTGCCCGAGTCATACGACATGGTTCGTCCTCGCAGGGGAAAACCCTCGGGCACGACATGGGAGCAGATCATCCCCGTGCCAAGGGCGCGCCGGCACCAAGAAGCGGAAATATTCCGGCGATTCGGCGGCGGAGGAGGTACCCACGACGCTGGGAGGCGGGACCACCAGCGCGGACTTCGTAGGGTGGGCAAAGGCGCGTTAGCGCCGTGCCCACCATCGCTCGCTGTCCTGCACGCTGGAGTTAGTGGGCACGCTGCGCTTTGCCCACCCTACGGATAACTTACCCCTGCGCCCTCAGCTTCTCCGCCGCCTTCGGCGCGAAATAGCTGAGCACACCATCCGCGCCGGCGCGCTTGAAGGCGAGCAAGCTCTCCATCATGGCGCGGTCGCCGTCGAGCCAGCCGTTGTTGGCGGCGGCTGCGATCATCGCGTATTCGCCGGAGACTTGGTAGGCGAAGGTCGGCATCGCAAACGTGTCCTTCACGCGGCGGACCACGTCGAGATAGGGCATGCCCGGCTTCACCATCACCATGTCGGCGCCTTCGGCGATGTCGAGCTCGACCTCGCGGAGCGCCTCGTCGGTGTTGGCGCTGTCCATCTGGTAGGTGCGCTTGTCGCCGGTCAGCGTCTTCGCCGAGCCGATGGCGTCGCGGAACGGGCCGTAGAAGGCGGAGGCATATTTGGCCGCATAGGCCATGATCTGCACGTCGAGGAGGCCGGTGCGATCGAGCCCCTCGCGGATCGCGGCGACGCGGCCGTCCATCATGTCGGAGGGCGCGATGATGTCGCAGCCGGCTTCGGCCTGCACCAGCGCTTGACGCACCAGCACGGCGACCGTCTCGTCGTTCAAGATCTTGCCGTCAACGATCAGGCCGTCATGGCCATGGCTGGTGAAGGGGTCGAGCGCGACGTCGCAGAGGATGCCGATCTCGGGAAACTCCTTCTTGATCGCGCGAACGGCCTGGCAGACGAGGTTGTTCGGGTTAGTTGCCTCCGAACCTTCCTCGTCGCGCAGGGACGGATCGGTGTAGGGAAACAGCGCGATGCAGGGGATGGTGAGCTTCATTGCACGCTCGGCCTCGCGCACGGCCTGATCGACGCTAAGGCGGTCGACGCCGGGCATCGAGGCGATCTGCTCGCGCTTGTTGTGGCCGTCGATCAGGAACAGCGGCCAGATCAGGTCATCCGTCGTGAGCACACTCTCGCGCACCATCCGCCGGGCCCATTCGGCCTTGCGGTTGCGGCGCGGCCGGACGGTCAGATCGAGGGCAGGGGAGGCTGCTGTGCCATCCCGGCGCGAAACCTCGCGCAATTCGATCGGACGTCCGTATTTGATCGCCATTACTCTTCCTCCGGCTGGAATTATTCTTATACCAGTTCGCACGGTTCCCGTCACCGCGGCTTGACCTGCCGCAAGGGATGGCAGCCGATTGATTTTGCGGGGCAAAGCAGCCAGAAGGGTGCCATGTCCGAGATCTCCACCCGCGATGCGGCCCGTGACAGCGCCGGGGACGCCGTCAGAGACAACGCCAGAGACAATGCAATGTCGGTGGCGGCGATCTCGTCGGAGCGCCACGAGTCCGACGACAGTGTCTGGACGCGCCGGCTCGTCCTGTTCCTGCGGGTGATGGCTCTGCTCTCGATCCTCAAGGGCCTCTATCACTGGGCGCAGGTCACCGGCTTCGTTGGCGGCGAGGACGAGGCGTTCGAGAACCAGTCGATGGCCTGGCAGGCCGCAACCGTCTACTTCGCCGTGATCGAGCTCGTCGCCGCGGTCGGCCTATGGCTGGCAACGCCGTGGGGCGCGGTGGTGTGGCTCACGACCGTCGTGTCGATGGCCGTGATCGAGCTGATGTTTCCCGGCATCTACGGCGGCAGCCTGATCGTGGTCGGCGTCGAGGCTTTCATGCTCGCCGCCTATCTCGCGCTCGCCTGGATGGCCGCGCGCGAACGACCGCCGTAGCGCGCAGGCGGCTCAACATACTCTCTCTCGTGCCCCGGACGCAGCGCAGCGCGCCGCGCCTGCGGCGTGATGCGCTGCAGAGCCGGGGCCCATCTCACCGCAATCTCGTTGTGGCGTCTGGGTCCCGGATCAGCGCTCCGCTTGTCCGGGACACGAGTACTTTGACTGCGCGCTTGGTTGACCGATCGTTGCGTAAAATTCGCTCTAACTTTTCGCTAACCAGCGCGTTCCGCCACAGCTGTTACGCAGCCGTTTCGAAACGGGGCGGGGCTGTTCTGGAATGCGACAATCGGGGCGGACGGAGGGTGAACAGGACCTTGCGAGGGTCAACAGACGGTTGCGAAAAGTCCTTGTGGCACAGGCTTAATACGCAATTCACTGTCTTAAATTCATGATCTCTTTATTGTCTTGTTTAAGCTGATCTTCAATCGGCCCCCTTAAGTTGCACCTATCAGGCGGGACAAAAGTTTCGTCGAATAAGTGTCGATAAAAACGACAACAGGGGAAGTGTCATGATGAAAGCCGTCGCAACTGCGGCAGATACCGCAGAGCGCGTCTCCGGCCAGCAGGGCTCGGTGCAGTCGCTCTATCTGGAAGCTTTGACTCTGGTGGAGCGGCTGCATCGCCGTCTCCTCGACGTCATCAAGGACGAGTTCGATCGCCGCGGCCGTGCGGACATCAATTCGGTGCAGGCGCTCCTGCTCTACAACATCGGCGACAAGGAGCTGACCGCAGGCGAGCTGCGCACGCGCGGTTACTATCTGGGCTCCAACGTCTCCTACAATCTGAAGAAGCTTGTCGAGCTCGGCTTCCTCGATCATCAGCGCTCGCGCGTTGATCGCCGCTCGGTGCGCATCCGCCTGACCCCGCAGGGCCAGGAAGTCCGCCGCATCGTCGACGGGCTCTACCAGAAGCACGTCAAGACGGTTGAGCAGGTCGGTGGCATCTCGGGCGAGGAATTCTCGACCCTCAACAAGTCGCTGCACCGCCTCGAGCGGTTCTGGACCGACCAGATCCTGTATCGCCTCTGAGCTCTTTCGGAGGGATCAAGGCCAAGCCGGCCCGCGACAAGACCGGCAAGCCTCCCGAACGTGCCTAACTTCCCCAAGCGCGCCGGCCCGGCTTCTGCCCGGACCGGTGCGTTTTGTCGTCTTCGCGACTGCGAAAAATTAACGGGCCGGGCGGAACCAGTTCCTCGCGCCGCAGTTGTTTCTCCGGATCGGAGGATGCGATGCTGGTCGAGCGCGGGCCTCAGGCAATGAACGTCGAACTCGTGAGCGATGCCTACGCCATCGCCGCGAATTACCTCCGTCGCTCCGGTGCAATTCCCGACTCGCTCGTCACCAACGAACGTCTGCTCGAGATCATCATCAGGCTGCTCCAAAACGGCGAGTTCAACAAGCTCAGGCTCGCCAACAAGGCAATCGCCCGGTTCGAGGCCGAGCCCGAGGCCAGAGCTGTTGCCTGATCAAATCCCCCAAAACCGGCAAGAACCCGAGGGTGCCATGGAAGCTGCCATCGACCGCATCATGCAGACCTATGATCTGCTCGCCAACCGCACGGCGGCGGCCAGCGAGGAGGCGCGGGTCAAGGTCACGAACTACCTGAACACGTTGATGGAAGCCGGCGAGAAGGACCCCCACAGGTTGACGGTCTGCGGCCTGACTTATTTGCGCCAGCTCGATGGCAGCGTCGACCCCGTCAAAGCGGGGTATACTGGGCTGTGATGGGACGCTGCTCTCGGCGGGCGGCTCCAGGCGCTGGGTTTGGGGTTGAAATCGGCCCCATTCCCGATGTTCGCGGATGAGCGGCTTCGTAGGGCCGCCCCAGCGCCCAAATCCTTCAATCCCCACCATATCTTGCATAAATATCAGGCCCGACCCGCAAATACTTGGCCGGGGGCGGGCGATGTGGTAGATCGCGCTCGCCGCTTCCGATCGCCACACCAGACCCGCCCGTAGCCCGCCAAAAGGCTGCGGCGGTGGAGATATTCGCAAGATGACCCTCGCCAAAACCGCCTCCGCGCCCGATTCGTTTTTCACCGCCTCGCTCAACCAGGCCGACCCGGAAATCGCCGCCGCCATCAAGGGCGAACTCGGCCGGCAGCGCCATGAGATCGAGCTGATCGCCTCCGAGAACATCGTCAGCCGTGCGGTGCTGGAAGCGCAGGGCTCGGTGATGACCAACAAATACGCGGAAGGCTATCCAGGCGCGCGCTACTATGGCGGTTGTGAGTGGGTCGACGTAGCCGAGAACCTCGCGATCGATCGCGCCAAGAAGCTGTTCGGTGCGAACTTCGCCAACGTGCAGCCGAACTCCGGCAGCCAGATGAACCAGGCGGTGTTCCTGGCGCTGCTGCAGCCGGGCGACACCTTCATGGGTCTCGACCTCGCGGCCGGCGGCCATCTCACGCACGGCTCGCCCGTCAACATGAGCGGCAAGTGGTTCAAGGCCGCGCACTACACCGTGCGCCGCGAGGACCAGATCATCGACATGGACGCGGTCGCCAAGCAGGCCGAAGAGGTCAAGCCGAAGCTGATCATCGCCGGCGGCTCGGCCTATTCGCGTGCCTGGGACTTCAAGCGTTTCCGCGAGATCGCTGACAGCGTCGGCGCGTATCTGCTCGTCGACATGGCGCACTTCGCAGGTCTTGTCGCCGGCGGCGTGCATGCCTCGCCCGTGCCGTATGCGCACGTCACCACGACCACGACCCACAAGTCGCTGCGCGGTCCGCGCGGCGGCCTTATCCTCAGCAATGACGAGACGCTCGCCAAGAAGCTCAACTCGGCGATCTTCCCGGGCCTGCAGGGCGGGCCGCTGATGCATGTGATCGCGGCGAAGGCGGTCGCCTTCGGCGAGGCGCTACGTCCGGACTTCAAGGTCTATGCGAAGAACATCGTCGAGAACGCCAAGGCCTTGGCCGAGACGCTGAAGGGCCATGGCTTCGACATTGTCTCCGGCGGCACCGATAACCATCTGATGCTCGTTGACCTCAGGCCGAAGGGCCTGAAGGGCAACGTCTCGGAGAAGGCGCTGGTCCGCGCCGCCATCACCTGCAACAAGAACGGTATCCCGTTCGATCCGGAAAAGCCGTTCGTCACCTCGGGCCTGCGTCTCGGCACCCCTGCGGCGACGACCCGCGGCTTCGGCGTTGCCGAGTTTCAGCAAGTGGGCGGCATGATCGCCGAGGTCCTGAACGCCATCGCGCAGTCCGACGACGGCAAGGCGCCGCTGGTGGAAGCTGCGATCAAGGAACGGGTCAAGGCGCTCACCGATCGGTTCCCGATCTACCAGTAAGGTCAAGGCAAACGGATGCGCTGCCCGAACTGCAACAGTCTCGATACGCAGGTAAAGGACTCGCGTCCGACCGAGGACTCTTCCGTTATCCGCAGGCGGCGCGTATGCGTCGCCTGCAATTTCCGCTTCACCACCTTCGAGCGCGTGCAGCTGCGCGAGCTCACAGTGATCAAGCGCAACGGCCGCCGCGTGCCGTTCGACCGCGACAAGCTGATGCGATCTGTGCAGATCAGCTTGCGCAAGCGGCAGGTCGAGCCCGAGCGGGTGGAGAAGATGGTCTCCACCATCGTGCGCGAGCTCGAGACCGGAGGCGAGGCGGAGATCTCCTCCGAGGTGATCGGCGAGACCGTGATGGAGCATCTGCGCACACTCGACGACGTCGCCTATGTGCGCTTCGCCTCGGTTTACCGCAATTTCCGCGAGGCCAAGGATTTCGCCGACGTGCTCGGCGAGCTCTCCGGTGAGGAGGAAGCGCGGCTCGCCGCGATCCGCAAATGATCTTCCGTATCCTGGAAGATCAGTTCGCGCGGAAGGCCCGCGACGCCAAGGACGCCGATCGCCGTTTCATGCAGCTTGCTCTGGCGCTCGGTAAGCGCGGGCAGGGGCGCACCTGGCCCAATCCGGCCGTCGGCGCCGTCGTCGTCAAGGATGGCGTCATCGTCGGTCGAGGCTGGACGCAGCCCGGTGGACGTCCGCATGCCGAGCCTGAAGCGCTGCGGCGCGCGGGAGAGGCGCGGGGCGCGACGCTCTATGTCACGCTGGAGCCGTGCTCGCATTTCGGCAAGTCGCCGCCTTGCGCCGACGCGGTGATTGCCGCAGGCATCAAGCGCGTGGTGACGGCGATCGAGGATCCCAATCCGGAAGTCGCGGGCCAGGGCCACGCGCGCCTGCGCGCCGCCGGCATTGTCGTCGACGTTGGCCTCTGCGCGGCGGAAGCCGCGTTCGACCACGCCGGACATTTCCGCCGTATCCGGGACCAGCGCCCGCATGTCATCCTGAAGCTCGCGGTCTCGCCCGACGGCAAGATCGGCGCCGCCGGCGGCAAGCCGCTCGCGATCACGGGGGAGGCGGCGCACAATCGCGTGCATCTGCTCCGCGCGCAGAGCGATGCGATCCTGGTCGGTATCGGCACGGTGCTGGCGGACGATCCTCAGCTCAACTGCCGCCTGCCGGGCATGGCGGCGCGCTCGCCGGTGCGCGTTGTGCTCGACCAGAGCCTGCGCATTCCCGCATCGAGCCAGCTGGTGCGCTCCGCGCGAGAGACGCCGCTTTGGGTGTTCGGCTCGAGGCTTGCGGAAGCAGCCGCCGCGACCCGCCTCGGCGCTGCCGGCGTGCAAATCATGCGAATGCCACCGGGCCGCGCCTCCGGGCTCGATCTTCCGGCCGTGCTGCATGCGTTGGCCGAGAAAGGCATCACGCGGCTGATGGTCGAGGGCGGCAGCCGGGTTGCTGCATCATTCGTGGCGGCCGACCTCGTCGACGAGATCTGGCTGTTCCGCGGAGCGGAAGCGGTCGGCGCCGCTGGGGTGGATGCGCTCGATGCAATGCCCCTGTCGAAAATCACGCAGTCGCAGGCCTACAAGGTTCATGCTAGCGAGACATTCGAAAAGGATACTCTCACCATCTACGAGCGCTCGTAATGTTCACCGGCATTGTCACCGATATCGGCGAGATCGTCAGCTTCACGCCAACGGCGCAGGGACAGCTGCACCGTCTGCGCATCGCCTGCCGCTACGATCGCGCCACCATCGCCGACGGCGCCTCGATCGCCTGCAACGGCGTCTGCCTGACGGTGGTCGCTTCCGGCGTCGAAGGCAGCAAAACCTGGTTTGACGTCGATGCTGCAGCCGAGACGCTGGCGCTGACGACCGCAAAACACTGGAAGGTGGGCACGAGGCTCAATCTCGAGCGCGCGCTCAAGATCGGTGACGAGCTCGGCGGCCATATCGTCGCCGGCCATGCCGATGGCATCGCGACCATCGTCAGCCGCGAGGACTTGCCCGACATGGCGCGGTTCGAGCTCAGCACCACGCGCGAGCTGGCGCGGTTCATCGCCACCAAGGGCTCGATCACGCTCGACGGCGTCTCGCTGACGATCAATACGGTCAAGGACGTGAGCTTTTCGGTGCTGATCATCCCGCACACGCTGACAGTCACAACGATCGGTGGTTGGAAGGCGGGCGCCGAGGTCAATATCGAGGTCGACCTGATGGCCCGCTACGCAGCGCGGCTGACGGAAATGAAGTGACCGGCGCAGCCGGTCATTCCGGGATGGTCCGAGGGACCAGACCCGGAATCTCGAGATTCCGGGGTCGTTTCGCGCCCCGGAACGACAGTTTAAAACTTGGCTTACCCGCCTGCGGCGACTACATAACGCGCCGACCTCTAGAACGGATTTAGACGATGGCAGACGCGCGGCGCGCACCCCTGAAGGACCAGACCGACATCTCCGGCGCGCGTGCGCTGATTGTCGAGGCGCGGTTCTATGACGATCTCCAGGACGCGCTTCTGGACGGCGCGGTGGCCGAGCTGAAGGCCGCCGGCCTGATGCATGACGTGATCACGGTTCCCGGCGCGTTGGAGATCCCGGCGGCGGTGACCATCGCGGTCGACGCCGCGGCCGCCAATGGCAAGCCCTACGACGCGGTGATCGCGCTCGGCTGCGTGATCCGCGGCGACACCATCCATTTCGAGATCGTCTCGCAGGAATCCTCGCGCGCGCTGATGGACCTTGCGGTGGCGCGAAAGCTGCCGCTCGGCAACGGCATCCTCACCGTCAATACCGAGGCACAGGCCTGGGCGCGTGCGCGCGCCAGCGAGCTCAACAAGGGCGGCGATGCCGCGCGGGCAGCACTTGCGATGCTGCGCATCAAACGCCGCCTGGCGCGGGTCTGAGCCATGGCTGACACCACCAGGAAACCGGCAGGTGCTCCGGAGAGGAAGGCGAACCGGCGCGGTGCGGCACGGCTCGCGGCCGTGCAGGCGCTGTACCAGATGGACATTGCGGGTGCCGGCATCAACGACATCTTCGCCGAGTTCGAGAGCCACTGGCTCGGCAACGAGGTCGAGGGCGACACATATCTGCCGGCGGAAGCCGCGTTCTTCCGCGACGTCGTCTCCGGCGTCGTGCGCGACCAGAAGAAGCTCGACCCCTTGATCGACGAGGCGCTGTCCAAGGGCTGGCCGCTGAAGCGGATCGAGGCGATCCTGCGCGCGGTGCTGCGCGCAGGGGCCTACGAGCTCCAGCATCGCAAGGACGTTCCCGGCCGCGTCGTCGTGTCCGAATATGTCGACGTCGCCAACGCCTTCGTCGACCGCGAGGAAACCGGCATGGTCAACGCGGTGCTCGACCAGATCGGCCGCCAGTTTCGCGGCGACGAGTTCGGGCGGGGGTAGTTGGATTCAAGGGGCCGTCGATTGAAGCAATACGCCAGCCCCATATTCATCCGTCATGCCCCGCCACCGGGTCTCGCCTTCGGCGAGCCCGATGACAGGCTCCGGCGGGGCATCCAGTACGCCGCGGCCTATCGATCTCATACGACCGTCTCTGGAATACTGGATCGCCCGGTCAAGCCGGGCGATGACAGTGGAGAGTGGGGTTAGGCCAGTGGCAAATACGCAAAATCCCTCCGCCGAAGACTCCCTCATCGCGCGCTATTTCAAGCCGCTAGCGACTGATCCCGGGGCGTTCGGCCTGGTCGACGATGCCGCGATTCTGAAATCTGCCGGTGAAGACATCGTCGTCACCACGGACGCCGTTGTCGAAGGCGTGCACTATCTTGCAGATGATCCGCCCGGCACCATCGCGCGCAAGGCGCTGCGGGTAAATCTGTCCGATCTCGCGGCCAAGGGCGCCACTCCGGCCGGCTTCGTGCTGACGCTGGCGCTGCGCGGCGCCGACGATGCATGGCTGCGCCCCTTTGCGGATGCGCTTGGCGAGGATGCCAGCGCCTTCGCATGCCCGTTGCTCGGCGGCGACACTGTCTCGACGCCCGGTCCGCAGATGATCTCGATCACGGCGTTCGGCCGGGCGCCCTCGGGGCGCATGGTCGGGCGTACCGGGGCCAGGCCCGGCGATCGTGTCATGGTGACCGGGACGATCGGCGACGCCGCGCTCGGTCTCGACATTCTCAAAGGCGGCAACGTCAAGCAGGCGCTCGATCCCTCGTCCTGCGAGATGCTGGTCCGGCGCTACCACATTCCGCAGCCGCGCAACGCGCTGGCACTGGGAGTGCGCGAGCATGCCAGCGCCGCGATGGACGTGTCCGACGGGCTCGCGGGCGATCTCGCAAAGCTTTGCGCGGCCTCCGGGGTCTCGGCGGTCATTGAAGCCGCGAGTGTGCCGCTGTCCGGTCCGGCGGCTGGGCTGGTCGCGCGCGGAGCCGTTGGGATCGAATCGCTCGTGGCGGGAGGCGATGATTACGAGGTCCTGTGTGCCGTTCCGGTAGGCCGAGCCGAAGCCTTCATGGCGGCGGGACGGGCGGCGGGCGTGGCGATCACGGCGATCGGATCTATCGTGCAAGGGCCGACGCCGCCCCGCTTTGTCGACGGCCAGGGCAGGGAGCTGGTCCTCAAGCGCCTGTCGTACAGCCACTTCTGAATTCAAGTCCGCCTCGAACCCGATCTGTCCTCTGGCTGTTCCCGGTCGCCGGTTACTATTGGCGATCGCAACCCCGGCGACAGCAAACAGATGTATCAGCGCCATAGCAAAAGCAGCTAATGGATGTGATTCGGATGACGGCGGCCGTTTCGAGCTTGAGCGAGGCGCGGGGTGTTCCCGGGAGGGAGTGCGGAAGCTGCACGCTCTGTTGCAAGGTTTACAACGTGGTCGAACTCGGCAAGGCCGCCGGCAAGTGGTGCTCGCACTGTAAGCCCGGCCGGGGCTGCACGATCCACGACAATCTGCCGAGCGAGTGCGCGGCGTTCAACTGTCTCTGGAAAACCGAGCCGGCGATGTCCATGCAATGGAAGCCCGATCAGTCGAAGATGGTGCTCACCTTGCACCCCGAGACCAACAACATCCAGGTCGTGGTTGATCCCGGCCTGCCGTCGGCCTGGACCCGGCAGCCTTATCACAGCCAGTTGCGCTTGTTGTCGAAGAACAATATGGCGAAAGGCCATCTTGTGGTGGTGTTCGTCAATGAACTGGCGACGCTCATCCTGCCCGACCAGGATGTGCAGCTCGGCGTCCTCACACGCGAGCAGGTCGTCTCGGTGACGCAGGAGGCTGGCCCCAGTGGCGGCGTCTACGAGGTCAAGATCTTCAACCGACGCACAACAGCCGACGGGCAGACCTTGGAAATGGCGTCAACGTCCCGTCATCCCGTAAGGCCCGCCGCCTGAGGCAGAGGGGACTGGCCCCCGTCGGTGTGGCGAAGAGCCGTTTGCCGGTATTTCCGCAAAGCGGGCGTCTACGACCTAAATACCTGCCCAGATCGGCTTTTTCGGCCGCTTACGGCGTTGCACCCTCAATTTGATTTTGGCAAGCTTGTGACTGACTAGGGCCGCCCCTTCGGAACAAGGGACGGCCTTGTTCAAAATCAAGGCGCCGCACCGCACGACGGACAACAAAAGGCGCCGGGGGTACATCAAGGATCTGAGGCAAAAATCACATGACAGCATTATGGTTGATAGTGCTCTGCGGAGTGCTTTCCGTCGTCTACGCGATTTGGGCGACGTCTTCGGTGTTGAGCGCGGATGCGGGGTCGCCGCGCATGCAGGAAATTGCAGGAGCGGTGCGCGAAGGCGCACAGGCCTACCTGCGGCGGCAATACACTACGATCGGTATCGTCGGCATCGTCATTTTCTTGGTGCTTGCCTATTTCCTCGGACTCTACGTCGCGATCGGTTTTGCCATCGGCGCTATCCTGTCCGGGGCGGCCGGATTCATCGGCATGAACGTTTCGGTTCGTGCCAATGTGCGCACCGCCCAGGCTGCGACCACGTCGCTTGCGGGCGGCCTCGAACTCGCCTTCAAGGCGGGTGCGATCACCGGTATGCTGGTGGCGGGGCTCGCGCTGCTCGGCGTGACCCTCTATTTCGGCTTCCTGGTCCACTCGCTGAAGCTTGCGCCCGATAGTCGCACCGTGGTCGACGCCATGGTGGCGCTCGGCTTCGGCGCCTCGCTGATCTCGATCTTCGCCCGTCTCGGCGGCGGCATCTTCACCAAGGGTGCGGACGTCGGTGGCGACCTCGTTGGCAAGGTCGAGGCCGGCATCCCTGAAGACGATCCGCGCAACCCGGCGACCATCGCCGACAACGTCGGTGACAATGTCGGCGACTGCGCCGGCATGGCCGCCGACCTGTTCGAGACCTATGCGGTGACCGCGGTCGCCACCATGGTGCTTGCGGCGATCTTCTTCGCCAAGACGCCGATCCTCTCCAACATGATGACGCTGCCGCTTGCGATCGGCGGCATCTGCATCATCACCTCGATCATCGGCACCTTCTTCGTCAAGCTCGGGCCGAGCCAGTCGATCATGGGCGCGCTCTACAAGGGCCTGATCGTAACCGGCATCCTGTCGCTGATCGGCATCGCCGGCGTGATCTACTATCTGATCGGCTTCGGCAAGCTCGATGGCGTCGACTATACCGGCATGGCGCTGTTCGAATGCGGCGTCGTCGGCCTCGTCGTCACCGCGCTGATCATCTGGATCACCGAATATTACACCGGCACCGACTATCGTCCCGTGAAGTCGATCGCCCAGGCGTCGGTGACCGGTCACGGCACCAACGTGATCCAGGGCCTCGCCGTCTCGATGGAAGCGACCGCGCTGCCCGCGCTCGTCATCATCGCCGGCATCCTGGTCACCTACAGCCTCGCTGGCCTGTTCGGCATCGCGATCGCGACGGCGACCATGCTGGCGCTTGCCGGCATGGTCGTCGCGCTCGACGCCTTCGGGCCGGTGACCGACAACGCCGGCGGCATCGCCGAGATGGCGGGCCTGCCGAAGGAGGTGCGCAAGTCGACCGACGCGCTCGACGCGGTCGGCAACACCACCAAGGCGGTGACAAAGGGCTACGCGATCGGCTCCGCCGGTCTCGGTGCCCTGGTGCTGTTCGCGGCCTACAACCAGGACCTCAAGTTCTTCGTTGGAGACTCCGCGAACCACGCCTACTTCGCCGGCGTCAATCCGGACTTCTCGCTGAACAATCCTTACGTCGTGGTAGGTCTCTTGTTCGGCGGCCTGCTGCCGTACCTGTTCGGCGCGATGGGCATGACCGCGGTTGGTCGTGCTGCCGGCGCGATCGTCGAGGAAGTGCGGCGTCAGTTCCGCGAGAAGCCGGGCATCATGCAGGGCACCGACAAGCCGGACTACGGCAAGGCGGTCGACCTGCTGACCCGGGCGGCGATCAAGGAGATGATCATCCCCTCGCTGCTTCCGGTGCTGTCTCCGATCGTCGTCTACTTCTTGATCTACGCGATCGCGGGCGGCGGCGCGGCTGGCAAGTCGGCGGCCTTCTCCGCAGTGGGCGCGATGCTGCTCGGCGTGATCGTGACGGGCCTGTTCGTCGCGATCTCCATGACCTCGGGCGGCGGCGCCTGGGACAACGCCAAGAAGTACATCGAGGACGGCCACTTCGGCGGCAAGGGCTCTGACGCCCACAAGTCCGCCGTGACCGGCGACACTGTCGGCGATCCCTACAAGGACACGGCGGGACCGGCGGTGAACCCGATGATCAAGATCACCAACATCGTGGCCCTGCTGCTGCTGGCGATCCTGGCGCACTAGCGACGCAAACGAGACAAGACAAACCCCGCGGCGCGAGCCGCGGGGTTTGTGTTTGGTGCCTCTATCTGCCTGCTTTCCCGGACGCTGCGCAGCACGAAGTGATGCGCTGCAGATCAGGGGTCTATGTTTCAAGAGCCTGGGTCCCGGCTCAGCGGCGCAGCGTTGCCAGGACGATGCTACGCATCGCCTAGGCTGCACCGCGTCCGGGACACGAGAGCTACTGCACGTCCATCTGCAGCCCTTCCTTCTGGATGATGCCGGCGAACTTCTTCGTCTCGGCGTCCACGAAGTTGGAGAATTGCTGTGGCGTGCCGTAGTCGGCGCGGGCGCCCATGGCGGCGATGTTCTTCTTGATGTCGTCGCGCTCGAGCATCGCCTTCACCTGGAGGTTCAGCGCCTCGAGCACGGGCGCGGGGACACCCTTTGGCAGGAACACCGAGAACCACGACGAGACGTCGAAATTAGCGAGCTCCGGCGCGCTCTCGCGCATGGTCGGCAGGTTCGGCGCGAGGTCGCTGCGCTCGCTCGTGGTGACGCAGAGGCCGGTGAGGGTACCGTTCTGTATTTGCGGCAGGCTCGGATAGAGATTGTCGAACAGGATCTGGATGTCGCCGGCGAGCGCAGCCTGGAGCGCGGGACCGGCGCCGCGGAACGGGATGTGCGTCATCTTCAGTCCGGTGAGCTGGAGGAACCAGGCGCCGGTGAGGTGAGGGCTCTGGCCGACGCCGGAGGAGGCGTAGCTGAGCTTGTCCGGACTGGCCTTGAGATAGGCGATCAGCTCGGCGATCGACTTGATGCCGGTCTTCGGATGCGCCGAGACGATGTTCGGGATCCGGATCATGTTGGAGACCGGCTGCAGCTGCTCCGGCTTGTAGGTGAGGTTCTTGAAGATGCTGTAGGCGATAGCGTTCGGCCCGGGGTTTCCGATCAGGATGGTGTGGCCGTCGGGCTTGGCGCGGACCGCCTCGGCGGTGCCGATCGTGCCGCCGCCGCCCGAGCGGTTTTCCACGACGGCCGTCTGGCCCCAGGCGGTTTGCAGATGGGCGGCCAAGAGCCGGGCCATGACGTCGGTCGAGCCGCCGGCCGCAGCCGGCACGATGAGGCGGACGGTTTCGGTGGGTTTCCAGTCCGCCAGGCTCGATCGCGGCAGAATCGCTGCGGCCGACAGGCCGGCAGCGCCAGCGAGCACATGGCGACGGGACAGAACCTTGTTGGGCACGAATCCACTCCCTGCTTTTGTTTTGCAGGAAGCGTATGGAACCCGGTGCGCGACGGCAAGTCGCACGCGATGGCAAGTGCCACGCGGACGACGGAAAGCGCCGCGCGGACGACGGAAAGCGCCGCGCGGACGACGGCAAGCGCCGCGCGGAGGGCGGCAGGACGCCGCAGGCTGAAGGCTCAGTTAAAGCTGAGCAGCTTGAACAGCGGCGTCAGGTAGCTCATCTCCTGGCCCGACGTCGCCGTGGTCCGGCTGATGAAGTCGAAGATCTTGCCGTCCTGGAGGCCGTAATTCGCAAGCCGGCGCACGCGCCGGTTCTTGTCGAAATAGATCGCGATCACGCGCTGGTCGACCACCTTCTGGTTCATGAAGGCGACAGGACGCTCCGAGCGCTGCGAGATGTAGTAGAATACCTCGCCGTCGAGGGTCGCGACCGTGGAGGGCGTGCCCATCACGATCAGCACCTGGTCCTGGCTTGCGCCAATCGGAATCTGCTCCAGCGCGCCGGGCGGCAGGATATAGCCCTTCTGGAATTGCTCGCCGGTGCAGCCCGCAAGCGCCACCCCGACCAGGGTCGCGGCCGCGAGCAAGCGCAAACCGCGCCAGCGTGCTTGAAAGCCGCGCCGCTTGTCTGCGCGCAGGCTGGTCTGGTTCGTTATCGTCATTGCGGAACTGATTCCGTCCCCTTGCGTCGGGCGAGGCGCTGAAGTACCGGGCGGAGACTGCAATTGCAACACGCGCACGCCCGCTTGCGGAAGCCACAATGGTTTGGCCGTTCAATCACTTCAGGAAACCCCGGCAAGCCCCGCGCGGCACCATTGAAGCCATCTATGGCATGATCGTGGCGCAGGCGCGAGAACCCATATTTTACCGCGACTTGGGCGTGCCTGATACGGTTAACGGTCGTTTCGACCTGTTGCTGCTGCACCTCTGGCTGCTGCTGCGCCGCCTGCGTACGGTCCAGGGCGCCACGGAGCTGTCGCAGGCGCTGTTCGACCGCTTCTGCGAGGACATGGACGACAATTTGCGCGAGATGGGGGTCGGCGACCAGACGGTGCCGAAGCGGATGCGGGCGTTCGGCGAGGCCTTTTACGGCCGCGTGCAGGCCTATGACCAGGCCATCGAAAGCGGCGGCGAGGCGCTGGCATCGGCGATCTGCAAGAATATCTTGAATGAGACCGGCATGGACCAGGCGAAGCGGCTCGCGGCCTACGCCCGGGCCACGGAGACTGATCTCGGCCGGACCGGCGAGGCCGCGCTCTTGTGCGCGTCCTTCAAATTTCCCCCGGCGCTCAGCGAGGAAGTGACACCATGAGCCGACCGACTACCGGATTCGAACGCGATCCCTGGCGGGCGCCCGTCATCGTCGCCCAGATTCCCGACACCGGCCTGCACCGTGAGCTCGAGGCCTCAGCCGCCGAGCGGCAGGCCATGGCGGAGGTCGCGGGCCTCCGGGAGATACTGTCCACCCACGCCGCCTTCGACGTTGAGCCGAAAAGCGGTGGCCGGGTCCAGGTCACGGGCCACGTCCGCGCCCGCGTCGGCCAGACCTGCGTGGTCACACTCGATCCGATCGAGAACGAGATCGAGGAGGAGGTGGATCTGATGTTCGCCCCCGAGGCTGAGGCGCGCCGCCTGGCTGACCTGATCGAGGAGGGGCAGGACGATGAGGAGCCGCCCGAGGTCGTCGATCCGCCGGAGGCGATCATCAATGGAATCATCGATCTCGGCCGGCTCGCCACCGATGCCCTGTTCCTGGCGATCGACCCCTATCCGCGAAAGCCGGGAGCTGTGTTCGAGGCGGAGGTCATCGCTCTCGACCCCGAGGACCATCCTTTCGCGGCGCTGAAAGCGCTTCAGGACAAGAAGAAAGGCAGATAGCTACGTATTCCCCGTAAGAACGCTTTGCCGTGCGGTGGGAAGTGCTTGCCGGGATGGTTTGAGAGGTGCTTTTATCTATTTGATTTCAATATATTTTCTTTGAATTTTTCCGGTCCGTGGCCGGATCGTCCCGAATGCAAAAGGCTGGGGGCAAGAGGTTGTTTCGGGATAACAAAACGCTATTGTCGCGCCCCGGTCCGGGTGCGGCGTGGCACTAGGCCGGTCGCCATGTCCGTGGCGAACCCATTTGCGGCCCCGCTAGTTCAAGACCGCAGCAGACCAGGTTTCCAGGACTTTTATGCTAAGCAAGGTTCGCATTGCGCTTGACGCCATGGGGGGCGATGTCGGCGCCCCCCGTGGTCATTCCAGGCGCTGCCATCTCGCTCGGCAGGCATCGCGAGATCGAGTTCCTCCTGGTCGGAGACCGCGCCAAGATCGAACCCGAGCTTGACCGCCACCCCGAGCTCAAGGCCGCGTCGAAGATCATCCATACCGACGTCGCTGTCAGCGGGTCGGACAAGCCGAGCCAGGCTCTGCGGCGCGGCCGCAAGACCTCCTCGATGTGGCTTGCCATCGACGCGGTGAAGAAGGGCGAGGCGGATGTTGCGATCTCCGCCGGCAATACCGGCGCGCTGATGGCGATGTCGCGCTTCAACTTGCGCACGTTGCCGGGAATCGACCGCCCGGCGATCACCGGGATATGGCCGACCAGGCGCGGCGAGTCCGTCGTGCTCGACCTTGGCGCCACCATCGGCGGCGACGCGCACCATCTGGTGTCGCTCGCGGTGATGGGCGCTGCGATGGCAAGCGTGCTGTTCAACAAGAAGCGGCCCACCGTCGGGCTGCTGAACATCGGGGCCGAGGAGATCAAGGGGCACGAGGAGATCCGCGAAGCCAGCGAAATCCTGCGTGCGAGAAACCTGCCCGAGCTCGACTATATCGGCTTCGTCGAGGGCGACGGCATCGGCAAGGGGCTGGCCGACGTCATTGTGGCCGAAGGTTTCAGCGGCAACATCGCACTCAAGGCCGCCGAGGGAACCGCGCGGCAGATGGCGGAATTACTCCGCAACGAGATACAGCGGAGCTGGATGTCCAAGCTCGGCTATCTCTTTGCGCGCAGCGCCTTCCAGGCCCTGCGCGACAAGATGGACCCGAACAAGTCCAACGGCGGCGTGTTCCTGGGGCTGAAGGGACTAGTGGTCAAGAGCCATGGCGGAACCACCGCCGAAGGCTTTGCCTATGCGATCGATGTTGGCTATGAGATGGCTCACTACGATCTCCTGAACAAGATCAATCAGATGCTCAACCGCGAGGGCGGTGCACTCAATTCCGTGCAGGCCGCGCAGGAGGCTGTTTCGTGACTCAAATTCGTTCGGTCGTGCTCGGCTGCGGCTCCTATCTGCCGGAGCAGGTGGTGACCAATGCCCAATTGGCGGCCCGCATCGACACCTCCGACGAGTGGATCGTGCAGCGCACCGGCATTCGCGAGCGGCACATTGCGGCCGAGGGCGAGTTCACCTCGCATCTGGCAATCAAGGCGGCGCAGGCCGCGCTCACGGATGCCGGCGTGGACGCGCAGTCGATCGAGCTGATCGTGCTGGCGACCTCGACGCCGGACAACACCTTCCCTGCGACGGCCGTCGCCGTGCAGCACGGGCTCGGCATCAACCATGGCGCGGCCTTCGACCTCCAGGCGGTGTGCTCGGGCTTCGTGTTCGCGCTCGCCACCGCCGACAACTTCCTGCGCACCGGCGCCTACAAGCGCGCACTGGTGATCGGGGCGGAAACCTTCTCCCGCATCCTCGACTGGAACGACCGTGGCACCTGCGTGCTGTTCGGCGACGGTGCCGGCGCGGTGGTGCTGGAGGCGCAGGAGCAGCCGGGCAATGCCGCGACCGACCGCGGCGTCGTGACCACGCATCTGCGCTCCGACGGCCGCCACAAGGCCAAACTCTTCGTCGACGGCGGACCGTCCTCGACCCAGACCGTCGGTCATCTGCGCATGGAGGGCCGCGAGGTTTTCAAGCACGCGGTCGGCATGATCACCGATGTGATCGTGGATGCCTTCGAGGCGACCGGGCTCAATGCCGACAGCATCAACTGGTTCGTGCCGCACCAGGCCAACAAGCGAATCATCGACGCCTCCGCCCACAAGCTCCATATTGCTCCTGAGAAGGTGGTGCTGACGGTGGACCGTCACGGCAACACGTCGGCCGCGTCGATCCCGCTGGCGCTGTCGGTGGCGCGCAAGGACGGCCGCATCAAGCGCGGCGACCTGGTTCTGCTCGAAGCGATGGGCGGCGGCTTCACCTGGGGCTCAGCGCTGGTGCGCTGGTAGAGCCGCAATCGATAAAATTTTGCCGGAATCGGCGCCGATTATCGATGCGTCTGCATCGATGAGCGCTGTTGACCATCGCATCGTAACCTCATAATTTCAGACAACAATTGTTCGCCGTGATGTGGGGCAGGGCGATGACCGACCAAAGTAAAACCGTAACGCGTGTTGACCTCTGCGAGGCCGTCTACCAGAAGGTAGGCCTGTCGCGCACGGAGTCGTCCGCCTTCGTGGAACTCGTGCTGAAGGAGATCACCGACTGCCTCGAGCGGGGCGAGACGGTGAAATTGTCCTCGTTCGGCTCCTTCATGGTTCGCAAGAAGGGTCAGCGTATCGGCCGTAACCCGAAGACCGGCACCGAGGTGCCGATCTCGCCGCGCCGGGTCATGGTGTTCAAGCCGTCGGCGATCCTGAAGCAGCGGATCAATACCCAGCATCGCGGCAACGGCGATGCCAGCAAGGCTCAACCCGAGGCGTAATCGCCTGCGCGGAGGATTTGGCATTTGGACAAGGCGCCGGATGCGTTCCGAACCATCAGCGAAGTAGCGCAGGAACTCGACATTCCGCAGCACGTGCTGCGGTTCTGGGAGACCCGATTCTCCCAGATCAAGCCGATGAAGCGCAGCGGCGGCCGCCGCTACTACCGCCCCGACGATGTCGACCTGCTCAAGGGCATCCGCCGTCTCCTCTACGGGGAGGGCTACACCATCCGCGGTGTGCAGCGGATCCTGAAAGAGCACGGCGTCAAGTCGGTGCAGGGCCTCGCCGACAGCTCGGCTGCGGTCTCCTTCGGGGCGATCGAGGACGCCATCGGCCAGAGCCTGATGGAGCCCGAGGACGAGACTCCGATCCGCGGCGTCGCCGACACCGACGATGACGATTACCAGGGCGAGGAGGAGGAAGGCATCGACTTCCGCTTCGCCGAGATCGACGACGAGGAAATCCTCACCACCTTCCGCAAGAGCGGCGCTGCCGCGCCAGCCGCCCCCAGCGCCCTCGACCGCGAGCGGCTGGGACGGGCGCTCGCCGACCTCGTCGCCTGCCGGGAAATGCTCGACCAGGCGCTGAAGGACGGGTGAGTCGGCTTTACGGGCGGCTCCGGGGACTTCGGCGAGTACGTCAAAATGACGTAGCCCGCCTTGCGCAAAGCAGCGATCCTAGCTAATGGAACGACGTTCGGAGCGTGGCGCAGCCCGGTTAGCGCACTAGTCTGGGAGACTAGGGGTCGGAGGTTCAAATCCTCTCGCTCCGACCATCTAACAAACTGCAATTGCAGGGACATTTTCACTCCTATCCATCGCGGATTGCGCCCGCGCTTCCACCGGGGAAGCACCGGGGAAGCACGAGCGACGATTCTAGGCCTTTCGGGCGGCTTTTGCACCGCCCGCCGGCGTCGGTTTCAGTGCAGCTGATTTTCCATGGCCGCCTTGGCCTCCATCATTTGCATCGCCACGGGCAATGTCACCGCGGCGTCTATCTGGACCTGGTTGCCGGGCAGAGGACGGAATTGTCCGGCTGCCTCGCCCTTGAGGGGCGCCAGCATCGCTGCGGCGATCGCCGAGCTCACTTGGCAGCGAAGGAGGGCATTTCCGTCTTCAATGGCCAGGATCAGGTCGGTGCGGCGGCGAGCGAGCAGGGCGCCGAGATCATTCGAGTTCGTCGACGTGCGGACAGCGGTTGAGGTGCGCATAGTGTTTTGCCTTTCGAGCAAGATGCGAGTCCAGGGGCGAAATGACCGACACTAGGCGGCCCCGCGCACCTTTGGGCGTGCGCCTTGGACATACGCGCGCGGCCCCTGGACAAGATTTGTGATTGCCGCTCACCGGATCGGCTCTCGGCTAGTGTTCGGGCTTTCGACCCGCAATCAGGATGCGCTCGTTTGAGAATTCAGCAACAGAAATTTTGTCTGGAAAGTCTAATACGTAAAACCCGACAAGCTAGCGCTTGATCGTTTTACGTTTTTGTCGATTTCAGCGCTTTTGTCGGGTTTTGAAATCGCGCAACACAATACAAGAAATCACTGTGCCACAAGCACTTTTGTGACTCGGAGATTTGAGCAGCGCCAATAAGTTAGCTAGACTCAGTGCGCCGCGGAGGAACGTACATGAAGCAAAAGCGAGTTTCGCCTTCAGATGATCCCGCCGTGATCGCGCTCAATCGAGTCATGGCTGCACGCGATGATGACGAGAAGTATCTCGCCGCGATCATTGAGCTCGAGACTTGCTCCGCTCTTACGGCTCAAGGGGGGGCGCGCGAAACGAAACCTTGAGCGAGCGCGCCAGGTCGCGTTGTAGCAAGGTGATCGTTTGACGGCGGAAGGCCGCGCGATAATGCGGCGCTTGGCGGATACGATTGACGAGGGGCTCGCTCATTTGACACGTGCAGGCATGCGAACGCGTCGGGCCCGGCCGGTATCCACCCCCGGCCCGCTTCCGACCCCTAGGGGGGAGGCAGCCGTTCGCACTCCAAAGGCCGCAAAGCCGCTCGACTAAATTTCAGTTTTTTGGGAAGTTCAGGACTGGTTTTTAAGCAGTCCGTTGGCTCGCAGTAGCTCAACAGGTCGGAGCCCGCGTACACCAACGCCGCGCGCCTTCCGGGTTACCGCGGAAGGCTCCCGAAGAAGACATGGCCCGTTCATAACAGCCAGGCAGCGGACCCATGCACTGCTTGTAGGTACCGCTTGCTTGGGCGGCCACGGCCCGCGCCGCGGGTCGCTCCCTAGCAGTGCTGCCTTCTCCCTCCTCCCGAGACGACGGCTTGTTCACGGCTACCTTCTGACAAACACCTTCCTCGTTCAGATGATAACCTGAGCGGCACGCGATCCGGGTACATCGGTCCCCTTCCGGCCGATAGCCATTGCCGCAAGTCAACGGGCACACCCGACCTGTCTTCGTCTTCACGGCGTCCAGGGCTTCAACACTCGCCGCCTTTGGGTCGAACATCGTTCCAGCGTTCTTGTTGAAGAGAGCTAGAGACCGCTCCGATGCTGAACTCCATATGCCTGCTGTCGCATCAGAGAGACAGCCCACCCGACGAAGCTCCTGTTGCAGGGAGCTTATCAGTGCAGCGGGAGACAGATCCGCCGTCGCAGATGGATTGAGTGCTGCTACCCGTTTTTCGGCCGAGCCGACAAGCTTTTCCTGAGCCGCGAGGCGAGCGCCCTCCGCCGCAGCAGCCTTTTCCCGCTCTGCGGCCGTCGCTTTCTCAGCGGCTATACGTGCCTCCTCGGCACGCTTTACGGCCTCGGCCGCCTTGATCTGCTCGGCCTGCTGCGCGCCCTGAGCCGCCAATCGCGCCCTTTCCAATTCCGCTAACCGTGCCTTCTCGGCGGCCGCTGCACGAATCTCCTCGGCGGCGATCTTCCTGAGCTGGACTCTGGCCAGATTGGAATAGAAACCGTCAGGATAGGCTTGGAGGAAAGCCTCCCAACCCTCGCGCTCGCCGGCCTGTAACGCGAGCTCGTATGCGCGTCTCACGCCCGCATCAGCGTCTGCCCGCGGTGTGGGCGCACTCGGCTGAGCCGGAACCAACGGCACATCGTCGCCCCCCAGCGAGCCGTAAACATACGGCTCCTGACGATTGCCGGTGGACTTCAGCACGTCGTCCCGGACATACCCAAATGCCCTCCGAAGGTCGAGGCCTGGTTTTGTGATATACTTGACCAACGCGGCTGTGAAAGGGCTGTTCTTGCCATCGCCGTCGGCTGCGGTCGAACCTGCTTTCGAAGCGAAGGCGATTAACGTGTTCGCGCTCGCTGGCTCGACCTTGGCAAGCCCTCGGCCGATCGTCCGAGAGGCCATTGTGCGCTTCATGGAGCGCGCGAACGGATTGTCCCGACAGGCATCGAGGATAACTAGTCTCAGCTGCTTGGCAGGCTCTACTGACACCAGGACCCGATCAAGCGTGAGCGCCTCATCGTAAACGTCGATGTCTCGCTCTAGGACGGCGTCGACAGGCACAAGATAGTTGACACCATCGACCTCGATGCCGTGTCCGGCGTAGTAGACGACGGCCACATCGGCGTCGCGAGATTTGTCGATGAAGTCGCGTAGCGCGCGGCGCATGTCGTTCACCTTAAGGTCACGACGGAGTTCCACGTTGTCGAAGCCGACAGCGTTGAACATCTCAGCTATCAGCGTGGCATCGTTCGCCGGATTGGAAAGGGGGGCTGTCTTTTCGTATTTTGAATTGCCTATAACGAGCGCTACCCGTTTCTCTGCTACCGCCCGCTCGGTGCCCAGGCAGAGCATCATCAGCACTAGGGGCAGCATCATTCTGCGAAGCGCGCGCGGCATGGTCTCACCCTCGATCGCGGACTTCAAAGCTACTCAGGACTGCGATATTCGCAAGCTTTCTCTCGGTCGGAGGAGACGCAGATCCTACCGCTGACTACAAATGAGGCCTGTGATTCTTGTCACGTTCACCTTGGAAGGGGACTATCGGGAGACGCCAGCGCCAGACCTTTTCACTTCTCAATAACCGCGTCTGAGTTACACTTCATCTCACGGACGCAACGCCGCTTCGCCGACGGCACCCACCGCGCAATCCCGCGCCCTTCCTCTCCCCCCCCCGTCGGCGATCAATGTCATCCACGCCCTACAACCGTCAGACGTCCTTTGCCCTGTTCAGCGCTGAAAACCCGAGCGCGCAGCAGCCGGGCAATGCCCTTGATGCCGAGTTCAACGCCGTCAAGGTCTCTCTCGACGATACCCAGCAAAACCTCGCAAAGATCCAAGATGCCGACGGTGCGCTGAAGCGCGGCTCGGTTGGCAAAGAGCAGTTCAATTCAAGTGTGACGCTTGGCTTCGCCGCACCGGCGCAGTGGGCGAGCGGCGTTCTCTACACTGCGAACGTCAGTACAATTTTCCACAATTCAATCTTCTATATCGCCAACGTCACGCATACTTCTGGCGCCGGCTTCGAGCCTGACAAATGGGACGAGATCGCTGACTTCACGGCGGCCGCCGCAATTCCAGACGATTCGATCACTTCCGCGAAGTTGGCCGACGGCGCGGTGGCCGCAAACAAGCTGGCCGATGGCGTCGTGGCCAATTCGAAGCTCGCGACGGGCGCCGTCACGACGAACAAGCTGGCTGACCAAGGCATCACCAATCCGAAGATTGCTGACGCCGCGGTGAGCTTCACAAAGTTGGCTGATGACGCCAACCGGGTGATCCCGGCCGGCGCGCTGGTGCCTTTTGCGGGCACAAGCGCCCCATCGGGGTGGTTGTTGTGCTTTGGGCAATCCTTGCTTCGCACGGATTATCCTGCGCTGTTCGCCGCGGTCGGCACAACGTACGGCGCAGCCGATGGCACGCACTTCACGTTGCCGGACATGCGAGGGCGGATCCCGTTCGGCGCTGATAACCTGGGCGGCGTGGCTGCCAATAGATTAACTTCCGCTGGTGGCGGGATCGACGGCTCTACGCTCGGCTCAGTCGGCGGGCAGCAAAACCGCACCCTGCAAACGGCAAACCTCCCGCCATATACGCCGACCGGTACCATCACGAACGGATCGATTTCAGGCACAGCAAACACCGTCGTCCTCGGCAACACATCGGGCGGTGGCGGTGTCGGCGGTGGCGGCACTTTTGGTATTACCGGCAACGCGTCTTTGACCGTATCGCAGGGCAGCTCGACCTTCACCGGCAGCGCGCAGGGCGGCAGCAGCACACCGGTGCAGACACCGCCGCCAGGCATCGTCCTCAACTACATTATCAAGGCGCACTGACAATGCCCCAACTCGTCGAATTCGAAGGCAACGTCCACCAATTCCCTGATGACTTCACGCAAGCGGAAATTCGGCGCGCGTTGAGCTCCCGTCCGCGCTCCTCGCAGCCGCCAATTCCTCCGCTACCGCCTGGCTACCAGCTCGATCCGCCGGCCGCCGTCCCGCCGCTTCCTCCCGGCTACAAGCTCGATGGTCCAGTCACGGATCCTGCGCTCATCGCGCAGCTCGAGGGCAAAACCTCGCCGCCAAGACCCGTGACAAATCCCGCGTTGATCGCGCAACTCGAAGGAGCTCCGCCGGCGAGCAAGCCGGGAATGTTTGACGATCTCATTCCGGCGAAACCTGCGCAGCAAGCGCCGACGGTATCGTTTGAGGATTTGATCCCGCTGCAGCCAGCGGCCGCGCCCGCCGCGCCCGCGGCTACGCCCGGTCTAGGTGCCCAAAACGCGGCGCAGAACGGCCGTCTCTACGTTTCCCCCGAGCCCCCGAAGCCCATCGAGCGCCCGGCGTCGATCCTGCCGAGCAGTGTTGGCGGCGCGGTGCGCGACTTCACCGTCGGCGCCCAGGGCGTCGGCCCGTGCCCACCTATCCCGTTACGTACCCCCGTCACTTTCCCTGTTTCATATCCTGTGGCTAACGCACTCCTTGGGAGAGCGACAGGGGGGAGCTCTAAAGTCCGTAATGCGCAGGTGCTGATTGGCATCTACGGCCAGTCGAACGGCTTCCACCACTACGGCGGCGGTGCACTGTTCTCAAACTCGCCTCCGGCGCCCAATGCGGGAACGTCGTGGTTTGATGGCACGTCGTGGAGCACGACCATCCCGAACTATAACGGCCTTCGCGAGCTGATGAACGGCGTGAACAGCGCCTCGGGGAAAACCGTTGGCGCGCTCGGGGGGCAGTCGTCGGTCAGTCGATCAGCCAGTCGGTCAGAATTAGCCTATGTTAATTTTTTTGGAGATGAACGACAGCGTATTTCTCACACTAGTTATTGCGGCCGCAGTCTTCACCGTCGCAGCCACGTCGGTGCTCGTCCTCGGTAGTTGATCTAACTCAAGCCGCGCACGGCTCCCCGGTACACTTGCTATGAGCAGGAAACCCGAGCGAGGGTGCTCATGCGGCCGTGGACGGTTCAATCGTTGGTCTGGGCGCTGGCCGGTATCGGTCTGCTTGCAATCCTCTCTATGATCCATTGAAGCCGCCTCAGTTGGCAGTCTCTTCGCCGCTGGCGGGCCCCAAAGCGATGCGAAAAATTGCCACATGATCAACAGCACCACGATCTACAACATGGCGTAGATAGTCCTGCGGCCGATCCGGTTCATTCGAGGACCTCATATTCGAACGCCACGCCTTCGGGATCGTTCTCCTCAAACCATGTCTCTGCAGCATCCTGGCTGAAAACACCTTTTGGTCATAGTTCTCGCTCCATCGCAGGATGGTCAAATCGCTAAAGTTCAATGAGCATTCACCGGGCGTTCATGAACCTTTATGCGCTACGGCGAGTTCTTATTGATGAGGCAGGTTTACGGATGGGGACTGATCAATGAAGCGCCTCCGGTTCAAACCAAAGTCCTCGCTGAAGGTACGGCTTGCTATAGAAGCCCGGCAGTTGAGCGACGGAGCCGAGACCTTCCCACCCGGGCACAAACGAGACAGTCTGCTTATGAAGTCCCGACAGACCAAAGTTGCGTCCGACATAGTCGGGTGGCTGATATCACCGGGTAGGTGATCCTGCCGCTCGCCGCGGTGGCCGCAAAGACCGGCTACATCAGCGGATGGACGGCAGAGGATGATCTCCGGATCACGCCAGGCGAGCGTGTACGGCAGTCTTCCGGTGGGCCGATTAAATCGATAACGCGAGCCCGCTCGGCACCACGCCTAATTCGGCCCGGCGACCCTCCCGTCATCGATAGAGGCTGCAAGGCCGTGGGCGATCAGCTTTCGATTTGCTTCACCGTCGAGATCGGCCAT